>NZ_CP026362.1:1327500-1632500 GCF_004116955.1 Bacillus vallismortis | reverse complement strand
TTGATTGAGCTTTGGTCTTAATATGTGATAATTAGATATAATATAAAATCTAGAAAAGGTGGATATTATGTCTAAGGAAATTGATATTTTCATCAGAGTGCTACAAACTGCGCCTGAAAAAACTGGTTTAGCTATCGTGATATTTAGATACAAAGGAATTGTGAAAGAAACATATTTTAGTTGTTTAGAGCGGACACAAAATAGATCAATAATCCTTGCTGCTAAAATTGCAATTGCAAGTCTTTCATCCAGTTGCATAGTCAATTTACATACACAAAACAATTTTGGTTTTTCATACCTAGGAGAAAGAAGGCATAAAAAATGGGTTAATCGTGATGTAGGTGATCAATTATTGACTACTGTTGAAAAAGGAGGCCACACGCTTAACCTAATTGATTGTTCAGCAACTAATGAAGGGAAGAAGTATCAACAGGCATTGTCTCAGAGGCTAAGAAATATACAGAGAAATTCAGTAGAAAGGGGAGATTAATTAATGTCTATGAACGTAAAGCAGCTAATAAATTCATTACAAAGCATGTTAGAGAGAGGTCAAATAAAAGAAGATACAACTGTCCTTCTTAATACTTATGACGACTGTATGTACGAAGTAATATGTGTTGAACCATTAGGAGATTTTTGCAAATTGAAGCTGAGATCAAATAAAACATGGATTTTAAAGTGATTTTAAGGAGGCGTCTAGACAATGATGAAGAAGCTTTTAACATGAAAGGGGTTATAAAAAACATGCAAGTTTTTAGGATCATGTTTGTTCATGTCTTGTCTGCGTTATCTGCTGCTGCTGTTTATGTTTTTTGCATCGATTATAATGGTTACTATCCATACATTCTAATAAGTGCCATTCTCTATATATTTTATTTAATCTTTGCAACGCCTGTTCAATATTTTTTAAATCGTAAGCCAAAAAGGTTTAGCCTGAAATATTTATTCATATACTTATTCTTTTCCTTCTTAGTATGGTTATTCTTCGCTTTAATCACTGATCCAATTAACACCTTAGGGATTCTATTGTCATACGAAATTTACTTGTTTAGCATTTCATTTGCTTTTATCTTTTGGGTCTGGGACTCAGTTTTTATGCAAAACAAGGCAAAAATAGCGTAAAGTAATCTCAGTTATCACTACCTTTCCGAATTACCAAATTATGCTATAATTAGGTGAGGGGAGGAGAGGGAATGAAAAGGTTATTCGTTTTGACTTTGATTTGCTTTGGCTTAATCTCAGGTTTTTATGTTAACAGTGCTACTGCTAAGATTACAACTGAATACAAGAAAGTGAGTTTTACTATGACAGAGGAATCTACTGGGTTTTCGATGGCTGATTATGATAACGAGAACTACTATCCCACTTGGTTGTGGTACAAGTTTACGGTTTTTGATGCTGAAGGTTGTACTCTAACAATGACAATCAACAGAATAACTCTGGGTGGATGGGTTTTCCCAAGGAGTGTAAAAGAATTCACAGGAAACCACTTTGATTTTACTGCAACAGACAGAGTAGAGGGAGATCCATATAAAAATCACTCTCTAGAGATTACAAAAAATCCAGGATGCGGAGATGTGAAAATAAAAGGCACTTATGGATTTGACCATGAAGAGCCGGACGACTATCCTTTTTAATGTTCCACAGGGTCAAGGAGAACGATAACCTTGGCCAATATTATAAGTTTAATGATCATTTTAAGTGATCAAAAGTAATCAGAGGTGAGAACGATTGATTAAATCAAATTTAAGGCTCATATTAGACGAAAGAAGGATTAGTATTAGGCAACTATCCAGAGATATTGATCATGAGTATCCGACTGTCAGGAAGCTATACAGAGATGAAATGGAACGGTATCCAAGAGAGCTGTTAGATAAAGTCTGTACATACCTAAACATTGAGCTACATGAATTGTTACTATTCCAAAAAGATCATAACCATATCGATCACTCGGGAAAAAATGGTATACTAAAGTTATAAGGTTAGGAAAGAATTACAAGTTTTTTAGGTCTACATAAAATCGTACTTTTAACTTGATAAGGAGATAAATATGGAACCAACAAACTCTGATTTTTCACCAGTTGAACCAAATAAATTGAATCCATTTGAAGAAATTGAACAATTACTTTTAATGCTAAATAATGCAAATGAAACTCTTAAGAATACTGACCCCGAGTTCTTTGATAAAGACGATTTAGAGAAGTTGATTACATTTGCTGATGAAATTAAATTGACTTCTACAGAAGTGTTTTCCAATCTAAATAAAGGCGGTTAAAACTAATCAAGGCAAACCAATGAAAACAGGAAGATGGAGAGCAGAGACGTATCATTTCAAAAAACAATTATGTGAATGAAGCAATTAGAGTACAAAAATAAAATCACTATAAAATCATTCTTTTATCAAAAAAGAGTATGTTGACATTTAAATGAAACACTCCTGTTATTCCATAATTTTTAATTGTTATAGGAAGGCAAAAAGCGAGTGATTCAAAAAATTGCTATTCGATTAACCGAAAGTGAGAATGTGTGAATGAATTTAATGGGGTATATGGAGGAAAGGTTTCCAAGACTCGAATTAATTCCTAGCATCTATAATCAATGGAGCATAGGAATCCATTTGTGTCTTGGGGAAAATATTTACCAACTCAAAGAGAATGAAGAATTGAATCTTAAGAGATTTCGGTTTGTATATGAGCAAATCTCAACCATTTTCAATGAATTATTTGAACAAAACGATGACATATTCCTTGTGACGAATATGTATAAGCACAAAACCAACGACAAATTTATAAAAAAATTGAAGGTGTATCAACCGTTTCTAAAGTGTAAAAATTATTTAAATCAAATTCAAGTAAAGACATATTCCTACCCCTTTGAGATAGATGAAGCTGAAGAATACGAGATGCAACAATTTTCCTTGTTATGCAAACCTCGAGACTTACATGTAACTGAACTACTTAAAGCAGCCAGTAATGAAGATTTTCCATTGAAACCGAGATTCGGGGGTTACTCAATTGATTACCCTGATGTTTTCTTTGTGAACATTACAAAAGACATTATTTTCTTTATCTATGATGACCGAGGATGTGAAGTCATAGCTCTTGATTTCAAACGAATACGTCCACTTTATGAAAAATATCACAACTGGGTAGAAGAATATAAATACATGTAATACTCTTTCTAAAACGATTTATACCAGGAAAGGCAGAATTAGATTATGAGGGCACAACACACAAGATTTAAACGGTTATTGAAACTAAGAAACTTAGAATTTTTTCAATTGGTCTTAAGTGATGATGAGAGATCTGCATTTTTATTAGTACTTGAGGAAAGATTAGAGGATTTTGATTCTCAAGGTGGTAACCATATTAGTGTTTATTTAGTTACTCACTTTGAGTTATCTGATCAATCATATAAAGATGTACTAAGCTTTAATGATGATCTTTTGGGTATGAAGCATAATTGTTCGTATTCAATGGATATTCTAAGCGTTAAAGAGGAATTTGATTTCGATTTTCCATTTGATATGCTTGCAATTAAAAGATATGTACAAGAATTAATAAATATGTTAGGGATTAATCTAACTTTACCTGAAATGAAAGAAAGAGATTTTGACAAACTTTCTCAAGACTAAATAAAACTACGATTTTAAAGGGAAATGTGAAACAAGCGGAGGTGCTGATTTAAGCCTCAATCAAAAAGCGTTAAACAGTTATGTTTATACTCTAGCGTTTTCAAGTTTGTCATTTGGTCTAATCTTTGGTCTGTATCTGTTTGTTTACTCTGGTTTTATGGCAATAGCATTAGTCACAATTGCCATCATTGCATTTTACGCTTTAATCACTTACTTGGTGTTTGCCGTCCCTTTGCAAGTGTTGCTAAGAAGAAGGGTCAGAAAGTTTAATTTTCTTAATCTTATTATTTACATCGTAATAGCTTTTGTAGCTGCGTTAACGTTCTTTGTTGTGACTAATCCAACAAGTGCTCTTGCTGTGCTAAAAAGCTTAAATTATTACATTATGAGCATTGTTGCAGCTTTAATTTATTGGTTCTGGGATTCTATATTCTTACGGAATTGAGAGCATAAAGAATCAAGATGAAAGAAGTGTTTTATAAAGAAGTTTGAAACTTTTCCCATCCTCATTCGTAATTAAAAGAAAATTAAATGGAGGTAAGTAACTACAATGGGGAGAGGAAGATCAATTCAAAAAGCACTTATAAAGGTAAATGGAACTTTAAAATCGATTTATGCAAGAGATGTCACAAAAATAATGAAGGATAGAAGCCAAGTTTTTTATTGTCCAAATACAAATTGTAACGCTAAATTAAGTCATAATAAGGGTTGTGGTAAGAATCCTAAACCATATTTCTTTTTGCGGAGACTACCAAACGGTGAACCAAACAACCATATAAATGGTTGTAGTTATCTAATTCCTGATGAATATGTGGATGTAATTGAAGTAAATGAAAAAAGGACAAAATACGATGAGGTAAAGTGGGTTGTGCCACTAGAAGAAGAGCAAACTTATTTTAATAATAGGGGGACTTCTAATACTGTAATTTCCAATCATGCCGCTGTAACTGTAAATAAGTCAATAAAGGAACATACTAAACCTTATATTCAAAAGCTTATTAGCGTGAGATCTTTCTTTACTTTGAAAAAAGAACTTGCTGCATATGATAAGGAGATTCAAAGAAAGATATATGGAGAATTGAAAGATCAGTGTGTTCTTTACTGGATACAGGATCGAGGGAAATTAATTAATGATATTGAAAATGAAAAACTTGGTCATGCTTTTTATTTGTTAGGTTATCTATGGATGTCAGAGTGGCGACATCTTAAATTGGCTAACCCTTATTTTCTTTTAAGAGATGCAAACAAAGGCATTATAAAATGTTATATTGGGAAAAAAACTGTGAAAAGTGATGTTGGGAGTATAACCTGGGAATTAAAAAAGCAAATTGAAGCAGGCACTTCTGAAAAAAGATCTGTTCTTGTTGGTGTTAAAGCAACTGCGATTGGAAAGGAGACTATCGAAACTTTTGATGGTGAAGCAGTTGTTCCTACTATTAAAATTTATGAAATAGGCACAGAATTTTACTGAAAAGAGCATTGAACTAAATGCTCTTTTTCATACCGCATCGCCGACACTCGCGCAAGAAAATTCCACTCTTCACAGAGCTTTTGAATAAAGTGTAATCACAATTGTCGCAGCGGCCGTATTTTACATCAGGATACTCTTTGTAATCATAAACGATAGTAGTATCATACCCGTTTGTTTCATATTTCTCTTCCACAAGATCACCCACATAATTTATTCAACATATTTAAGAATAGCAAATTTCGTTCGATATAGGGAGGGAACAAATGATTGGATTAGCTTATTTTTTAATTATCTGGCTTGGAGTTGGATTGTTGACTGGCACTAAGTTTATTTTTGTTGATCAGGTCTATGATAAAGAGTTTAAAGAACTCATGGAAAAAGAAACAGCAGCAGGCATGGAAAGGAATTTGGCCAGCCTCTTTTTCAAAAATAAGCTTAATGTGATTGCCTTTTTCATGTTAATTGGTTTACTGCCATTAGCTATGAGGATTATAAAATTATTTAAAAGAGGTTGATTTATGCCTTTGATTGATTATTTTTATGTACTGCAGTTTGAAAACAAGGAATATTTCAAATCATTTAAGTTAGATGAGGACGGTTATTTGACATCTAGCGACCTCCACGGAGCTTCTAAATTACAAACAATGTATGAAGTCATTGAGGTAGCAAGTGAGCTTAAAACAAAGTGTAATGTTCAATGTGAGGTAAGAGAAATTCAAGTCGTAAAGCGTTAGGAGTGTTCAAGTGTACTGGATAGAGTGGATTGAGGATGAGAAAAAGAAAAGCATTGTTGCAGAAGGTTGGATTGAATGGGCTACCATACTTGAAGACCTGTATCAAAATCGGTTTGAGTACGTTGAATGGAAGCGGCTTTGAAAAGGGGTGAAATTATTGTCCAGCTTTTAAGGGATTGTGCTATCAATTAAAGGGCAATTATTTGAAGCCCTAACAGATTTCTTTAATCCAGGTATTGCATGGCTTATGGGGACTTTAGCTGACCTTCTAGTATACTTAACTTGAAGTTAAGAAGCACAGAAATACAGGTATTTATAGTGGGTCAAGTACCGCGTTAAGTATATAATGGGTGCAAGAATTTTATATTTTCCATCTGGGTAGTCAATGTTAATTGGGTTCAAGCTAAACAAAAAAATGAGAGAGGAACACTAATAGAGCGGATCTGAGGAGAACGTGTAAATTGAAAGTAAATCAAACTTCAACTTCTTATCAAAAAGATACTGATTCATTTAGAGAATTTATTAAGTATAATATAAACTCGATTAAGAGGACATTGATTGAAACAGAGCAATTATTAAACAGAGTAGGTTTTTTGAAGCTTTTTGTACTTTTTTCTGTATCATTATCATGGATTACCTATGTAATTTATTTTGAGCATGTTGGCAATTTTATACTGAGAATATCCCAAGGGAATATCTTAATAGCAAATTTGGTGTTGCCTGTATTTCAGACGTTTCCCTTGCTTCTAAGTTTTATCTATGTTTTTAAAGGCAATTACCGAGCTTTATTCTTTAAAGTGAAATTTTCAAGAATATTGATTTATATAATTTTGGGAGTATTAACGGAGATTATACTATCGGTAAACATAGGTCTCTTACTAAAAGGAATAAAGCCAAGTGCAAATCCTGCAGTTGAGGATCCAATCGGTATTACTTTTTATAGTTTATCGATTAGTCTTATGGCAGAGCAAATTCTGTTCTTTTCTGTGTATTACTTTTTCTTTTTATTGTTTTTAAAACTGAAACTTAACAATAAAATTGTAGTAATAATATCTTTAATCCCTGCAATTTTAATTTTTGGCCTAGCGCATTTGGCAGTATATAACGGTAATGTTCTTCAATGCGTTTTTTTAATCGGCTTACCTTTTACATTAATGCAAATTCTTTTGTTTTCCCGGTCAGGTAACTTTTTTATTGGATACATAGTGCATCTGGTGTTTGATATTACTATACTATTAATCGCTAAATTAACGTAGTTGTTTTTATGGTAATCTGCATTGTTAATTGGTACAACGTTTTAAAAATTAAAAATGAAGGTGAAAAGTATGAGCAATAACAAAAGTCAAGCAATTGAAAAAATTCTTTCTTTTATTGAATCAAATGAACAAGTTGCTTTAATAACTGGAACAAATATGTTTAAGAAACATGAACTTGTGTTTAAAACCATAACTGAGAATTTTGTTGGATCAAGAATTTTACTTAGAACTAGCAGCTTAGATAATGCTAAGGAGTTTATGAAGGCAACTGGAACTTTAAAAACAGGAGTCCCTTATAATTTGAACGGAAGTACAGTTTATATTGACACTGTTACTAGAAGCACATGGGATAAGACACCAAGTGATTTGGATTTTGCAATTATTTACCCTCTTATGCCTCTGACAAAACAGAAGCTTAGAGAAGAATTATTGAAGGATATTACTTTCTTCAAAAATGTTAAAAAAATATTATTAGTGAGTTCGCAAGATACATTTGATATGTCTTGGGCAGATGATTTTATCAAAACAAAGATCATTTATGATGTTTTAGAAGAGGATCCTGATTATCATTATAGAGTCTTAGAAGATTTAAAAAGGTATAATTTAAAATAGCAGAAGAGGTTATAAAATGATTGAAAAAATGTTGCATGATAATTTACGTATTTGTTTTCCAAACAAAAAAATTTTTATTTCTAGAGACCATAATTTCGCTTTTGCAGCTTGGGAAATAGGAAGATTAAGGGGATACATACAACCTGGGGCATCCCTAATTCATATTGATTCGCATTTAGATTATTGTGACAATCCAATAGATGTTTCGAATATAAAAGAGGAAAGTCAGGCAGTTGAAATCGCTAACCAATTAGATATTGTAGAATTTATAATACCAGCACAAAAAAATGGCACATTAAAGGGTTGTTTTACTATTAGCGATGATACGGTATATATTGAACAATCTGAAATTTTTCAAAGAGCATATACATACAATCATTATGAACAAATTTTGAGAGAAAATTGGTACAAGGAAACAGAAGGTACAAGTTTGATTCTTGATTTGGACTTAGATTATTTTAATAAAAACTACTTAGATTATAACTCTAATGCTTTGTTATTATCTAAAGAAGCCATAAGGACTCAATTATTAAACATGAAAGAGAAAATGTGGAATTGGGACATGATAACTGTAGCTTTATCACCAGAATTTTGTGGTGGTGAAAAGGAGTGTGAATATTTACTAAACCTCTTTTTAGATGTGTTCGATTTAAAACTTGAAGATGGAGAGCTATGGTGAATATCAACAAATAATTGTTTTATTCTGATAGTATAAATGGAAAGGGTGTTCTCTTTGGGTCTCATGTGGATAGGAATTGGCTTAGCTGCGTTAGGCTATTTTATTAACGATGGTTTGAAAAACTTCAAAAATCCTAAAGGAAGTTATTCAGACTATCCAACTTTAATTAAGGAGTCTGATTTGCATTACCACCTTGGTTTAAGTAAAGCGGAGGTTAAAGAGTTACTGGAAAAATTCCCTGGTGCTCCAAAGGTAGAATTGAAAGGAACAGTCTATTATCCTTATCAGCAATTTTTGCAGTGGATGTCATCGCTTGATTATACAAATAGTTGAATATTTGAGGAGAATAGTTATGACTACAGATCATATAACAATAGAGCGGCTTAAAATTCTGGAAAAAGAAAACGAGGCATTTAAGACGCTTTTGCTTGAGTTTATTGGGTATGAAGACGAATGGTTACTGACTAGACCAGGGTTAAAAAAGAATTACAAAAAAGACTATTTAATTGAACATATTCAATACCAAAGAAAGCTTATAAGGGAGCTTTACAACAAGTTAGATGATAAAGCACAAGAAGAACTTAAAATAAGGGTGGAAAGCTGTATTTGGCCAATTATGCACAATGAGGGTTAATCCTCATTGTGTCTTGATAAAATAAGAATTTTAAAGAGAATACAAATACAAAAAATATGTATAAATTCATTGACTCGTAATGTGATCTATAGTATTATTAAGTTAACCAATAAAGACAACAAAAAGAAATGAGGGGAAATAATGGATTTAATAAGGATAGCTATGAAGAAAGACTTGGAAAATGACAACTCTTTAATGAATAAATGGGCAACAGTAGCTGGCCTTAAAAACCCAAATCCTCTTTATGACTTCTTAAACCATAATGGGAAAACTTTTAATGAATTTTCTTCAATAGTCAACATTGTTAAGAGTCAGTATCCAGACCGTGAATATGAATTAATGAAAGATTACTGTTTAAACCTAGATGTTAAGACAAAAGCAGCAAGAAGTGCTTTGGAGTACGCCGATGCAAATATGTTTTTTGAAATAGAGGATGCTTTAATAGAATCAATGATTTCTTGTAGCAATATGAAAAGTAAAGAATATGGAAAAGTGTATAAAATACATAGAGAACTGTCTAACTTTGATATTACTGAATTTGAGGCAGTGAAAAGGCTCGGTAAATTAAATATTAAAACACCTGAAATGAATTCTTTCTCAAGACTCTTGCTGCTTTATCATTATTTAAGCACTGGTAACTTTTCTCCGATGGCCCAACTTATAAAACAAATTGACCTTAGTGAGATTTCTGAGAACATGTACATTAGAAATACATATCAAACAAGAGTTCATGTTCTAATGTCTAATATAAAGCTAAATGAAAATTCATTAGAGGAGTGCAGAGAGTACTCTAGAATGGCATTGGAAAGTACAAATATCCTGAGATTTCAGGTTTTCAGCTACTTAACAATTGGCAACTCTCTATTATTTTCGAATTATGAATTGGCTCAAGAAAACTTTTTAAAAGGGCTAAGCGTTTCTGTTCAAAATGAAAATTACAACATGATTTTCCAGCAGGCTTTGTGCTTCTTAAATAATGTATGGCGCAAAGAAAATAAGTGGATTAATTTTGAATCTGAGTCAATTATGGATTTGCAGGAGCAAGCTCATTGTTTTATCAACTTTAATGAAAATTCCAAAGCAAAAAAAGTTTTGGATAAATTATATCTTTTACGTCATAACGATAATGAGCTTGCAATGCATCATTATTTGAAAGGGAGACTCGAACAAAATAAAGCATGTTTCTATTCTTCAATCGAGTATTTTAAAAAGTCTAATGACAAATTCCTTATTAGACTGCCGTTGTTGGAACTGCAAAAAATGGGTGAAAATCAAAAACTTTTAGATTTACTTTTACTTTAAAGGAGGTGAGACGATGAAAAAACTTATTATGGCTTTAGTTATCTTGGGCGCACTGGGCACTTCTTACATAAGCGCAGATTCTTCAAACCAACAAGCTTCAGGTGATTATGAAGTAGCTGGAATGCCACGTGGAGCATAAAATCCATTGACACATAAAGTTATTAGTATTATTATTTACTTAATTAAATTAACCAGAAAAGGAAGACGTTTGGCTCTTTTGAGCTAAGCGTCTTTTGTAGTTTTAAGGCCATCACTTAAATATTAAGGTTTTATAACATCTAGTGATCAACTTCAAGTACATACAACCTAATTTAAAATGAAATGCATTACAAAACAGCACATTTGCAAAAAAAATTGCGTAGAATGTGCTATTTGTCGTTAAAAAAATCTTTACTTCCCTTATGTAATGCATTACAATTGCTATAGATGTAAAAGATAAAAAATATGTATATAGGAGGTTGGTGGTATGTCCGCAATTAGTTACTTAAAAAACAGTATGACAGTGCATAAAACCATTTACCAAAAGAAAGTTGAAAGCTTAGTTAAAAATGATTTATTCTTTCATGAAAAAAGCATTGAAAAGTCAAAAATAATGAAGAATGAAAATGTTAGAAAACAACTAACTAAAGGATACATGAAATTGCTAAGTGAATACAAGGAGGATTAGTTATGCATGTTGTAGAACTTAGGTCTACAAATCATAAAGATATTGATTCCGATTTTGTTTTAAATGCAAAACAAACTTACATAGAGAGTGTACTAAACATAAGAAAAATGATTGTTAATGCAAATACTGAAGATGATCTACATGGTGCAAAAATAGAGATAGCAGCATTATTAAATGATCTAAATAAAGTATTATTAGGTGGGGATGGACTAAAAAGAAGCATTGAAAATAATCCTCATTTTAGATCCCTAATACATTTTGCTAAGAATTTAAAAAGACACATAGCAATTGAATTTGAAGAGTTTATTTATAAACCATAACATACTCGCACTTCAATCTATACATAAAAAATAGGAGGTCGGCATGTCAGAGCGAATAAAACAGCTAATGGTCAAACGTGGCATCACAATAGAGGAATTATCGAGGGAGACAATGATTAATATTCAGAGTTTAAACAAAATCATTGAAATGCCAGATGAATCAGATGTTACAGCCATAAAGCTTATCGCTCTGGTGTTGAATGTCTCTATTGATGAATTATTAGAGGGGAAAGGAGGAGAAGATTGTGCAAAATAAAGTAAAACAATTAAAAAATTATGCAGTTTACGATGATATCGAGGGCTTTTTAATCAATAAAGATATAAGAAGTAGCTCAGGGAATTCTAACTATATGATCCCTTCATCAACTATAAGAGTGTCTAACACCAGAAAGAATTATGAAGGGGATATTAAGCAGTTCTTTAGTGTGATTAAAGGGAAAGATGTCAAAAGTTTAGTTCCCGATGATTTAGTTGTAAGTAAAAGCGAATTAAGCAACTATGTTAAGTATCTGCAGGAAAAAGGATTAGTTAATAATAGTATTAACAGAAAAATGACCTCCCTGAAAATGCTCTATACATATTTAGAGCATGATTATAAAGACTATATTGACTTGTCTGTGTTTAACACTGTTGAAAGACTTAAAACAGTAACTAAAAACTGGGATAAAACAACACAAACAGAAGCGGAAAGAATTGCCCAGGATATGTATATAAATGAAAGGCAAAAGCCTTTAATGAAAAAGCTGTTTGTTAAATTCGCCATCAGAACATCTTTTCGTGTAAGTGCCATTTTGCGTGTAAGATGGAAAGACATAACACTAGATGAAAGTACAGGCCATTATTTAGTAACAGTTATTGATAAAGGATCTCAGGTTGTGTCTACAGGCATTAACCAGGTATTTTATGAGGAATTGTTGCAGCTGAAGGAAGAGGATGTCAGCGAAACTGAATTGGTTTTTCAGGGACTTTCGGAACAATCTTTGCGACACTCATTGAAAAGGTCGAAAAAAAGGTTAGGTATACCTCCTGAAAGAGAATTAGTCTTACACTCATTTAAGGGTGTAGGAATTGACTATGTCTATGAGGATTCTGGACATGATTTACTTGCAGCAAAAGAACAAGGAAATCATAAAAACACATTAACAACAGAGAGATACATGAGCAGAAAGATTAACATAGCGAACTCTGCTGGTGTAACAATGGATGAAAAAATCGACTTAAATCCACTATATGAAGCAACTGAAGAGGATTTTATTAGCTTTTTTGAAAACACTGATCTTGTTACATTAAAAAAATTTATAAAGCATGTAAATGAGCGAAAAACAATTATTTCGGAATGATTACTCAGTTCAAATGATAATTCTTCTTGATTAACCAGATTGCCTTTGGTAACTTTAAATTTAGCAACATGACATGAGGTGAAAGGCTATATGACAGTGATCTTTGATCAGTCTGCAAATGAGAAACTGCTTTCAGAAATGAAAGACGTTATCTCAAAAAATAAGCACATAAGATCTTTTATTAACGATATTCAATTAGAGATGGCTAAAAATAAAATTACCCCAGGAACAACGCAAAAATTAATTTACGATATAGAAAATCCAGAAGTCGAAATTTCTAAAGAGTATATGTACTTTTTAGCCAAGTCACTGTACTCAGTTCTTGAAAGTGAAAGGTTTAACCCACGAAATTACTTTACAGAAACGGATATGAAAGAAATTGAAACGTTATGGGAAGGATCTGTGGAGGAAGATATAAAATTTCCGTATACAATTAAACAAGTTGTAAAGTATTCTGATGATAATTATTTCTTCCCAATTACGGCTAAAGAGTTATTTATGTTATTTGAAAATAAATTATTGCACTATAATCCTAATGCTCAAAGAACAAACAAAACAAAAAAACTAGAGGGTTCTGATATTGAGATACCTGTACCGCAGCTCAATAAACAATCTGTTGAGGAAATAAAAGAACTGTTCTTAGAGGGGAAATTAATTAAATCAGTTTTTACCTTTAATGCACGTGTAGGAAGTGCAAGTAGTGGTGAAGAATTAATATATGATGAAGACAGTATGTCACTTACAGTGACTGAAGACACCATTTTAGACGTTTTAGACGGGTATCACCGGCTAATAGGTATTACTATGGCTATAAGACAGCATCCTGAGCTAGATCATTTGTTTGAAGAAACCTTTAAAGTGGACATTTATAATTACACTCAAAAAAGAGCGAGAGAGCATTTTGGTCAACAAAATACAATAAATCCAGTGAAAAAATCTAAAGTGGCTGAGATGAGCCAAAATGTTTATTCTAATAAAATAGTTAAGTTTATTCAGGATAATAGCATAATTGGTGATTATGTAAAGACAAATGGAGACTGGATAAATCAGAATCAGAACTTGCTTATAACTTTCTCTGACTTCAAAAAGGCAATTGAAAGAAGCTATTCTAAAAAAGATTTTTCTACTCAGGCAGACATATTAAAAACCGCAAGATACCTTACATCCTTTTTTGATGCGTTAGCTACACAATATGTGGATGAATTCTTAGGTGATATAGCAAAAGAAAGGAAGAGAAGTTTTGTAAACAACTACTTGTTCTTTAACGGATATGTTGTATTAGCTAAGAAGTTGCAAATAGATGGGGTAAGTCTGGATGATTTGGAAAGTAAGATTACTGATGTTTTAAGCTCTATAAACTTTAGTAAGAAGAATAAGTTGTGGGATGAATTAGGTGTAGTAGACAAGAATGGAAATGCTAAATCACCACAAAAGATATGGAATTTCTTTAACAATTTAAAAATAGATGAGTAATTACTTAGGAGTTGTTTGCTGCAATGTTCAATAGTGAGATTAAGGAAAAATATTTAGATACCTTATCTGAGGGTATGGTTATGCAGATGAGGCCTATTTTTGCAAAGGCAGAGATTACTGAGACTTTATATAATAAAGACATATATGACTTCACATCAATGCAAATTTTAGAGCTAATACGATCATTCGATCAAACCACTATCGGCAGTGTTCGAAGAACCTTAGCATTATTGTCATTATATATTGATTGGGCAATTTCATATAAGTTAAGTAAAGGATTAACCAATTTAGCAAGAACTATTTCTGAAGAAGAGCTTTATGAATGTCTCGGGGATAAAAAATTATATATTACTTATAGCGAATTAGAGGAAATGGAAAATCAATTAGTTAATTATCAATCTAAGGCTGTGTTAAGACTATTGTTTGAAGGGGTTTCAGGTTTAGCTCATTCTGAATTGCTAAGTTTAACGAAGAAGCAAGTTGAGGATGCAATGCTTAACGGTAACGTTTTAACTCTTTATGATTCAAAACACGGTGAACGGAAGTTAAAAGTAAGTAGTGAATGTCTTGTTATTGCCTTAAATGCTGCTCAGGAAACTAAATATAAATTAAAGAATGGGAAGGCAAAAGGCCAAACAAAAGAAGTCTTTTTAGTTGAAAATGATTATGTAGTTAAAACAAAAAGAACGTCCAACAAAGGAGACGGCCAAGCAAGCAAATTTGTCATTACTAATTTAATTACTGATATATCTGAGTTCTTTAAAATTAACTTTTTAACACCAAACACTATTGTTAGATCTGGTCATTTGTATAGAGCATATCAACTTTATAAAGAGAAAGGGGTTATTGATAACTCTGTAAGGTATCAGATTATTGATGACTTTAATTTAAGAGTAAAATCCAAATATCGAGCAGTTTATTCAATGCAAGATTATATTAATGAGGAAGAAGTTAATAAATATTACGCAGAAGAACTAGGTCTAAAAGAGACCACAATTTAAATATGAAATCCATTTGACTATATTCGTTAAATGGATTTTTCTTTTATCTCGAAGAATTGTGAAAAAATTCTCATTTCGACAAAAATAGACAAAATAATCACTTTAAATGCATGTTTAAATGTAGTAAGATGGTCATGTAAACCATATGGTTTACTTAGGAGGAGACCAAGACCAAAGTCTTAGTCGTTTCAATGCCTTTCAACCTTGAATTCATAGAGGTCTTCGACATTACAATCTAATGCAGCAGCAATTCTTTTTGCAGTTCGAATAGACATATCTACTTTAACTAATCGATTATAGTCGCTCAGCTGCTGTTTCTTAATCCCAGTTATTTCTGAAAGTTCATTGATTGTAATGTCTTTCTTTCTACATAGTTCAGGTATCAAGCATTGCCCGATCTCAACTTTAATCATAATCGGACATCCTCCTGCGTTCTGTTATGGAAAGACATAATACATATCATATCATATGAAGCTGATAAATAACCACTAGCATAACACCTACTTTCTATGTATAATGATTATACAAAACAGAACGCGCGTTCCCTTAACGCCATAAGGGTTTATCACAGAAAATTGAACATAGGAGAATGAGGATGGCAGGTTATTTAAACAATATTGCACTTAATCTGGAGATTGTACTTAAAAACAAAGCAGATAGTCCAGAAGTCTCGGGAACATTGGTCACCAGGATTTGTGAAAATTTACTCTTATCTAAAGAAGTTTCGTTTTTAAAAGCTGATGGATCAGTTGAAAGTTTTAAATTAAATGATATGGAATATGAAATAACAAATACAGAAGAATTGCCTGAGTAAAAATAAAAAAAAGAAAGACTCCGTTAAACATAATGTAATAATCAGCAGCAAGAGGAGAATGAAGGTATTGTTTTGAATATATTTGTTGATCAAGATAATTACAAAGAGGTTAGTCTAAGACTTACAAAAAAATTGCTGACTTCAGAACATTATCAATTCCTACTTGGTTTCAAGGGAGAGAAATTAGATATTACAATTTCAGTTACACCTCAAAGCCTCGTTAAGCTTAGGGATGACATCAATGAATTGATCTTTATGTTCTCAGACTAAAATTAGATTCGGTCACATAAATTGGCCGGATCTAATTGACAGATATTAATTGATGGGTTATAGTTTATACAAATACAAATACAAATAATATGTATATAGGAGTTGGTAAAGAGGGCTATGTTGCTTGAGGAAAAGCTCGAAAAATTAATGAAAACACTTTTGCAATTAAAAGCATACAAAGAAGAAGAAAATTTACGAAGGGTAATCGGAGAATTTCATTCAATAATTGATTATGCTTACGAAGGGATGTATATAGCTGAAGATATGTTAAGAGAAGAAGAGAGTGAGAGTAAAGAAGTAGGTACATATTGAATGGTGAATTTTCAATCTAACAAAATTAAAATTAGTGAATAAAATGTAAGTTTTATTCAGGGTTAAATTGGAGGGGAATATCACTTGGAATTATCATTAGATGAATTGAAGCTCTATCTTAAACCATTAGTGTTTTTCGGTGAGTTAAAACTTGAAATCAGTGATTATGAAGAAGGTAAGAAAATTGAAGTGCTGGATCATGATGAAGGGTCTTTAATTAATTTAGAAAGCCAAACGATTAACGAAAATTATGTGTGTACTACATGTAATTGTACTTTATATACCGATGAAAATAATGAAGTATGTTTCATAGAGCATCCGTATGGTGCAATCACAGCTGTAAATAAAGATCAAGTGATTCATTTAACTAAGCTAATTGGAGCAATCATAAATACGGATGAGGAGGAGTATTGATGAACACAGCATACAGAGTTTGGGACGGTGAGCAGATGTATTATGGGGATGATGAGGGGCTGAGCCTTATTATCTCAGGAGAAGATTGGGGGTTGTACCGCAATTTCGGGGCTTTTATCCGTATTGCGTCTAGCAAACAAAAAAACTCGGCTCTCATGTGGGGCATAGGGTTGAAGGATAAGAATGAAAAAATGATCTATGACAAGGATATCGATATGACAGACAACGAGCCGATGATTGTTGCACGTGTAAACGGGAACTCGGGTCTTAGATATCCCAATGATCCCGACTATTATATTGATGATTGTGTACATTGGGGAGAGTGTAACATCGGCGGGAACGTGTTTGAAAATCCTGAGTTATTGGAGGGCGCGGAGTGAATCCTGAAGAAAAGAACGAATTGAAGTTCCGAATGATTACGCCAGAGGGAAAGGAATTTCCGGTTAACTCTTCACCCATTGAAAATTGGGATAATGCTATTTGGAGAGCATTTGATGAACAGAAACAGGTTTTCGATGCAGAGATTAAAAAGGCATTTGAACACTTTAACGTATCACTGGAAGAAGCAATTGAACGGGTGGAATTAGCCATAGATAAGGACGACAACACTATTCTGACAATAGACAAACGACCGGTTTTAATCTCATATAAACCTGAATTTTTATATTCGGAAGGAAAAGCAGTGCAGAGATTCAAACGACTTTATGAGGAGGACGCTGAATGAAGGAATTTCATTTGCACAAATATCCCGTGACATCAGTTGAAGGGAATGAGTATGCCGTCAGCGTTTATAACGATAGACACTCAAAAGGTTTTGTCAAAGTATCTTTATATAAAAAGGTACGCGGTTTTTTCAGGAAAGAAAAATTCAAGTGTCTTACAAGAGAAGGAGACTTCGCTCCGAGTTATTTCGAAGTAAAGTGGGATTACGATTACATACAGATGGCAATCAATGAAGTCATTATCTATGAAAACTCTATAAAGGAGCAAATTAAACATGAAAATAAACAAAAGGCTGCAATAGAGAAATTCGAAGCGTGGAGTGGCCAGGAGGGATAACTGTTATTGGAGGTTAATGTGAAAACAAACCAAAGAGAAAAATTCATCCGAAATGGTATCCCATATGATGAACTTGATACACAAATGATTAATTTAATTAATATTTTAAATTTCAAAATTGGATTAAAAACACGCCACTGTTGTTTTGGGCATAAACCATACGAAGAAATTCAAGATGTTTGAAGACGAAGTGAACATAAAAGAAGATCAGATTCTAGAATTAGCAGAACTAGCGGGTAGGGAATGGAAAGGGCTACAGTTAAGCTTTAGCAAATGGGCAAGATTTTCTCCATTGATGTTTAATTGGTCATTGGTGTTATCGAAGAGATTCAGAAACCCAGAAGATCCAAATAAATACCGTTATCTAAGATCAGTTGAAGAATTCTTTGAGAGCTATGCTGCAAAGAAGTGATAAAAGATGCATTTTAAAGTGAATTAGATGAAGTAAAGGAGATGAACAGATGGAAGCGTTACAACCAAATCAATATTTTGAAATGATTAAATCAAAGAAAAATAAGATTACAGACAAAGAACTTCAAAGATATTACGACAATTGCTTGGTGTTACTCAATAAGTATAAGCAAACCAATCAAATTAAAGCTGCAAAGAAACTGATATTCCATTTAGAATCAATTGAAAAAGAACGGGAGATTGTAAAGCTTGGCATTGATACGTTTGTTTATCGAGATGACATTGAAGAATACATAGATAACATTGCAAAAGATACAGTCAAAATTATTGAGCTTGAAAATTACGAACGTGAAATCCCTGATGAGGTAATCATTAAATACAACAAAGTGAAAGACAAATTGGATCGGTTTTATGTTGTGTTTACAGATTATACGGGGAAGGTTGAAAGGCAGATCGAAAAAGAACGGAGAGATAAGGATCCAATTTTATTCGGTACTTTTCAAGATGAGTTGAGTGGCACTCTGATTGAACGTTTTTATTTCATAGGCGACTGGGAAGATGAATATTGTGATCTCACTTTAGATAAGATGATTTCCGAAGTACAGGAAGCAAAAGAATCCAATATTGCAATGACCATCAATACACCCCAAGATATCGAGCAATTGAAGAAGCAGTTAAACAACATGGACAAGATAGCAAATGGGTTTAGGATGAATAATCCCAGATTTACAGTGGTTAACGAAAAGAAAAATTGGTTTAAAAAGCTGTTCAAAAGGGCGAAGTGATGAAAAGAACAGTTGACCTTACTGTAAATAGAGAGTTCATGAAGATTGGAAGTAACCAAAGCAAGTCATTATTGCAAAGGTACTTAAAGAAGCGAATATACCCCTGGAGTGTAGAAGCAGAAGTAAGACAGAACGACCTTTATAGTAACGGCTTATTGTTAACTGGCAACGGCTTTGAAAGAGAAAAACAAAAGGAGTCAGCAGCCTTTGAAAAGACGTGTCATTGTTGCGGTAAGTGGGACTCATTCCATATGACAATAACTAAATCAACTCTGTGTAAAAGTTGCGAAGAAATGCTTGATCACAGTGTTGTGGGCAATGTCCCTTGGAGAAGGCAGTTTGGATAAAAGTAAAAATTAGAAAGGTTGATAGAAAATGAGAACATTAGTGTTATTAAGAGGGTGCCCAGGAGTGGGGAAATCAACTTGGATCAAGGAAAATGGACTTGAGCAATACACTCTTTCTGCAGACAACATTAGACTGCTGTTTCAGTCACCTGTGTTAAACAAAAGTGGAAAATATGAAATCTCTCCAAAACACGACAACAAGGTGTGGGATTTATTACTAAAGTTGCTTGAAGATAGGATGGATCGCGGTGAATTCACAATTATCGATGCAACTCATTCAAAGCAAAGCATGATTTCAAGATATAAGCCACTAGCTCAAAAATATAGATACCGTGTATATGTAATTGATTTTTCTGATGTTGATGTTCGGAGAATCTTAAAAAGAAATAAAATGAGGGCCGAACATAAGCATGTTCCTGAAAGCAGTATTCTAAATATTTATGAAAGAATGACAACTGAAAAAGTGCCATCTTGGGTAACTGTTCTAAAACCAGATGAGTTCGAAAACACGATGACTTATAAGCCGAGATGTTTTGACGATTATAAAAAGATACATATTTTCGGAGATGTTCATGGCTGCAATACTGTGCTTCAAGAGTACTTAAACGATGATTTGAATGAAAATGAACTATACATCTTTGTAGGAGATCTTATCGACAGAGGTACTGAAAATGCACAGCTGTTAGAATTCATGATCAAAATTAAAGATTATAAAAATGTGATTATTCTCGAAGGAAATCATGATAGATATATCAATATGTATGGGAATGATGAAGAAACACCTAGCAGCACATTTAACAACAAAACTAAGCCAGAAATTGAACAATCCAACATTGATAAAAAAGATATTAGACAGTTGGCCAGAAAGTTTCATCAGTTAGCTTACTTTACATATAAAAACACTACATACATTGTAACCCATGGTGGAGTTTCAACCGTACCAGAAAATCTTTTGATGACTGCAACAACACAATTCATCAATGGAGTTGGAGATTATTCAGACGATATTGATTATGAATTTGCAAATAATACTGCAGGTCAAAATGTTGTACAGATTCATGGACATAGAAACATGTACCGTTTGCCTGTGTTAGCAGCAGATAGATCATATAACCTGGAAGGGCAAGTGGAAAGAGGAGGACATCTTAGAGTCGTTACACTGTCTGAGAACGGAATTGAAACGCATGAAGTGAAGAATAAAGTCTTTAAACAAATTTCAAGTGAAGTACCGAGTAACAGTGCAACTGTTGGAACAATTGATGAATTGATTTCCCACTTACGTGGTCATGAATATGTGCAAGAGAATAAAATGCCAAACAATATCTCTTCTTTTAATTTTACAAAGCAAGCATTTAGAAAGAAAAAGTGGGATGAAACAAATATTAAGGCAAGGGGATTGTTTATTAACACTGAGAGCAATGAAATTGTAAGCAGAAGCTATGATAAGTTCTTTAACATTGGGGAACGGTCTGAAACAAGAATGCATCATCTCGTAGATACAATGAAGTTTCCAGTAACAGTCTTCGATAAGGCGAATGGATATTTAGGAACTGTAGGGTATGACTCTTTGTCAGATCAGTTGGTATTCACTTCTAAATCCTTTACGTCTCAATTATCAAATGAACATGCGAAATGGGTTGAAGAACTGTTTTTCAAGTCCTTTGATGAAATGAAGGTAAATATCATTAAAGATTATCTGAAGCTAAATAATGTTTCATTCGTTTTCGAAGTAATACTTACAGAAAAAGATCCACATATCATTGAATACAATCAAGACAAACTAGTCCTCTTAGACATAGTAAAAAGACAGATGAAATATGAAAAACTCCCTTACAGTGAAGTGAGAGCTACTGCAGAGTGTTTATCCATTGAGTGCAAAAAACAAGTTGCGGAGTTTAGTAATTGGACAGATTTCTATAGATGGTATCTGGACGTGTCACAAGATTTTTCAATTGAGGAAGAGGGTTATGTAATTGAAGATGCTGCCGGCTTCATGACAAAACTTAAGCTCCCTTACTATAACTTTTGGAAACAAATGAGGGGATTAAAGCATAAGATCAGCAACAAGCATGAGCATATGGTTAACACAGGAAGCCTTTACACTCCTTTGCATAATAGATTTTTTGCATGGGCTAAGACAAAGGACAGAGGATATCTAAAATCAACCTCCATTATTAAATTGAGAAACGATTTCGAAAAAGAAACTTTGGCATTGGAAACTAAATGATTTTTAGATAAAAGTAAAATTTTATTGGAAAAGAAAGGAGAGAATTTTTTTGACACATTACAAGTACATTTGCAGAACTGGCTGTGGCCGTACCACTACCATTGATAAATTTTATAAGAGACAGAGGGCGTTTTGTGGAATATGCGGGAGTCGTTCAACAATGGAGTACATCTGCGAGGTTGAACTTAAAGAGGGTTCCTTAGACTTAGGATTAAAAAGATTAAGCACTTTTCAAAGCAACTTGAAAGATTAGCGAGTTTTAATCCAGCAGACGGTGAAGAAACTTTAAAGGAATGAGGGTTTAGACAAGTGGGTCTGTCAAGCATTCTTACACTAAATAAAAAGACTGTTTTAACGGAAATGAGAGGTGAACAGTTAATGAAATTAAGGATAATGAAATGTTCAGATGCAAGCTACTGGTACAAAGATAAGATAGGTATGTATTACGATGTATTAAATAAAGGCGGGATAGCTCACAGTGTACAACATGATTCAAACACTCCTTTATCAAAAGCTGCAGTTCTTAAAGAAGATGCCATTATTTTTGAAGATGAAAAGCTTGATAAGGTTCAGCAGTTGTTTAGAAAACTAGATGATCAGCTAAAAAAGATTTGTTTATAGGATGGTGAAAATGCATCATGGCAATTGATTTTGCAAAGCTAAATGATCCAGAATGGAAAAAGCAGTGGGCTGATGAAAGAAAAGAACGTGAGCGGCTTTTAGAAGAACAAGAAACACTGAGAAAGAAAACAGTTTGCTTCACAGGGCACAGACCAAATAAATTGGGTGGTTATGACATGAAAAATCCCACAATGCTCAAACTCAAAGGTAAGCTGCTTGAAGTAATTGAAGAGTTAATCATAAAAGAAGAGAAGTCCAGGTTTATAACTGGAGGAGCGTTAGGAACTGATCAGGCTGCTTGCTGGTGTGTACATATTCTCAAAAAGAAATACCGTCATATCAAAAACATAATTCCTACACCTTTCAAGAAACAAGATAAAGTATGGTCTGCAAATCAAAAAATGTGGTATAAACGTATGATTGATGTAGCAGATGAGATTATTAATGTTGAAGAATTAGATAAATATAAAGTTAGTGGAGATGAACCAGGAGAGTTTTCGCCGGCTAAGATGCAAAAACGAAATGAATACATGATTGATAACAGTGAAGCAATAGTAGCTGTTTATGACGGAAGTAAAAGTGGGACAAGGAACTGTCTGAATTACGCAAGGAAAACATACTTAGGACATCAAATTTGGAGGTTGCATCCAAAATGTGATTTTGAATTAGATATATCATATACACCTTAATAACCCAGCGGGAGGTAATAAAGCATTGAATCCTTTTAACTACAGATCTGAACAGAGAGGACATGAGCAATACTATGGGGGTTATTGTAATCAAGTGAGAAACCTTGGTTTAAAACCTATCCCATTTCACAGGTTTCAGGACTTTTTAAGGGAAAGCTACAATTCAACAAGAACAAAGAAGGAAAGGATGAGATTTCTAATTAAGATCACAGAATCACAATAAAAGGATTATTTTATTCAGAACGGAGGACAAGAGGATAGGCTACATTAAATACATAATTGAAACAGCTTGGTTTAACTTAGTTTGGTTTAAATGGCACCTAGGAGCGGACATAAGCGTATTTGATGGCTGCGGATGGAATACATATAAATGTTTAAAGAGTAAAAATAAAATAAGTGGAGGTTATGGAGATGATAAAGAGGAATCTGCTTAGCAACCAAGTTGATGAGATTATCGGAGAATATTACGCTGCTAAAGGATATTCAGTGCAGAGTATTGATCGCCAAGAAAATGGTCAACTAATTGTTGTTACGCAGCGAGTAACAGAGGAAAGGGAACCAGAGAAAGTTGATTTAGCATTTGATTTCATACATAAAAGACCGCATAGAAAGAAATATCTTGCTTAAAGGGGATGAGAAATTGGACAGAATGAAAGAGCTTATTAGAAAACATCTGAGTCTGAAGAAGATGTTAGAAGCCAACGAAAGAGAGATACTTGAGGAGAAACGCAAAATAAGAACTCAAAAATTTTCTCGAAAGTTGATCGAAAGACAGAAAGAAAAAGCATTAGTCTAGGTGAAGGGGTTAAATTAATGAATACATATGTAGTCGATAACAGTAAATTTAGATGCATTTATGCGGGATCCGAAAAAGAGGCAGCTTTTAATGATGAATTTGAATATGGAACAAGAGTAAGGGTTTGGTTCAAAGGGCATCACATAAAAACGTTTGAGAAAGAACAAAGAGAAGCCTGTGGAGTAGGAGAATGGATTCTGAAGTATGATGCTGCAACTGAATTGCAAAAGGAAGTAGATCGTTTGGAAAAGACCTATTTCAAGAAGAAAGAGTTGTTAGACACTATTAGACAAGCTGATGGAGTCGGAAGGGAAATCAATGAATAAAAGAAATCAATACTCAATTACAGTGGGTGTTAATGGAGGAGAATATAATCAGGAGTTTGTTATTTTAGCTGATTCGCTAAGTAAAGTTGGGCGAGATAAGATAATTGCTGATGGTGTGACAATTCAATTTAATGACCAGATTCTTGAATTGGATAGTAATAAAGAAGATTCGAATGATTATTATAAGGGTCAAACATTAACTGTTAAAGAAGATTGCCTAAATAACTTCTGGAAAGGCGGAACCGTTACTGTTGAAGATGTAGATGTACATAGAGGCATATTAATAGACGGTGTCGTTTACTTAGAAAAACAAGTGGTAGATAAGTAATTTTCAAGAGAAGAGGAATGACATGTACAGGAAGATTTTCGATACGGTTAACGTTATTGATGGGCAATCAAAAGTAACTGATTGGTTACATAAATTAATGCTTGAAGATGAAAATTCACTATACAAAATCGATATTAAAGTTTCTAAAAGGAGGGTTTCTGAACAAGGAGAGGTGTATAGAGAGGAAGGAGAATGCATAGAGAACGCAGATCTTCGAACTTTACCAATTGGGACAAAATTCTTTGTGCAAAACGGTTGTTGGAAGGGTGAAATTGTTTCGGTGAATGAAAAGAAACATTTATATATGCCACAGATTGGAGAGATGAAGGAAATTAAAGTGGGAGCAACTGGGTTGAATATAGAGATTGAATAAAAGATAGTTTTTAAACAAAATCTAAAAGGAGGTTGCTGTTCGTGTCTTTATTTTACCAAGACACCAGTCGGACAAAAATGCTTCCAACATAACATCACCTCCAACTTTAATAATAGCATATAACCATTGTTTACAAAGGTTTAAAAGTGTTAGGGGGAAAAGAATTGACTAAACAAGAACGAGAAGATTATTTAAACAGGCTTGCTGATCACGGATTAACAGAAGAAGAGGATGATGCAATGACAAATATTATGGACGATTTAAGACTGGATTGGTGATCCAATTAGAGCGAAAATAAAATATTTTTTTAAAGAAAGTAACTAAATGATCCATGTACTAAATATTCATTAATTTTTAATTACTTGGCACTAAGGAGTTATGTAACGGAGAGATTATACTCTCCAGGATTCGAAGGAAGGTATGCGGAGTTTCCCGTGCTTAGTCTTAAATCTGTGCTTAACCTTACATAATATAGGCTCAATAAATACATACTGATCAGATTCAGAATTTACTTGTTTCATAGAGTGGAACTTACTTCGTTCCGCATTCGGCATGAATTCCATAAATCCAGCTGCAGTTCCATCAGGATAAGACAGAAGGAATTTAATATCGTTCTTCGTGTAGCCGGTTATGAGAACTTCAGTGTAATCATAATTAATCACTTTAAGCCAATTATGCGAACGTTTATTGATCTCATAAGGGGAGTTAGCTTTCTTGATTACGATTCCCTCTAAATTCTTTTCTTTGGCCAGGTTGAAGTAAGCAAGACCGTTACCTTGAGTTCCCTCTATAACAAAGACATTAGGATGATCCAGTTCAAGTGAATTCAGAACTGTCTTACGCTCAGTGAGTGGCTTAGCTGCAATTGATTGACCGTCTTTGTAGATAACATCAAAGACACAGTAAACAATATTATGAGCTGATTTTTTGGACATAAAACGTTCCATTACAGCCTCAAAGTCAGGAGCACCACCTGAGGCAGCTACAATAACTTCGCCATCAAGTACAGTTCCATCTGGGATATCTAAGTCCAAGAGTTCTGGAAACTTGCTTGTTACTTCATTATTGTGGCGAGTGTATAGCTTAATCTGATTATCAAATTTAGAAAGGATGAGTCTAATTCCATCAAACTTCAACTCGGTAATGTAATTCTCGTCATCGAAAAGTTCAGGTTCCTTTATTGAATGTAATAACATTGGCGATACAAACAAAATATCACCTCCTACTTAGAACATAATAGCTAAGCGAAGGTGATATATAAAGCAATATGGCAGTGGTACTTAATGGGATTCAATAAGTTCTGGCGAATTATTTTTAGGTGAATTCACTAAAGAAGAAACCTGGTATGCTTCCATGTCATTGAAATCGTATGGCTGCAGTAAGCTTTGTAGATAATCAGGATCAGTATTATTAGGATTAAGCCATTCCTTTTCGTTCTCATCAGTAAGGATAACTGGCATACGATCATGAATGTCTTCCATAAGCTCATTAGGCTTTGTTGTGATGATTGTGCAAGTGTACAAAGGATTCCCTTCTGGCGTGTTCCACTTTTCATATAAGCCGGCAAAAGCAAAGAGATTAGATGATTTAAGCTTAATCCGTATAGGAATCTTAGTCTTTGGATCAAGGCGTTTCCATTCATAAAAACTGTCAGCGGGTATGATACAACGTTTGCTGACGAGCGGCTTTCGAAAACTTGGTTTCTCAGCCAATGTTTCAGCTCGAGCGTTGATCATTTTATAACCGATCTTTTCGTCTTTAGCCCATGGAGGGACAAGACCCCATCTAAGTTTGCCCAGACGGTTGTTTGATCCGTCGTTGATGATTGTAAGGATGTTTTGTGATGGAGCAACATTATAGCTTGGGTGATATTCATCTTCGGGTAAGAATTGATCTATATTGAATTGCTCAATGATGTCATCAAACTCAGAAAATAAAGTGAACCTGCCACACATGTTCATCATCCTTTAGGGTTTTTGAATATTGTACAGGCTTGATACACGAAAATCAAAAAGGAGGAATGTGATGCAGCAAACAGTTGAGGTTAAAGAAGTTGAAGTGTTGATCAGGGGAATCTGGAGAAAGAAAAAGTTCACTGATATTAAAAAGGGGCAAACTTTTAAGATAGAGGAGAACGGAAGAGCAAAGAAATACATAGCGAGAACAGATCCTTATTGGGATGACATGTATGAGACCTACATAATTGATTTGTTAGATAAAAATAAAATTAGAAGATCTAGATAAAACAGAGATTTTATAAGAATAAAAATAAAATATTAAAGGGGATTTCTAATGAAACTGATTGGTATTAAAACAAATAACTGTTTTTTGGTGTCTGACAATATTGAGGGTAAGAGATATTTTCATAGTCAATTAGATGAATTGCTTTTCGATGGGGAACGAGCAACTGAAACGTATAAGTCAGACTGGTTTAAGCTACATAAAGAGCCAAGTGTTATTGAAAAGCAAATGCCAGCTAAAAAAATCAATCATAGGTATGAATTAAAAGAGGGATTCCAGGAAACTGATCTGACACCACAAGTAATTAATGTTTCTTACATAGATGAAGAAAGTGAATACTACGAAGTAAAAGGTCTATATGATTTGAAATTTGAAGAAATCCCACAACAAAATGAAAAAATTGAGTTTGAAATGAACATAATTGAAGAGATTGACGGAGAACTTAAGCTGCAAAGTCATAATTTTAACTTGAATTATAACTTACTGGATAGAATTCAAACTCATCCAATGCTTCTTGAAACAAAGCCGTGTTACTTGTCCCGAGAAGAAAGCTATAAGATTATCAGAAACCATATAAAAGCCAATATAAACCCTAAATTTGCAAGAATCACGAGTGATTATGATTTCTGTTTAACTGTGGTCAAAGTTTTGGAGCTTTACAAGCCTCACGAGTATGTAGTTGATCTTAATGCAATGTACAAACGGAGAAAGCCTAAACTTGAAAAAAGATTTCAAACAAAGCGAGAGGTTGAGATTTACAAGGTTGCACCTGAAGCCTATCAGAGTTACCCAATTGTAGAACCGTTTAGTGGAAAAGATGTTGAAGATTTAAAGAGTAATATTAAGAATTTTTTAGACGATCTAATGGATAAAATCAATGAGCCTTTGGTCGAATGCAAATGCTGCGAAGGAAGAGGGGTTATCTTAAGTGAAAATTAAATTGGACAAGGACTACATGCTGAATAAATTGGGCCTGCCGGAATCCTCACTATTGGAAGAAATCACTGACACGTCTAGGTGGAGTGTTCACTATAGAATTGTATTTCCATATCAAGGACGCTTTTTTGAAACTTTCTATAGCAAGGGCGCCACTGAAAGCCAATATGAGAGCCCTTGGGAATTTGAAGATCAAGTGGATTGTTATGAAGTGGAGTTAAAAGAAATGAAGGTTAGAAAATGGGTAAGAAAAGAAACTGAATAAAAACGATATTTTAAACAGAATCCAGGGAGGTAATGAAATGAACTTATATGAAGTTATGCTAGAGCACTTTGCACCTAAGGGGAGTGAGCGGGGTATCTTTACATATGTGCTTGCTCAGTCTGATGAAGAGGTATATGAATGGTTGAAAACTGATCCAAGCCTGTCTGACGGCAGGGCAGTCTATACCCCATATCAAGACAAAGAAGCAGACGGTAAAACATATGCAATTTATAATCAGAGCTTTGATATTGTTGGTCATGAAAAATATAAAGATCGAATGATTCGATTAAAAGGTGAGTTGAATGATGAAGTTGAATTAACCGATCTTTATTACGGAATGACCTTAGTCGGGTGGAGTATGGTGAAAGCTGATATTCCAACGGAACAGATTGAATTGTTAAAAGATACTGGCATCAGTATTGAGTCTACATAAAAGTAATTTTTTATTCAAATAATGGAACAAGGACACTTCGTCACCGAAAGATAAAATAGAGTTTTAAGCACAATGAAATAAAGAGCGGACAAAATGTAATCGAAAATAGCAAAAAGGAACACTTGTTCCCTTTTTGGTTATGGTTTATAATTTAAGAGTACCAAAAATTTCAAAACAGGGGATGAGAGTATGAGTGAACAGAAGCTTAGAATCGGAGAAATACGATATGAGGTTTATAATGATTATGATCCATTCACTGGGGAGTACTTAGGAAAAAATCTAGGAAATGCTTATTTTATTGCTGTAATTGAAAAGGAAAACATAGCGCAAGTAGGTAATAGGGAAATTAATTATTCAAATGAAGTTAAAATTGGTTTTGGTGCTTTTGGAGAAGAAACAAAAGAGAAAATCAAAGAGCATCTTCTGGCTGCATATAGTTTAATAGTAGAAGGTGCAAAAGACTATGGGCTGGAAGAATTTTAATTAGAGTCAAGATGGGCTAGTCAGACTAGCCCGTTATACATAAATAAAGGGGTTAACTAAATGCCAAACATTATTTCTAAAGAACAGGATGAAGCGATTAAATACTTTAGAAACAAATTAAATTTATCAGACAAAGATTTATACATACCGTTAATTAATTTCGAACTACTTAGAGACAAAAACGAACAATACGCAAACATTCTCTATGAGCTGTATAAAAATGATCCTTATTTGTTTATCAGAGCTTTAAAGGAAGGTTATGTGGTTAATCAGCCAATTGCATTTGATGAAGCTATTGTACGTTTCTTTAATGGTGAAGAACTAGCTATTGTACATAAAACAACCGGCAGAAGATACAATGTAAATGTGAAAATGAAGCAGTTGCCTGATGGCTTTTCATTGCAAACAATGGATATGTGGCTATGGAGTGAAATTGTTTAATTGGCTTAAAAAACCTTTAAATTTGCCGATAGAAACATTGAGGTGAAATGAAATTCATGAGGATACTTTTAAGCTTATTATCACTCGCATTAGGCATTTTGATAATTGGTGTTGGATTTAGATCAGGGATCTCTCCTTTCAGCAGCGCTTTTGGATTATTAATGTTAGTTGGGGGAATCTTTTCACTCATCAGCCCGAAAATTTCAAAAATTATCTATGGAGTTTTATTATTTTTTTCGTTGCCATTAATATTTCTGAATGTTGTTCTGTTTGCTTTTGTCTTTATCTTATTTGCGTTATTATTTATGTTCTCAAATTTATCTGATAATAAAAAAGCTAAAAAAGAAGCATGAAATTACATTGCTTCCTTTTTAGCTTTCCGAATAAAATGATAATTTTATTCGAATTAGAAAGAGCGCAAATGAAATACAAAAATAAAAAATATAAAAGTTTATAAAACATGTAGACAAAGGTAAAAAATATGTATATAATAAACTCAAGTTAAAGGGAAGGAGGCGAATTACTTGGAGGTACTTGGGATAACAGAGAAAGCATTAAACTATTACAGAGAAAACGTTAAAGACAACAAGACCATTGCTCCTGATCAGGCACTGTTAAAGATGATAAGGAATGTCCTACTTGTCAAAGAAACTCATCCTGAGCGAGTGAAAAAACGTTTATTTTGCACAGAGTACGCTTACGGAAATATGATAATCAAAGTTAACAGAAAAAAGCAGGTATTTGAAATTGTAAATAAATCAGGATGCTTTTCTGACCAAAATGATTGGAAGTTCCCAAAAAGAAGGTACATAGAACTTAGTAAAGAACTTGGAATCAAAGACTGCAAGTTTAGCAAAATTACATATTCAAAGAAAAATCACAATAGACAAAAATAAAAATAGAGGATGATTAAAAATATGATAGAAAACAAAACGGTATTACGGGAAGCATCAAACGTTGTAACACTTGAAGGAACTCTGGCAGAAGTAAGACACACTGAGTGGAAAAATGGAAATGGACTAAATATTGAATTAGATATTGAGGTTGCACCTAACGAAGTGCATACAGTTAAAGGCTTTTCAAAATATAAGAAAGCTGATGGTACAGATAATGCTATTGCCAAAGGGTATCAAACTATCATAAGTGATTATAAGTCCATCGCAGAACATGGAAGAGATCAAGCTGATAAAGTGAGAATCACCCAAGGTAAGATTGGATTAAATGAATATTACTCTCAAGGAGTATTAAAGGCGTACCCACAGCTAACCACCAACTTTGTAAACAGACTGGATGCTAATGAAGAATTTAATCCTAAAGCTGAATTTGATGTTGAACTGTTTGTTAAAAATGTAACTGAAGAAAAAGTAAAAGGAGAAGAAACAGGAAGAGTTAATTTAAATGGTTATATCCCTTTGTATGGCGGGAAAGTCATTCCTTTTACATTTGTAGTGACTAAGGAAGGTTCTCAATATGTTGAAAACAATTATGAAAAAGGATCTACGGTTAATGTCTTCGGAAAGATTATTAATTATAAAGAACAAAAAGTAACAACCAAAACTGCTGCATTTGGAGAAGACAAAAAAGAAATCACCTCCATTACAAAAAGAGAGTATCTAGTTACAGGTGGGAACGATCCTTATGATGAAGATAGTAAAAATGCTTTTAATCCAGAAGTAATTAAAAAAGCATTGACTGAAAGAGAGACTTATCTAGAAGGACTTAAGAACGAAAGCAGCAATGAAAACAATAAAAAGTCTGGCTTTGGTGGAAGTGCTCCTAATAACAAGCCTTCAAAGCCGGTTGAAATTTCAGATGATGATCTCCCTTTCTAAAATAAAATAGATCATTAATCTAATACATAACTGGGGTGAGCTCCGACTCACCCAACAAATTCAAAATAAAAGGAGAACTATAATGGCAATTGATATTTTCAACCCACAAGTTTCTGTAGTAGCAAAAGGATTAGAAGGAAAAGTTATCACAATCTACGGTTCTAACAACTTAGGTAAAACTAAGCAAAGCACTCAGATGAAGAAACCGTTATATCTGCCATTCGAAAAAGGATTAAATGCCATTGCCGGTGTCCAATTCATGCCTATCAATAGTTGGGCTGATTTTAAAAAGGTAAACAAACAGTTAACTAAAAATGCTGAAAAAGCCAAAGAAATGTATCAGACAATCATTGTTGATGAAGTAGACGCTTTTGCTAAATATGCGACTAGATATGTATGCGAGCAATATGATGTAGAACGGATTAAAGATGGTAATGATGGGTTTGGCCTTTGGAAAGAGTATGAAACTGAAGTATGGGAAGAAATCAATAAATTAATTGGCGTAGGATTTACGGTTATCTTTATTGCTCATGCTGCTGAAGACAAAAAAGGCAAAGTATATCCGAAGGGGGATAAACGAGTTTTAGCTCCAGTAATTGATAACAGCGATATTGTTCTCTATCTAAGTTCTAATGGTGTTGATGAAGATAGAAAAGTAATCAAATCAAGTGCTTGGTTAGCTGAAACTGAAGAGCATTTTGCTCGTAGCCGATTTGATTACATTGACACGTACCTTCCTGAATTTACTGCAGAAAACTTAGAAAAAGCAATTATTGAGGCAGTCGAAAGACAGGAGCAAGCAGAAGGAATTGTTGCTGTTACATACGAAGAGCAAAAACAAAACAACGCTTCAGAAGAACTTGATTTCAACTCATTAATGGATCAAATTAAAGAAATTGGCATGAAGCTTAATGAAGAAGGCCGTTTAGAAGAAGTTAATGAGATTACAGAGAAACATTTAGGTAAGGGTATAAAAGTTACTGAGTGCAGCCGTAAGCAAGTAGGTGTCATGTCTGTAATTCTAGATGATCTAAAAGACCTTCTAGCAGAATAAAAGAGGAGGGATTATTCTCTCCTCCTTAATAGGAGTGATTATTTGGGGAGACAAGTTAAATGTCCTTATTGCGAGACCAAGTTAGACAAAGACTCAGCCATTCCTTATAAAAAAAGATATTACCATGAAAAGTGTTTTAATACCTGGAAGCAAGAATCAGATCACAGAAAAGAGTTAATTCAATACATATGCAATTTATATGGTCTTACATCTCCAACTGGCATGATGTTGAAACAAATTAAAGAGTTTCAAGAGGAATATGGGTATAAGCTTAAAGGCATTGAACTAGCGCTTAGGTACTTTTATGAAACTTTGGATAAACAACCCAGAGAAGGTGATGGCATTGGAATCGTTCCATTTGTTTATGATGAAGCAAAGCGGCATTACATTAGACAAAAGGCCATCCGAAAATCAGCTGAAGATCCAAAGAATCATAAAAGAGAAGAAATTACTTTGGTCATAAAAAAAGGAATGAGAAAGAAAAGAGGGCTAGTTGATATCTCAACGCTATAGGAAGGAGAGTCCATTTGCTACAAGACAAACAGGCAATAATTCAAGTTTTAGGGAGCATCTTAAAAGATCCCACAATCTTGTCAGAGAGCAATAAATATAAGATAACTTCGGATGATTTTCCTTCAAGGTTTCATTCAATATTATTTTTTGCCATGAGCAACCTATTTCATCAAGGAACTGAAGTATTGAATGACGTTGAAATAGATGGATATCTAAAGGATTACGATATTCAATATAAAATTTTCCATGATAATAAGGGTCTTGAATATATAGAAAAAATACAAGAGTTGGCAGTTGTCGAAAACTTTGATTACCACTATAAAAGATTAAAAAAGTTTAGTCTGCTTAGAGAAATGGATGGCTTGGGATTCGATATTAAGGAAATATATGATGAATCTATGATTGACCCAAAAGAACAAGAAAAGATGCAAGAACAGTTTGATAAGAAGTCGATTGATGAAATTTTGACAGCTTATGAAATGAAGATTGTAGACATAAAAGAAAAATTCAGAACTTCATCTGAAAGTGTGGGAATCCAGGGCGGAGAAGGTATTAATGAATTATTGGATTCATTCGAAGAGTCGCCGGATATTGGAGTTCCATTAAATAGCGAAATGCTTACTTCAATTTTTCGGGGATCACGGAAGAAAAAGTTCTATCTGCGCTCAAGTATTACAGGTGGCGGTAAAACAAGAAACATGGTCGCTGACGCTTGTCGCTTAAGTGCAACCGAACTTTATGATCCTAAAAAGAAGGAATGGGTATCAAACCCATGGAGTGAAAGTTCTACGGTTATTTCAACAGAAATGATGGCCGAAGAATTGCAAAGCTTAGCACTTGCCTACATTAGTGGTGTAGAAGAGAAAAAAATCCTTAGAAATACAATAAATGAACAAGAAAAACAACTTGTGCGAAAGGCTGCTAAAGTTCTTCAAGAGTCTAACATATGGTTCGAACATCTGCCTGATTTTAATATTCAGGAGATTGAAAGAACAATTGAAAAGAACGTCATTAAAAACAATGTAGAGTACGTTTATTTCGATTATATTCACTCATCAGTAACCATTTTTTCAGAGATGAGCAAAAAAAGTGGTGTCAACTTGAGGGAAGACCAAATTCTTTTACTTATGTCGGATAAGTTAAAAGGCTTATGTAACAAATACGATGTCTATATGATGAGTGCAACTCAGCTGAATGGTGATTGGAAAGAAGCATGGTTAAAAGGACAAGTAATAGATGCTTCATACTTGAGAGGAAGTAAGGCCATCGCAGATAAAACAGATGCTGCAATGATAATTCTTCCTTTAAGTAAAAAAGAGAAGGATGCAATTGATCCAATCTTAAAAGAAGGATTTTATCCAGAGCCAAATTTTGTTACACATGTATTTAAAAATAGGGGAAATGAGTATGACAAAGTTAAAGTCTTTTCCCATATCAATATGGGCAACATGCGGATTAAGGACTGTTTCACAACAAATCTTGACAATGAACTAATCACAGTTGAAAAATTGAATATAAAAGCAGGATGAGGGGTGTAGCGCCCTTTGAAGTATGATAAAGACAGAGTAAAAGAAAGCCTGACCATTGAGGATATACATAAGATTTTAAAAGATTTAGGTAGCGAGAACAATCTGTGGGATCAACAAGGAAATCCAATTTACAGAACCGTTTGCCACAATGCTTCTGGTGGGAGCTATAAGTTGTATTACTATCATGAGGCAAAACAGTTTCACTGTTATACAGAGTGTGGGGACAATTTTGATGTATTCGAACTTGTTATAAGAGCAAGATGCCAAAAAGGTATTAATATCTCTTTTAATCAGGCTATCGAATATGTTGCCAAAATAGCAGGAAGAACATTTGGATTTGGGAATAGAGAGACATACATAAACAATGATTTGATTGATGACTGGGAATGGATGGGGAAGTTCAAAAAGAAGAAAAAAATACATATTGAGCTCCCCAGCTTTGATGAAACGGTACTAGATGTGTTTGTGCCTTATCCTCACCAATTGTGGCTAGGTGAGGGAATAAGTCACAAGACATTAAAAGAGTTTGAGATTGGGTACTATTTTAGACCTCATACAGAAGGGATTACCATTCCTCATCGAGATTTAAATAATAGGTTGATTGGTATACGTAGGCGCTCAATGATTAAAGAAGAAGTCGATGCAGGCTATAAATATATGCCTTTAAAAGTTGGCAATATCTTATATAACCATCAAACAATGATGAATCTATATGGATTACATAAAACAAAAAATTCGATAGAAAGGTTCAAGAAAGTATTGATTTTCGAATCTGAAAAATCAGTGTTAAAATGCCAAGACTTTTACGGTGAATCAAACTTTACCTGTGCTGTTTGTTCAAGTAATATTTCTAATTTTCACCGGGACATTTTATTGTCTCTTGGTGTTGAAGAAGTTTTTATTGCTCTTGATAAATACCGACCACCAAAAGAACATGAAACAGAGGAGAAATATCAAGAAAAACTGGTTGAATATCAGAAGAAAATTCTAAAGCTCGCAGCAAAATTTACTCCTTATGTTCGTGTATATGTTTTGTGGGATTATGAAGGCTTACTGGATTATAAGGACAGCCCAGCTGACAAGGGGAAGGAAACTCTAGAGGAGCTAATGAGAAGGAAAATTGAGATTGGCACAGATGAAGGGGGAATTTAATGGAGTATAGACTAATTGGCGACAATGATTATAATTTCGATCCTTTAGCTACTATCTTAAAAAATAGAGGCATAGAAAATCCAAAGTTGTTTGTTAATGTTGATCACAGTTCAGTTATTCATTATTCAAAGCTTAATAATATTGATAAAGCTGCAGAATGTCTTATCAAGCATTTAAATAATAAAAATAAATTGTTTGTTCAGGTAGACAGTGATGTTGATGGATACACGTCCAGCTCAATCATTATAAATTACATAAAGAAGATTTGTCCGAAAGCTAATATACAATACAGAATTCAAGATGGGAAAGAGCATGGGATTTTTATTGATACAATTCCTGATGATGTTGACTTAGTCATAATCCCAGATGCAGGTTCAAGTCAATTTGAGGAACATGAGGCTCTTAATAAGAGAGGCACAGAAATAATTGTTATTGATCACCATGAATGTGAACGAGTGTCTGAACATGCGATCGTAGTAAATAATCAACTTTCGCCTAATTATTCGAATAAAACTCTGACAGGTGCAGGAATGGCCTATAAATTTTGCCAGGCAATTGATGAAAAGCTAAATAAAAATGAAGCCGAACAATTCTTAGACCTTGTATCTATTGGTAACATTGCTGATTCGGCTGATTCAAGAAACCTTGAAACCAGGTATTTTATGAATGAAGGCTTGAAGAAAATAAAACATCCATTATTAAAGAAGCTGTTTAAGAAGCAAGAGTTTTCAACCAAGGGTGACAAGAACATACAGAATACACAGTTCTTTATTAACCCTTTAATTAACGCTGCCATTAGGGTTGGAAGCAGTGAAGAAAAAGATCAAATGATGAGAGCATTCCTCCTTTCTAAAGAAAAGGTGCCCTACAAAAAACGTGGGCAAAGTGAAACTGAGCTTGTGCCAATACATGATGACACAGTTAGGATTCTAGGAAATCTAAAAGCAAAGCAGAAACGGATTGCAGATGCAGCTGGAGTGGAAATTAAAAATAGAATAGAGGAGAAAAGTTTAACAGCGAATAAAATACTGATTGTTTACATTGAAGGAATTCTAGATAAAAGCCTAACTGGACTGGTGGCCAATCAGCTTGCAGAAGAATATAAAAAGCCGATCTTGTTAGCCAGAAACGATCCCGAAAAAGGCAAAGAGATCTTGAGTGGCTCTATACGAGGATATGACAAAGGGTTTATAAAGGATTTTAAGAAAGAGCTTATAGATACTGAATTATTTGAGCTTGTTGAAGGTCACCCAAATGCAGCTGGCTTTGCAATTAAACGACAGAACTTAATCCTGGTGAACAAAGTGCTGAATGAAAAATTTAAAGACATAGATATCGAAGAAGATATTCAGAATGTTGATTTTGAGATACCAGCAAAACAATTGAGAAAAGAATTTATCCTTCAACTTGATGGCTACAAAGACTTTTGGGGTTACAAAGTCGAAGAACCATTAATAGCTATAACGGAACTTGAAATTGATGTCGAACAAATTGAACATTTAGGAAAAAAGAATAAGACAACAGTTAAATTCAAGCATGGTGATATTGAATACATAAGATTTAAAAGCGATGAGAACTACTTTAATCAGCTTACAGAATCAAATGGAACGTTAGTCATAAATGTAATTGGTAAAGCAAAGGCAAATGAATACAAAGGCAAGAAAACACCTCAAATCGAGATTTATGAATTGGAGGTGGTTCGCACAAAACAAAAAGAACTTGTGTTTTAAGGGGGAAGAAAGTTGATAGGATGTCACTGCCACACAGATAGGAGTAACATAAGGCTTCTAGACTCAACAAACTCAGTTAAAGAACTGCTCAAAACTGCAGTAAAGATGGAATATAAGGGATTGGCCATAACAGACCATGAAGTCCTCTCAGCACATTTAGATGCTATTCGAACAGTTAGAGAAATGAAAAAGAAGGGGGATATGCCAGAAGATTTTAAACTGATATTGGGCAATGAAGCGTACCTAGTCGATTCTTTAGAGGAAGTTCGAGATAACTATAAATCGGGAGTGACAAAATTTCCGCATTTCTTGATGTTGGCAATTGATCCAAAAGGACATGAGCAGTTAAGAATACTGTCTTCTCAAGCCTGGGAAAACTCATTTTATACAGGAACAATGGAAAGAGTGCCGACAGTAAAAAAGGATGTAGAGGAGCTATTAAGTAAAGATCCAGGCCACATCATTGCTACCACAGCTTGCTTGGGGTCTGAGGTAAACATTCACCTGTTAAAGATAAAGGCTTTTGAAGAAACTGGTGATTCTCAGTCAATTAAGCAGCACAAACTAAAGATTCATGAGTTTATAACTTGGTGTATAGAGGTTTTTGGGAAGGATAAGTTTTTTATCGAGCTTCAACCTGCACTGAGTGAAGAACAGATTTACTGTAACAAGAAGCTGATAGATATAGCCAACGGGTATGACTTGCAAATGATTGTTACAACAGATGCTCACTATCTAAGACCAGAAGATAGAGCAATTCATCAAGCCTTTTTAAACGCTAAGGATGGAGAAAGAGAAGTTGATTCCTTTTATGAAGCCTGTTTCGTTCAAAACGTTGATGAAATTCACGAGAGAATGGACTACATTGATAAAGAAGTCATCGATCAGGCCATAAAAAATACAATGCTCATTGGCGAGATGATTGAAGACTATACTATAGAGCACGAACCAATTATCCCTAAAATGGATCTTCCAAACTTTAAATTAAGACATTTATTTAAACCAGCATATGATCAATATGAATATATAAAAAAGATGTCTGAATCAGCAGATGAACAAGATAGATATCTCCTTAATTTAATTGAGGACGGATTTGAAGAGAAATTAAAGACAAGCGAACTAACGAGAGAAGCTTTTCATAAAATATTAAAGAGGATTAACGTTGAGCTAGGTGAACTTTGGGAAATCAGCCAAAAGCTGAATCAGTCTATGCCTTCTTATTACATAACAGTCAGAGAAATCATTAATATTATTTGGGATGAAGAGTGTGGAGGAGATAGTTTAGTTGGGGCAGCCAGGGGAAGTGCTGCAGGTTACTTAGTTAATTATCTACTCGACAATACTCAAATTAATCCAATGCAATATGATTTACCACATTGGAGACATATACATAAATCGAGACCTGACCTTCCAGATATCGATATTGATACTGAAGGATCAAAAAGACAAAAAATTCTAAATGCGCTTAGAGAAAGGTTTGGAGACAAACGTGTTCTTCAAATTGCTACTTTTGGAACTGAGGGTTCAAAATCAGCGCTTCAGACAGCATGTAGAGGCTTAGGAATCGATAATGATATATCCCAGTATTTAAGTGGAATGATTCCATTTGAAAGAGGATCTAACTGGCCTTTGAAGCATTGTTTTTATGGTGACAAAGAAACTGACAGAAAGCCGATTAAAGAGTTTATTAAGGAGGTTGAACAATACCCTAATCTTAAAGAAACAGCTCTAAAAATTGAAGGATTAACTAATAAGCGGTCTTCTCATGCAGCCGGAGTAATAATCTTTAACGATGAATATACAAAGTCGAATGCAATGATGAAAACTCCTAAAGGAGCTTATATTACACAGTTTAATATGGGTGACAGTGAAGCCATGGGCTCAGTAAAGTTTGATCTTCTTACGATCGAGGCTTTAGATAAGATTCGAGTAACCTTAGACCAATTAATTGAGAATAAAGAAATTGAATGGCAAGGTAGCTTAAAGAAAACATACAACAAATACATCCATCCAGACGTAATTGAGTATGAAGATGAAAAGCTATGGGAAATGGCAGGTAATGGGGAGATCATGGACTTGTTCCAGTTCTCAACTGAAGTTGGTCATCAATCAGTTGTCAAAGTAAAACCTAAGAACTTACTTGAAGCAGCAGTAACCAATTCTTTAATGAGGCTTATGTCAGACGGTGAAGAACAGCCTGTAGATACATATGTTAAATACAAAAATAACCTTAATAAATGGTATGAAGAAATGAGGCGGTACAGTCTAAGCGAAAAGGAAATCAGAGTAATGGAGAGGCACCTTAAGGACATTTATGGTGTTGCTGATACTCAAGAAGTGGTTATGCAGATGGTTATGGATAAAGATATAGCTAACTTTGACATTAAAGAATCAAATTATCTTAGGAAATCCATAGCAAAAAAGAAAGAAGATGTACTAAAAAAAGTGGAAGAATTGTTTTTTAAAAAAGGAAAGGAGATTGGCACTTCCGATAACCTTTTGAATTATGTCTGGAATGTTCAATTTAAAAGACAGTTCGGCTACAGTTTTAGTTTGCTCCATACTTTGGCATATTCAATTATTGCGTTACAGGAATTGAACTTAAACTATCGATATAATCCTCTATACTGGAATACTGCTTGTTTAACGGTAAACAGTGGAGGGATAGATACCGAGGATACAAAAGACAGCAAAAAGACAGCTGCTACAAACTACGGGAAAGTTGCTTCAGCCATCGGAAACATCAGACAAAGAGGGATTAAAATAGACCTTCCAGATATAAATAAGGCTGATTTTGGTTTTAGAACTGATATTAACAACAATTCAATTTTATTTGGACTTAAAGGAATGAATGGAATTGGAGACGATGTTATTCATCATATAGTTCTAAATAGACCATATAGTGACTTTAACGACTTTATTGAAAGAATGTTTAAGAGCGGCATTATTAAGAAAGGACAAGTAATCCAATTAATAAAAGGAGGCTGCTTTGATTCTTTTGGAGACAGGCAAGAAATCATGAAGGCCTTTATTAACTTAATATCAGAACCAAAAATTAAGCTTACGTTGTCTAATTTAAAAATGCTAATTGAAAACAACATTGTTCCTTCAGAATTTGCACAAGAAGTGAGATTCTTTCGTTTTAGAGATTACATCAGCAAAAAGGTGTATAAAACATTAAAGTCGCCAAAAGATAAACTTTTTTTATTGGATGATGTATCAGCTTCGTTTTATAACCAGCATTTTAGTGAGGATAGTGTAGTTGACATGTTAAACGGGCAGCTTGTCATTTCTGAAAGAGCTTTTAAAAAAGAATATGATAACAAGATGTCTAAAATAAAGTCCTGGATAACAACAGAAGAACCACTGAAGAAATTGAATGATTGTTTATTAATAAAAGAGTGGGAAAAATACGCCGATGGATCGTTAGGTAAGTGGGAAATGGATTCATTGAGCTATTATTATAATGACCATGAGCTTTCTGGTGTAAACTTTGCCAAGTATGATATTGCTGACTTTTATAAACTGCCAGCAGAGCCGGTCAAAGGTAAACCTTATCAATGGAGAGGGAAAACTCTCTATGAATATGAGACTACACGGATTATAGGCACTGTTTTAGATAGGGATAAAAACAAACATACAATTACTCTTCTAACACCTACAGGGGTGGTTACAGTTAAACAGTGGTCGGGCAGCTTTAGTCATTACAATAAACAGATTTCTAGATCCATTGGTGGCGGAAAGAAAGAGGTAGTCGAGAAATCTTGGTATACCAGAGGAACATTGCTCATGTTTACTGGTTTCAGAAGAGGTAACAATTTTATTCCGAAAGTCTATAAAGATAGCATATATAATCACACTGTCTGCAGAATAGACAATGTTGATAATGAAGGAAATATGAGTTTGACAACTAAAAGGGCAGAAATATAAATCTTAGCTGATGATAGGAGAGACGAAAATTTTCAAAAAACTTATAGACAAACACAAAAAATATGTATATCATAGAATTAACGAAATGACACTTTTTGCTACAATTGGTTTGTTAGGAGTAGGGCTCGTATATAGCGCTAAAAACTTGTATACACATCAAGATAGTCAAGTCTTAATAAAAGAGTCATTTTATCTAAATAAAGAAGAGGTGAGGCAAAAACTTATTCATGAAATTGACGTTCCAAGAATCCTTCCCAGGCTAAAGAGTGAGGAAGAAAAACAGGCTGAAAGTAGAAAAAAGTATCTTAATGCGAAGATTACATATCTAACAGAAGAAAATAAAAAAGCTGCAAAACATACAAAAACAAAAAAAGTACAAAAAACCAACAAAAAGAGGAGTGGAGATAAATCAGCTTCTAAAAGTACTAATACCAAGGCAGTGAAGAGTCATGAAGTTGTTGCCACAGCTTACACAGCATTTTGTTCTACAGGTTGCACAGGGAAAACAAAAACCGGCTATGATGTATCAAACACATCCTATTACAATGGAAAAAGAATAATTGCTGTGGATCCAGAAGTAATTCCTTTGTATTCATTAGTGCAAGTTTCATATGAAGGAAATAGTTTTCATGCATATGCAATAGATACAGGAGGGGATATTAAAAACAATCGAATTGATATTCTGATGGACAGTGAAAAAGAAGCAAAGGCATTTGGCCGTAAGACTGTCAGAGTGAGCTGGTAAATCGGTCTAAATAATTGAAAGGTATAAACATTTCAACAATTCGTTCGATGGAATACATATCATGAAATATATCCCAAGGAAAACTATTACATAGAGAGAGTGAAGAGGATGTTCATTTTAGATAAAGAGGCAAAGGTCAAATCAACTGGAGAGTACGGGGTTATTGAAGCGATCTATCCAGAAACAAAGACAGTTGAACTTTGTTATTATGATGGAACTTATGATGAAAGGCGTTTTGATGATATTGTTATGGCAACAAGCAGTTAAAATTTCAAGACAAAATTAAAAAATAGGGTGAGACAATTGAAGTGTATTCAAATTGAAATGTCATTCACAGACGAATATGGGCAGGTGACCAAATTATATAAGACTTATAAACCGTCCATTATCGAAGAACATAAAGGGGAAATCCCTGGATTGTTGTTAGATGATTTTAAGAGGTTCTTGTCGTCCCTTGGGTTTAATGAAAAACAGGTTTCTAGAATAGTAACAGAAGATTAAGAGGTTTTTTATTGAGGGGAGGTGGTATTAAATTGCCTAAATACTGGAGTTATCCTGTTGGACTAGCTGTAGAAATTAACAATAATGCACGATATGGATGCCCGCATCATGTGGGGAGAAAAGGAAAGATTATCGAGCATTTACATTCAGCTACATATGACTATGTAGTTAGCGATGAAACAGGTGACATTACTTACTTTAAAGAACATGAATTAACACCACTAAAGGGAGGTTTAACTTATGTTTAAGAAAGGTCAAAAGGTGATTGTTGATTTTACAGATGAGATTGGAGCTGTTGCGAAAGTTGATTATCGATACAATCAGGTGGAAGTGAAGTATCCTGATGGTACTTACCAGGTTGTTGGATTTCATAAAATAAGAAAGGTGGAGGATTAATGGCATTAATTATCTTGGAGGGGCCTGACTGTTGCTTCAAATCAACAGTTGCATCAAAGCTAAGTAAAGAACTGAAGTACCCAATTATCAAAGGTTCAAGCTTTGAGTTGGCCACAAGCGGGAATGTGAAATTATTTGAGCACTTCAACAAATTAGCTGACGAAGACAATGTGATTATTGACAGGTTTGTTTATTCTAACTTGGTATATGCAAAGAAATTCAAAGATTACTCGATCCTTACAGAGCAACAGCTTAGATTTATTGAGGATAAAATTAAAGCAAAAACGAAGGTTGTATACTTACATGCTGATCCAAGCATTATTAAGGAACGGTTAAACGTACGGGGAGATGAGTATATAGAAGGAAAAGACATTGATTCAATTTTAGAGTTGTATAGAGAAGTTATGAGCAATGCGGGATTACATACATATTCATGGGATACTGGACAATGGTCAAGTGACGAAATTGCTAAAGACATAATCTTTTTAGTGGAATAGAGGAATTTATGAAGAAAGTAATTGCAATTGACATGGATCAGGTCTTAGCTGATTTACTAAGTGATTGGGTAGCTAACATTAACACACACGATGATCCTTTTCTGAAAGAGGAAGACATCCTATGCTGGGATATAAAAAAATATACAAATACCAACAATAATGTTTATAGACATTTAGATTACGATTTGTTCAGAAATCTTGATGTTATAGAAGGCAGCCAAAGAGTAGTAAAAGAACTGATGAAGAAATATGAAGTATATGTTGTGACTACTGCAACAAACCATCCAGAGTCCCTTAAAGCAAAGCTTGAATGGCTCACTAAGCATTTTTCATTTATCCCACATAGCAATGTAGTGCTTTGTGGCAATAAAAGCATAATTAAAGCAGACATCATGATAGATGACGGAATACATAACTTAGAATCATTTGAAGGAATGAAGATTCTATTTGATGCTCCCCATAACAGGAATGACAACAGATTTATTCGTGTTATGAACTGGGAAGAGATTGAACGAAAATTACTTTAAAATATCTCATTTATTTAGAAAAGGGTGAAAAAATGAGGCTCAAAATAAAATTTAGAGATCAAATATTAGAGTTGCGTAGAAAAATGTCATTGCAATTACATCGGTTATTAGAAGACTCGGCATTTTGGACTTTCAATGAATATGAAGTTCAAAAATGTATTGATGAGTATGCATTAGAGTTAGTCGAGAAGAGAACAGGCAATAAATATAAGCTTCAAATTATAGACAAGAACAACAACGTTTGGGGCGAATTAAAACCTGAAAAGCCAGGTTGTATTGGGTATTTTGTACAATCTAAATAAAAGATCAATTTTATTTAGAATAAAAATAAAATAAATGGAGGTTATTTATTGAACAAACTACGAGTAATGAGTCTTTTTAGTGGAATCGGTGCATTTGAAGCTGCACTAAGAAACATTGGGGTTGAATATGAACTAGTTGGCTTTAGTGAAATTGATAAATATGCTATTAAGTCATATTGCGCAATTCACAACGTTGATGAGCAGTTAAACTACGGTGATGTAAGTAAGATAGATAAAACGTTTTTGCCTGAATTTGATCTTTTAGTTGGAGGGTCACCTTGTCAAAGCTTTAGTATTGCCGGCCATAGGAGAGGGTTTGAAGACACAAGAGGAACTTTATTTTTTCAATACATTGAGACTCTTAAGGAAAAGCAACCAAAGTTCTTTATTTTTGAGAACGTTAAAGGGTTAATTAATCATGATAAAGGCAACACTTTGAATGTGATGGCAGAAGCTTTTAGTGAGGTTGGTTACAGAATTGATCTAGAACTGCTTAACTCAAAATTCTTCAATGTCCCTCAGAATCGTGAGCGCATATACATAATTGGGATTCGAGAAGATTTAATTGAAAATGACGAATGGTTTTTGGATAAGGGAAGGAACGATGTTTTAAGTAAGGGAAAAAAGAGATTGAAAGAATTAAATATAAAAAGTTTTACTTTTAGATGGCCTTTACAGGTTGTTGTTGGGAAGAGGTTGCGAGAAATTCTTGAGGATTGTGTTGATGAGAAGTATTACTTAACCGAGAAAAAAACAAAGGGTCTAATTGCTGAATTAGAGAGAAATGGCGTCAAAGAAATAAATGATTCCACAGGTTGTAAACTCGTTGGGAGAGTTAATATTAATGGACATGATCAAAAGAAAAGAGTCTATTCAACAAATGGTTTGTGTCCAACACCTAGCGGGTTAGGTATTGGAGGAAATACTGAGCCGAAAATTTTAGAGATCAATCCAGTAATGGTTGGTCATGTTGATCTAAAGGGACATGATGCAATTAAAAGAGTGTACTCGCCTGATGGGGTGTCACCAACATTAACAACTATGGGAGGAGGTCATAGAGAACCTAAAATTGCTGTTGAGTATGTTGGTAATATTAATCCTTCTGGAAAAGGAATGAATGGTCAAGTTTACAATTCAAATGGGCTAAGTCCAACTTTAACAACAAACAAGGGTGAAGGGGTGAAAATTACTGTGTCAACCCCTGAAATAAGACCCGTCTTAACTCCAGAAAGGGAAGAAAAAAGACAGAATGGCAGACGTTTTAAAAAAGACGATGAACCAGCCTTCACTGTTAATACAATTGATCGTCATGGTGTAGCAATTGGCGAATACCCAAAATACAGAATTAGAAAGCTCACTCCATTAGAATGTTGGAGGCTGCAAGCATTTGATGAAGAAGATTTTGAGAAAGCTTTATCAGTGGGAATTAGTAATTCGCAGTTGTACAAGCAAGCCGGCAACTCAATTACTGTAACTGTACTTGAATCAATATTCAAGGAATTAATACATACATACGTTAATAAAGAATCTGAATAAAATTTGTCTTTTACACAAATTCAAAATAAGAGGAAATTGAAGGTGGAGAGAATGGATAGTTACCCAGAGTCTTTAAAAAGAGAGGCTGAGGAAATTAAAGAGCGTGTTAGGAATGGAAATATCAAAGAAGACAGGATTAAAGAAATTGCAGAAACGACAGTTGAGTTTTTGAAATCAGAGGAGAAAAGACATAAATACTTTTCTGAAGTTGCTGCAGCTATGGCTGATAACTTAAGTGAGTTTTTCAAGTCGTATTTAAAAGGAGAGTGAGTATGCTAACTGATCAAGAAAAAATTGACTTGGTAAACGCTCTTGATTTTGTAGTTATTGAACCACATACACAAAGCATTTACGTACATAACGATGAAAAGACCAATGGAGTATTAATTAAGGTTTTGCACACTATTTCAGTAGATGAGTATATTGAGAGCTTTAAGAAAGGGAGTCTAATTGATATCTTTCCTGCAGCAATGCAAGAAGCCGGTGCGGAAGGATTTAAAGATGGCCGGTTTGTGATTATGCCAAAGAAATTTTATGTTGATCAATGTTATGCGATGAGTAAGGAAATCGAGCAGTTAACTAACCTAATCGATCTACACAATTCAAATACATATCGAGGCTTGATTCATTAAATTGTTTCAAGAAAAAACGAAAGGATAATGGGATGTTTATTGAAAAAGTATTATGTAAGGTGTAAAGATAGCAAAGGTGAAAATGCGTCTCTAGTTATTGAGGCGCTATCACCTGAGCATGCAAAAGAACAAGCATATGAAGTACATAAAGTAATGGATATTTATAATATAAGCCTGGGAGAAGGAAAGTCAAGGAATTACCTAGAGCGAAAATATTCCCCATACATAAAAAATGATAACGGCAAGGCTATAACTATCTTTTCATAAAGGAGGACGGCTCCTTGCGAATATCTGATCCAATAAAAGAAACTCTCGTACAAAATATGGATCAACTTAGCAGTAAAATCGATGAGTTGTTCATATACCTTGAAAATGAGTTACCTTCAACAACTGAAAGGCAATGGAAAACTATAGACAAAAAATTCGGTGAGGTTTTTACTAAATCTAACGAATTACAAAATTACATAAGTTGTTTATAAAGGTGAGCAATATCCCTTTGAGTTAATGACATCTGTGATACTTATTATTCAAAATCGCCTTTGTTTCTTAACATTTATTTATATGATTGGTAGCATTTATTAAAGAAAGAAGGTGATTTATGAGATTGTCTGTTTGATAAGTATTGGTGCCAGACGAGAATTATATTTTTACAAAGGGGTTATTTTAATGAACAAGTCTTTTTATCGAACGATCTTAGCATTAGTTGCCGTATTTGTGCTGGCCTTTGCAACATTTCCTCAGAATAGTGATGCGAAGAGTACAATCTCAACAGATAATATTGACAAGGGTAAGGTAAAATCAGAAGCAGAATTTATTGCAGATCACACTATTGATGTGAGCAAAAAGACTAAGGAAAAACTTCTTTCAAAGGCAAATAAGGCAATTGAAGACGGAGACATTAAGTATCATAAATCAAACGAAAAAGTATTTGATAATGCATCAGTTAGGGCTATCAAGTATGATGATGGTACAGTAACTTATTCAGTTACTTATTTATACGTGGACACTGAAAAAGTAGATAGAGTTAGTTCATTCAATGTTTCATTTGATAGCGATATGAATATTGAAGAATACTATGAAGTTGATATGAAGAAAATCAGCAGCACTCAAAACGAAATGAGTTATTGGATTAATGGCGTCAAGGATGAAGACAAGTCTGGTGTCTTTGAAACAGAAAAATCTTTAGAAGATCAAACAAGCTCATCTAACATGATGAGTACTCAGAGTTGGACTGGATGTGTATCAGATTGCTTAGGTGATAAGAATATTAGCCAATGGGCAATTACTGGTTTAGCTATTTTATGTGGAGCTGCATGCACAGCCGGTGTTCCAGCAACAGCAGGAACTGCTTGCTATGCTTGTGTAAATACTGCTGGTATTATTGGTGTAAATGCATTCTTTGATTGTATGGAGAAGTGTAAATGATCAATATCTTAAGTAAAATACTATTTATTTTGTCTGGTTGTGCATTGTTGATCTTTGGGATAATTTTAAAGAATGGATCAATGGCTTTTGGATTGTTTGCCTTATTCTTCATAGCGGCAATAATTGTTCGTGTATTTCATAAACGAGCTGAAAACCATTAGCAGCAGCCGTATTGTACTGTAGGGGAGGAAACTCTCCTACTCTTCTTGAAAAATAGATTAAAAAACAATAGACAAATACAAATAATATGTATATAATTAAAATAACTTAGAGCAAAGGGAGAGGGTTAATGAATCATATATGTGACATCTGTAAAGAGTACATAAACGGAAAAACAATTTGTCTTAGAATCAGCGATGAAAAAACTTATGTAGACTTCAATTGTTGTGAAGATTGTGCAAAGGGTTATTCCGAGAAAGTGAAGAAGGAATGCAGCAATTTAAGCGTTAAAAAGACATTAGAATATTTAAGGCTAAACAACAAATACAAAATAAGTGGATGAAATATTCCTTTTATCGAGAATGGAGAGATGATGAGTGAACATGTTCGTAATTGCTGCAAAAAGTGAAGGGAAATATCTTTACGGATATCACCCACATATTTACTCAAACCGTAAACAAGCAGAAAACGCACTGCAGACAATGAGAAAGAACGGAAAGTTAACTGATAGAGACAAGGTATATGGGTTAGACGGGCTGTTGTTAGTGGATCTATAAATAAGTAAATAAACCTGAAAGAATCGGGGTGAATGAAATTTCATTTTTAATACTGGGTCTAATCTTATTCGGTTCAACGTTTTTAGGCAATGGCCTTGCATGTTTAGTTGAGAATAAGAACTTTAAAGAAGGCATGCCATTTTACATCACTGTTTTCCTGATTGGAGCCTGTTCGCTCCTTCTCGGAGTTATTCTTACAGTGATATGAACAAGATGAAGGGAAATAGTCAGAAGGAAATGTTCATAATTTCCCGGGCAAGCGCAGTATACGACAAATCAAAACAAATAATGAGGAGTTGCTAACAGTAAAGTCTGAATAAAATTCAATTTTTATATAGAAACGAGGAATAAACATGAAGCTCAAAAAAGCAGACTGGGTTATAGTCCGAGAAGCGGAAGAACAAGGCTTAATGGTCGGTATGACGGGTCTGATTGAGAGAAAGCGAACCAATTTAAACAATGAATTAAGTGATTATTTTAGAAAGCGACTTCCCGACTATACTGGCAGCTTTGATGAAATTGAAGGGGAGGAAATCCTATATTCAATTAACGAATACATAACAGAAAACAATATTGATATGTACCCTTTAGACTTTCCAATTACAGATGGAACAGATGTTCATATGATTCCTATAACCGAAAATATTCAATTAAAAGTAATTGTGGCAGATGAATATCATGGCGGTGGTGACTATTCAAAATATGTTATAGCAGATTTCTTCTTGATCAATGATAAAGCAACTACGAAAGACGTTGATACACTCCTTCAATTTGTAAAGAAACATCTTTTACAAGGAGGTGAATAAGTGGGACGACATCAAGCCAAGTTTGAAGGCCAGATAATCAATAAAACATATGGATTGGATGTACTCGGTCGTTTTTCTGAAAAGGAAAAAATAGAATTCAACTGTTTCTTCGAAGGGGTTATTGATTTAGTGCCAATTGAAATTGGAGGCAAAGTATATATCCCTGGTTTAAATGAATATGTTGTCGTAATTGACCGGCAGCGGAACACAAATAATGAATGGACGTATCAGACTGATAAGATCATTAAAATAATTGAAGACAAAAAAAGCTTAGAAAAAGCCATTCAAGAGCAAACGAAACTTGAAGAAGAATGGCAGCAGCATGTCAGACAAGAGAATCAGCGTGTCGAAGAACAAAATGATGTGAGTAAAACATCGTGCTGGAAGAGATTTTGGTACTTCTTAATTAAAGGATGACGAGGGGGATTTTTCATGAATAAAATTAAGCTTAATTATAAGGTTGGAACTGCATTAAGGGAGTTAATCAAAACGATTGGGAAGGCTGAGCTTTATAAATTTGAAAATTTATTATGTCATTACAAGCACAGCAATAAGTATGAGGGAGAAACTCAAAAACAAATTTCAATATTAGTTGATTTTGTAAGAAACTCAGAGAAAAATCGAATTACATACTATAATGCTTTATCTAATGATTTTACGGTATTGGAAGAAGAGAAGGACTACAGAGGGGAACCAACTTATGATTTTTATAAAAATGAAGGGGCAGCTATTTTTATTAAAGGAAAAATGGTTTATGGAATTCATCCCGACAACCTTCATAACAATTTAAAGGCTTTGGAGAATGGAGATTTAAAAATAAAGTGGTGGCAAAACTGGCTTAGAGTAAACAGTAATTGAAAATGGGATTATCGAAACTAAGCGTGATGCTACAAAAAAATTAAACTTCATTGGCAGAACAAAGGGAAATCTAAATAAAAGTTTTATTTTAACTCAATTCTTAAAAGGAGAGTTAGATATGAGCTTAAAAGGGGTATGCAGCTTTCCTTTAATAAATAGAATTACAAAGTAATAGAGTACCACATTCTTTCTTGAAACTTTAGTGTGAAAATTAATAAAAAAATTAAATATAAGTTGGAGGGGATTTAATGGGGAAAGAAGTATTAGGGAGTCTCGAATTAAACAGAGCCTATCAGATGGATTGCTTAGAGGGAATGAGTTTAATTCCAGACGGCAGTATAGACATGATTTTGTGTGACTTACCTTATGGTACAACAGCAAATAAGTGGGATATAGCTATTCCTTTTGAGCCTTTATGGGAGCAGTATGAAAGAGTTATTAAAGAGAACGGTGTGATTGCACTGTTTGGTAGTGAGCCTTTTAGTACAAAGTTAAGGAGTAGTAACTTCAGTTTGTACCGTTACGACTGGTATTGGGAAAAAAGCAAAGCAGGACTATACCAGCACGCCAAGAACAGGCCAATGAAGGCTATAGAGACAATTAGTATTTTTAGTAAAGCTAAATGGGGACATAAGTCACAAGTGAAAAATCGAATGCCTTATTTTCCGCAAGGTGTAGTAAGTTCGGGAGAGAAAGTCGTTACAAAAAACTATAACGCAGGAGGGACTGTAGGAGAAAGACCTAATCAGATCGGAAGGAAATACGAATCATTTACAGGGTTTCCTAATGATGTACTTAAATACAAGAACGTTACTGGTAAACAAGCTATTCACTCAACGCAAAAGCCTGTTGATTTATGTGAATTTTTAATTAAGTCATACACTATTGAAGAAGAGGTTGTCTTAGATAATTGCTTAGGTAGTGGTACAACAGCAGTTGCTTGTGAGTTAAATAATCGTAAATGGATTGGCTTTGAAACTGAATCCAAATACATAGAGATAATCAATAAGCGTTTAGAACAAATTCAATTAGAAGATGATTTAGCGGATTACGAGAAGTGTTTCCACACTAATATTCCCTTATTAGGGTAGCAAAAAGACATAAAACATTTTTAAGTAGGTGAGTCTAACTTCTTAGATGAACCAAAGGAAAGCAAAATAAAAACCTCGATAAAGAGAAAGGAAGCGATTTTGATGGATACATACGAAGTATTTGGTTGCCGGTTTAGACATTATAAAGGTGGTCTATATAAGGTTATTGGAGAGGTAACTCATACTGAGACAGAAGAAAAGCTTGTTACATATGAAGACTTGGATGGCATTCTGTGGGCAAGACCTAAAGAGATGTTTTTTGGAACAGTTGTTATTGATGGAAAAGAGATTAAGAGATTCACAAAAATAAATTAAAAGGAGAATTGGTTATGGGGATTAAAGCAGCAGTTTTTAAAATAAAAGCAACTTGTTACGCTCATGAAGGGTTTAATGACGAAAGTGAATCTGTTCAAGGGGCTGCGTTAGAACAGCTAGGAAAGGACATCGTAGATAATTTGCTCGAAAACGGTGTTGATGATGTGAAAATTAAAGGCGATTACGTTGAGGAATTGGAAGTTGAGAAGCCCGTTATGAAGTATTTCGAAGTGAGTGACCCCTATTATGCGTTAATTAAAGCTTATACAAAAGAAAAGGCAATGGAACTGTATACAGATACGGTTACAGATGATGATGGAGAGTTAAGTGATGAAATGACAGAAGTTGGGCAAGTTTATGCGGCAATACAACATGGAAGGGCACCAGGAGAAGATAAAGAGCTCATGCCGTTTAAACAGGTTCTTGAGGAGATTTCTAATGACGAAGAGATGGTATTGCTTATTGATGGCAGTTTACTTTAAAGAATAAAAATAAATAAAAAAGGATGATGAAGCCTGGAATACATTAAGCATGGGAAATCTGTAAAAGGATACATAGACTATAATTTGCTTTTTGATTCAATTGATGGAGAAAACAGTTATGTTGAACAAAAAACATTCAAGACTTCTAAAGAACTGTATGATTACATGCAACCAAGTTTTCTAGAAGAACTTAAAGAGGAGCAAGGCGCGGATGATATTGAGGTATTTGGCATTTCGTTTATAGCCGAAGAAAAGGGGATTGAATCAGTAATTACTATGTATGATACAAGCTCACAATTTAGGATTTCAACAGAATTAAACGTAAGTGGTTTAGACAGTGAGTATAAGCAAACATTACAAAGTATTAAAGACATTGTTGATAAAAAACTCTAATTGCTTCAACAGAATAGCTCTTGGTGAAAATCAGAAACAATTGGAGGACGAATAGATGCCGGAAAGTAACATAGGCCATCAGTTCCTAGATGGGTTAGTGATATTCTCTGGAAACAGAAAAACCAAGATCCTTTTGCTACACATGGAGAAACGAAAAGGTGGGACGAGTGGAAACGCAGATATTCAAGAAAATTAAAGTGCGCAAGATTAAACGGATGGACAATCGAAGAGGAGTGACGATTTTTAAGGGGAACGAGCAGATACCGTTTGAATCTAGATAAAATCACAGCTTTAATCAAAATAAAAACAAATAATAAGGAGATGTAAAATGGGGGCAGCTAGACAGTTATACGTAAAGCGTAATGATCTGGTGACTATGGAAGAAGCAAAAGAAAATAAGAAGATACATATGCAAAATGGTGAGTCATTTACAGTATTTAAGGGAGAACTTATTGCAACTGACTTAGAAGGACATCAAATGGTTGTCCCGCAAAGCCAAAAGGATAAATATATCCCTGTTGAATTAGAGGAATTATCTCCATATGAGGCTCAAATGGCCAAAGGTTATGCTGAGATGGGAGCTATTAATAGTGAAATAGCTGAAGCATATTTCCATGTTGAAAATGAAGCTGAATCTGCAACTACAAGATTAATTACAGGGGCATATAACGATTAGTGATCATTACATATGAAAGTAAAACTGGCAATGTAAGAAGGTTTGTAAAAGCGCTGCAACACAAATTAGATATTGAGTCCATTGAAATAACTGATGATACGATCATCAATCAAGAGTTCATACATATTACATATACGATAGGCTTTGGGGAAGTACCTGAAAGGACTTTGAATTTTATCAATAAGAATAAAAATAAAATAAGGGGAGTTGCTGTTAGTGGTAACAAGGTTTGGGGTGATAACTATGGTTTAGCTGGAGACAAGCTCTCAGCTAAGTTCCACACACCATTGTTATTAAAGTTTGAACTTAGTGGAACGAAACAAGACTTACAGAAGATCATTCAGGAGGTACAACTTATTGACAAACACAATACCAAAGTGGATCAAGCTCAATAATGAGATCATGATTCAGAAAGATGGTAAGTATCAATTCGAAAAGGATAAGGAAGCCGTACATAGTTACTTTGTTGATTATATCAATCAAAACACAGTTTTCTTTCACGATTTAAAAGAGAAGCTGGATTATTTGATTAAAAATGATTATTACGAAGAAGAATTCTTAAGCAAATATACATTCGAACAGATTAAATCAATCTATAAGATTGCTTACAATTACAAATTCAGATTCCCTTCTTTTATGAGTGCCTTTAAGTTCTACAATGACTACGCATTGAAGACAAACGATAAAACAAAGATCCTGGAAAGGTATGAGGATCGTGTCTCAATTGTGGCTTTATATTGCGCTGATGGCGATTACGAGAAAGCTGTTGAGGAAGTACATACTATGATGAAACAAGAGTATCAGCCTGCAACACCTACATTCCTTAATGCTGGACGTAAGCGAAGAGGTGAAATGGTGAGCTGCTTCTTACTTGAAGTAGGCGACAGTTTGAATGATATTTCACGTGCTATTGATATCTCCATGCAGCTTTCTAAGCTAGGTGGAGGAGTAGCATTAAATCTAAACAAACTTAGAGCCAAAGGTGAAGCGATTAAAGACGTAGAGAATGCGACTAAAGGTGTCGTAGGTGTTATGAAACTTCTAGATAATGCCTTCAGATATGCCGACCAAATGGGTTGATTTGGCCCCTTTCATCAGCAATGGTGATCGAAAACCTCTTTAATTCATGGGAACTCCTACAGGGACAATCATGAGCGAAGCAAGACTAAGTCTTGAACGTGCAACGACTAGCCGAAAGGCGTAGGCTGCAAGCTATTGGCAGTCGAAACAGGAGGCGCCCTTAGAGGGTGAAGATATAGTCTAACCTTCATGGTAACATGAAGCAGCCATATGGCGGGGCGTGCTTAGCGAACACGTTTGAATGGTCTGCAAAGACAAGGATCAGGAGCAGTTTATCTAAGTGTATTCCATCCAGACATTACAGACTTCCTGGATACCAAAAAAATAAGTGCTGATGAAGATGTCCGAGTTAAAACACTTTCTATTGGTGTAGTTGTTCCTGATAAATTTATTGAACTTGCAAGGGAAGACAAAGATTATTACATGTTCTATCCGCATTCAGTATACAAGGAATATGGACAGTATCTTGATGAGATGAGCATCAATGAAATGTATGATGAGCTTGTCGAAAACCCTAGGGTTAGAAAAGCTAAAGGGAATACTCGGAAGCTGTTAGAGCAATTGGCCATTCTACGAAGTGAATCAGGATATCCATATATTATGTTTGCTGATAACGTAAATAAAGTGCATCCAAATGAACATATTTCAAAAGTGAAATTTTCGAATTTGTGTTCTGAAGTACTCCAATCGTCACAAGTATCAGTTTATACGGATTACGATAAAGAGGATGAAATTGGCTTAGATATCTCCTGCAATCTTGGCTCAATGAATATTGTAAATGTAATGAGTAATCAATCAATTGCTTCAACAGTCAGAATAGCAATTGACTCACTGACAACTGTCACAAGGAAAACAAACATTGTAAATGCTCCAGCAGTTGCGAGAGCAAATACACTAATGAGATCAATTGGTCTAGGGCAGATGAACCTCCATGGATTTCTAGCTCAAAATAATATTGCTTATGAAAGTGAAGAAGCTAAGGATTTTGCAAATACGTACTTTATGATGGTTAACTTCTACTCCCTGCAGCGTTCTATGGAAATTACACGAGAAACAGGGGAGACATACTACAAGTTTGATGGTTCGACTTACAAATCAGGTGAGTATTTCGAAAAGTACGTAACAAATGATTATAGCCCTCAGTATGAAAAGGTTAAAAAGCTATTTGGAGATCAACATATTCCTAATACTGAAGATTGGAAGAAGCTTAAAGAAGATGTGATGAAATATGGCTTATACCATTCCTATAGACAAGCAATAGCACCTACAGGAAGTATTTCATATGTCCAATCATCTACAGCTGGTGTAATGCCTATTATGGAGAGAATTGAAGAACGTACATACGGAAACAGTAAGACATATTATCCGATGCCTGGTTTATCGCCTCAGAACTGGTTCTTTTATAAAGAAGCTTATGACATGGACATGTTCAAGGTAGTTGATCTTATTGCTACGATTCAGCAGCATGTTGACCAGGGAATTTCATTTACCTTGTTCTTAAAAGACACAATGACGACAAGAGACCTAAATAGAATAGATCTCTACGCTCATCATAAAGGAATTAAAACGCTGTATTATGCAAGAACAAAGGATACGACTCAAGAAGGGTGTCTTAGTTGCGTTGTTTAAAGAATGAGTCTCGCTCTTCATCTGAAGGAGCTACTTTATAGGTGAATGTTCCATTATCATCGTTTATCTCAAATTCTGGCCAAGGTAACTTAGCGTATTCGTTTGCAATAGTGTTAGGATCTCCTTCTTTTATATATTCAAGGCCAACGCGAGAACCGTTTCTAGGTCTTGGCTTAACAAGATACGACTTGGCAGACTCAAAGCAATGAATCATAAAAATAATAGATTTTTTCTCTTGGATGTTCATAGAGTCAATTTTAATTGGATATATAACAGTGTTACCGCAAGGAGTTTCAGAAGGTAGAGCTCCAGAAATAAACAATACAAAAACCTCTTTTCATTTTATTTATGATAATTATAGCAAATAACAGGGGAGGAAAATCTTATTAATAAAAAAATTCAGTATACAGCAGCAAACTGGTCAAAGCATGAAGGCGATTTTACCCAAATGTTCTATAACCAAAACGTGAAACAGTTCTGGCTTCCGGAAGAGATTGCTTTAAACGGCGATCTCCTCACATGGAAGTACCTCGGAAAAAATGAGCAGGACACTTATATGAAAGTCTTAGCTGGGTTGACGTTATTGGATACAGAACAAGGTAACACTGGCATGCCGATCATTGCTGAACATGTATATGGGCATCAAAGAAAGGCAGTTTTAAATTTCATGGCCATGATGGAAAATGCTGTTCATGCAAAGTCTTACAGCAACATCTTTCTTACATTAGCTCCAACCGAGCAGATAAATGAAGTCTTTGAATGGGTGAAAAACAATAGGTTTCTTCAAAAGAAGGCTAGAACAATTGTTTCAGTCTATAAATCAATCAAGAAAAACGATGAAATTTCTTTATTCAAAGCAATGGTTGCATCTGTGTTCCTGGAGAGTTTTCTTTTCTACTCAGGGTTTTATTACCCACTTTATTTTTATGGACAAGGAAAGCTTATGCAAAGTGGGGAGATCATCAACCTGATTATTTAATAGTCCCTTTTGTCGGCAACGGCAAATGTGAACCTCTCTAATTGCTGGAAAATCCTTTTTAGGACAATCAGCAGCGAAGCTATGCGAACCCAAAGGAGGTGAAAGTGATAAGAAAGGAAGTCGAAGAAGCACCATGGTGGATAACCGAAACGGGAATTATCATATCAAAAAAATTAAAGAAACCAAGAAAGACATTTATTACTCCACATGGCTATGAAATGATAGGATACACGCATCCGAAAAAAGGAACACAGAACTTTTTAGTACATAGGTTAGTCGCAAAATATTTTATTCATGAAATACCAAAAGGAATGTTTGTAAACCACATAGATGGAAATAAACTAAACAACCACGTTCGGAACTTAGAAATAGTTACACCTAAAGAAAATACTCTACATGCAATGAAAATTGGATTAATGTCAGGACAACCTGGAGAAAGTAATTCAATGTCAAAGCTCACAAATATGGAGGCAACAAATTTAATCTACGATTTGATTGCTGGAATGAACAATGTTGAAGCTGGTGAAAAATACAGCCTTCATCCTCGTTACGTTAGTCTAATACGACATAAAAGAAGATGGAAGACTTTATGGGATCGCATAGAACGTTCAACGACTATCGCATAGGCGGCGAAATTCCGCAAAACGAGTAGGGCGCAAGCTATTGGCGTGGGTGAGAACCCCTTAAATCGAAACGGGAGGCATCCTACAGGGATGATGATATAGTCTGCTCCTTACGGTAACGTAAGGCGGTTGCGACAGGGCAACGAACCGATAGTAGCGAACTCGGTTGAACTAAGGGTATTAGAGACGAAGCGATACATGGAACATACATCGGATTGCTAGCTCAAGAGATTTATAAGAAGGAAACACAAGAGAAGCAAAAAGAACTGTATGCATGGGCTCTAAGCTTACTACAGGAGCTTTACGAAAATGAATTGGAGTATACAGAAGATGTCTATGATCAAGTTGGCTTAGCTCCTGATGTGAAGAAATTTATCAGATACAATGCTAATAAAGCTTTAAACAATCTAGGTTTTGATAACTGGTTTGAAGAAGAGAATGTTAATCCAATTGTTATCAATGGTTTGAGCACTAAGACAAAGTCCCATGACTTCTTTTCAACTAAAGGGAATGGATACAAAAAAGCAACGGTTGAACCATTAAAGGATTCAGATTTCATTTTTACCGAGAAAGGATGTATTCAATGAGATTAATTAAATTAGAGCAGCCGAATTGCAATCCATGTAAAATGGTATCCAATTACTTAGAACAAGCAGATATTCAATTTAAGACAGTGGACGTTACACAGGAACCAGAAGTAGCATCTAGATTTGGTGTTATGGGAGTACCGGTAACCATTTTGCTGAATGATCAAGGAGAAGAAGTAAAACGAAGTGTTGGTTTTTAAGCCTAATGAACTTGATGAGTTATCAAAGGAATTACGATAAAAGGGTAATTTTAATCAAATTTAAATTAAAAGGAGCTAATAAATGTATTTCATTGAAACTCAAGAAGGATTAATTGGTAAAGAAGTTGCTTATGTTTGGGCAAATCAGTTTTGTGAGCAAACAACAATTATTACTAAGGATGGAGGCGTGTTTATGGCTTGTCAACAAGCTGGTTGGGATGATGACTATGAGACAAGGATTTTATACGCATATGAAGCAAAGAAGATCTTACACCCTCTGAAAAGAGAATTACATGAAAAAGGTGTGATCGATGAAACAGAGTGGGAAGAGTATGAGAATGAGTTGAAAAAGAAGCAAGAGGCAAAAAGGGAAAAGTATCTCAAAGAGAAAGAAGAAAGTGATCGTAAACTATATGAAGAGTTGAGGGCAAGATTCGAACAATAATTAGTTGTTTGTTAAACTGAAAAAGAAAATGCATAGGTACACTAATTACAAAGGAGTTAATACATAATGCAAATTAAAATCAAATATTTAGATGAAACACAAACAAGAATCAGCAAAATTGAGCAAGGTGATTGGATTGATCTTCGTGTAGCTGAAGATGTAACAATCAAAAAGGACGAGTTTAAACTTATTCCTTTAGGAGTTGCAATGGAGCTTCCTGATGGTTACGAAGCACATGTCGTTCCTCGTTCAAGTACTTACAAGAACTTTGGCGTTATCCAAACAAATTCAATGGGTGTTATCGATGAGTCATATAAGGGAGACAACGATTTCTGGTTCTTTCCTGCTTATGCATTGCATGATACAGAAATTAAGAAGGGGGATCGGATCTGTCAATTTAGAATCATGAAGAAAATGTCGGCAGTTGAATTGGTAGAGGTTGAGCATTTAGGGAATGAGGATAGAGGCGGACACGGTTCAACGGGAACGAAGTAAGTAAGCATAAAAACCTTGGCTGTAATCATGCTGCGTGATCACAATGGAGGTTTCAGCCAAGGTACATGTTAGATTATGCAAAAGAATAAAATGTTATGATCAGATTACATTCCCAATATTTAAGTAAAAATTGCATCCCGCAATAATAAAATAAAGAGCCCCATGATATCTTTGTTTTTTCTTAAAAGAATCGATACCAAAGTAAATAAAAAGTGCAACAAAAATTAATTGAACACATGAAAAAAACATAGGGTTGTAATTGAAGAATGAATAAATTAGCAAAATTAATAGGATGAGACAACAACAGACCTTAATGATTTTAAGCAAAATAACACTCCTTATATGAACAGTTATATTAAATTTAACACATATTGCGAAGTGCTTTTTAAATAAAAGAATACTTTTATCTTTTTATGGAGGAAAGAGATAATTAACAGCAAAGAAAGAGCTTTACAAGCAAAATATGACGACATGCTTTATAGGAATGGTCTTTGCTTTGGATTTCTTCAGTTGGAAGGACTTGAAGATGAATTTATTGAACATATGAGACAAGTTGCTGAGTACGAGAAAGACCCGAGATACAAGAAGGCAGCAGCTAACTTCATGAAGATGCATGACCAAAATAAACTGGGTGGGTGATTAATTGTTTAAGGATAAAAATAAAATAATAAAGAGTATTGAAAAGATCAATAAACTTGAAGAAGGGTTGGCACTATTTGAAGAAGGTGACGAAGAGTATTTAAGTGTATTAGTGAAAATTCAGGGGCTATATGATGAAATTGCAGATACTGCTTTAGAGTGTTTTAAAGAGATGACAACAAAAATCAGGAAAACTGGTCAGAAACGAATTGGAAAAGGGATCGATCAGTTGCCATATACAATTAAAGAAAACCTTGCTGATCAAGTGAATGAATTAAAAGGGAGCTTTTTGGATGAAAGCAAATATTAATGGTGTTGAATTTGAGGGTACGCCCGAAGAAATAAACGAATTAATTAATTTACATGGATATAAGAATATGCTGCAAGATGATTTATTAATGAAGAACTTTGACCAGCATAGCCGAGTGAATAGATCAAGACCGACTAATTTATTTAAAGTAGGGGATTATGATTTCCATGACTCGCCTAAATGCTTAATTATCACTTGATTAGAGTAGTAATAAATCAAAAGACAAATATAAAATAAGGAGATGTTTATTATACCGTATCTAACTTTATTTCTAGCAGCTTTTCTAATTGCATTAAACATTAATGAGGTCAGATTGATTGTTCGAGGAGAAAGTGATACATATAGAAAAGTAAAGATTGTGCTCGATAATTCAACTATTGAAAATGTGAAACGAAATAAGAATTTGATTTACCTGTTTACTTTGCTCAAGGGAATATCTTTCATTGTCCCTCTGGCTTATATTGGATTAGTTATGCACGATAACATCCTAATGCTTGCGTGGACAGCAGTTTCCCTTATTTATGTTGTCCTTAGAATGTTCAAAGTTTTAGATGCATTAGAAGGTGAAAGAATCAAGCAAAACACATATTTTTACTTGTTATTTGTTTGTGGGAATTTTCTTTTTGTTGTATTTTATTTGGCAGATATATTCGTATAAAATATTTAATTAATGCTTTGCTTTTTCAAATACTATTTCCAAAAGGACTGAGAATCATGACTCAATTCGATAAACAATACAACTCAATTATAAAGGATATCATGAATAATGGAATCTCAGACGAAGAATTTGATGTGAGAACCAAGTGGGGTTCAGATGGAACACCTGCTTACACACTAAGCATCATCAGCAAGCAAATGAGATTCGACAACTCAGAAGTTCCTATTTTAACAACAAAAAAAGTTGCCTGGAAAACAGCGATTAAAGAGCTGCTCTGGATTTGGCAGCTGAAATCGAACGATGTTACAGAATTAAACAAAATGGGCGTACATATCTGGGATCAATGGAAACAAGAAGACGGCACCATCGGACAAGCCTATGGTTTCCAGCTGGGCAAGAAAAACAGAAATCTAAATGGAGATAAGGTAGATCAGGTTGATTATCTTCTACATCAATTGAAAAGCAATCCATCTTCACGCAGACATATTACAATGCTGTGGAATCCTGATGAATTAGATTCAATGGCTTTAACACCTTGTGTATACGAGACACAATGGTATGTGAAGCAAGGTAAACTCCACCTTGAGGTAAGAGCACGGAGCAATGATATGGCGTTGGGAAATCCATTCAATGTATTTCAGTATAATGTGTTGCAGCGCATGATTGCTCAGGTGACTGGTTATGAGCTTGGTGAATATATCTTTAACATTGGTGATTGCCATGTGTACACACGTCATATCGACAATTTGAAAGTTCAAATGGAAAGAGAGCAGTTTGAAGCCCCTGAAGTATGTATCAATCCTAACGTTAAAGATTTTTATGACTTTACCATTGATGATTTCAAGTTAATCAACTATAAACATGGGGACAGGCTTTCATTTGAGGTAGCAGTTTAATGCTATCTCTGATTGCTTGCTGTGATAAAACTCTGGCCATTGGATATCAAAACAAATTACTGTATCATTTGCCTGCTGACATGAAACACTTCAAAGAAAAAACTGAAGGGAAAATATGTATTCAAGGAAGGTCAACATACGAATCAATTATTAGCATGACCGGTAAGCCTCTACAGAATAGAAAGAATATTATACTCACCAGAGATCAGAATTTTAAGTCGGATTATTCGTCCTTTGTTTATCATTCAATTGAGGAGATTTTAAAACTCATTCAAGGGCAAGTTAACCCTGATGAGGAAGTAGTGGTGATAGGGGGAAGTATGATTTACAAAGCATTCTTGCCCTACGCTGATAAAGTGTATTTGACAATTGTTGACTCAGTCTCAAAAGAAGCAGATTCATATTTCCCAATGTTAGATGATCATTGGAAAGTGGCTAATAAACAACATAATGAAGCCGATGAAAAGAACAAATACAATTATTCCTTCCTAACTTTTGAAAATAAATGTAGACAAAAGTAAAAAATATGTATAATATAATTATAGATAGAAAGTGGAATATAAGTTATTGATACAACGCACAAAAACAAAAAATATACATCTTGATAAAACTAATATTTTATTCAAACTTTAAGGAGGTGATTCATTGGAAGTAGGAGACAAAATACATAACACCAACGAAGATATAACAGCCTTAGAGAAAAAGAAATACCAAATTGAAACAACTTTACTTGAAAAACAAAGGGATCTGTTAAAACTCGAAACTCAGCAAAATAAAGAGAAGCTTGAATTGTTATTCGAGCTAAGTGAAGTCTTAACCCAATTGGAAGGTGAAGAATGGGTAAGCTGCACGATTGCTTTACGAATTATTAGAAGAAATAAAAGAAAGTACTTAGACCTTTTTGAGCTGGTTAACGAAAAAGCATACATAAATAAGAATAAATTTAAAGTTCTTCATGATGAGTTCTTTAATCTGAAAAAAGAATTGAATGAGATTTGAATAGGGACGCTAATAATTAGCGTCCACCAAGAGTAGGTATGACTTTCCAGAAGAGTGTTAGTACAGCAAGGAATGCAAATACTGTAGCAGCATTTTTTATGATACGAGTCATAGATCAAACCTCCTTTTTGTAATTTAGGTATATTATACCGCATATATACGAATATGTGTTCGTTTCGAGAGAATTTTTTGGTTGAGGTGTGTGTATGAACGAGGAAGTTAAGACATTACGTTGTACTGTAGCGGATTTGATTGGCGAGAATGAGCGGCTGAAAACGGAGTTAGCGAAGGCAAACGAATTATTATCGAAATCACAGGACGTTTTCTGCGAATGGGATATGGAGTATTTCCCGATATACGAAGAGATTGGTTTATACCTAAACGAGGAGGAGGACGAATAAATGAAACCAGAAAATTTACGGATTATTAAGGGACATGGGTGGTACAAAAATTTTGTTGGTCATGTTTATGAAATAGTAGAAGAGGACTTTATACAACAAGCATATTTGGTTAAAACTTGGTACACAACTGAAGACGACATAAGAATGAAATTGTGTGTAGTTTTTAAGGAAGACTGTGAAATTGAAATAAGTGAAAAAGTTGTCCAGTAAAGAGATTATTAAATAAAATCTGTATTTTAAAGAGAATGCAATTTATCGAGTGGCTAATCAAAGGAGGCAATAAAATGGTGCAGACATTACACAGTGCTAGTCGAGGAGCTTAATAATAGTAGTAGCATAAAAGGAGGTGAATACAATCCCATTAGTTCTTTACGGATTTGGAAGAGGGGCGTAAAAAGAGAGGGGATTATTCCCCTCATAAATTAATGAAATTGACCACCCATGTTTTGTTGAGCTAAACGGACTAAACGTTTAGTGATTTCTCCACCAACTGAGCCGTTTGCGCGAGAAGTAGTCTCAGCGCCTAATTGAACACCAAACTCAGAAGCTATTTCAAGTTTCATTTGTTCAATAGCTGAAGCTGCTTGAGGAATTAATAACTCATTATTATTGTTTGATCTGCTTTGTTGAGCCATCTTATTCATCTCCTAAAGTGTAATGAAAACAAGCTTGTTTGAATCATATTATGGAGACTTTTGTGGCTTTTATACAAACTTTTTTAAAAGGTTGCTTTAAAATTCTAATTTTTAAATGAACGATACTCAATATTAAGGAACTTTTACACCATTTATTTCTTTATTTCAGTCATTAACATGCAACAAAGATCGATGGGTAAAAAAACGGCTTTTTCTTTGTTGCACTAAATGACCTCATAAGTAAAACATTAATTATATAAATTTAAACTATTTAGCCTGCGGTTCATTATTTCATCATCAGTCATGCTTTCATAAGACTTGATGTTAATGCTAATCGAAATTATATTCCTGATTTTATGGATAAAATCATTAAATATAGTTTCGATTAATTCATCAGGGTATTGAGAATTTTCATCTAATTTTTGCTCTATATAATCATAAAAATTAACTCCCTTGTTATCATAATGGAGCATATTCCTTAAAGTTAACATTTCACCTTCAAGTTTATCTTGATACTGATTAATTAAACTTTCAAGCCTATTTAAATTGAAGGTTTCCCAATGTTTTTTGAGACCTTCTCGGTTTCGAATATCTAAAATGTTTCGCATTGTCTCATGTAATTTAATGGATGATAAACGTAGTAATATGTATTTATCAAGGTTGAAATTTTGAGAATTATAGTCCAAGTGTTTTTCCATCCATACACAAGTTGTTAACTCATTTTGAATAAAAAGAAGACGAATTAAAAATACATTATAAGTTATGTCTTCTTTAAAGAATCTTTTATGCCAGATATCCTTGGTACTGTAAACTTCTTCATCCCACATTTTCATTGGATTGGAAGTTAGTTTAATGGGCTGATTTATAGCATCGATAAAATCATGTATTAATGAACCTAAAAAGAAAGAAAAATTTCTAGCAATTTCTTTATTAAATGGAGAATTAGACAGTACAGTATCATCAAAAACAAAAGTAGGAAATAATGTAGAGCTTGCAAGTATTTCATTATCTAAGTAAAAGCCTAGATTATCAATATCATCACCAAAAACACTTTTATGTTGGTTTAATATTCTATTGAATATTTTCGAATTGTTTCGACTCTGGGTTGACTTTACTTTATGACGGATTTCTTTAATCACATCCATATTAGGTAAATCAGATTTAATCACCCCATCTTCTTTAAGTACTTTGTTGGTTTCATAAAGAATTAAACATGTATCACGAAAAAGTGAAAATACTGGTGCTGAGTTAAAATTAGAGGAAGCTTTCCCTTCAAGTATTAACTTTTTACAACCTTGTAAATCGTGATTTAAAGTTGTTAAATAGTTTGTCATACTACACCCTCCCAAATGAATTCGTGAAAAATTGTAAAGCAATTTATTTAGGTACTTTATATTACAACAATATGTTAAAGGAAATAAATTTTTTAGCAAGAAGCAAATTTGATTAAAAAGGTTAGCAAATAAAAAGGAGGTGATCTATCTAATTGTAGGAGCATGGATTTGTTAATGATATTAGTTTATTTGCCTTATAAGATTTGAATTGAATGTTCCGGCCATCCATCATAGGGGATATGGACTTTAATATTGGTTATTCTTATGTATGTAAAGGCTTAAAAACTGAATAAAATCGGTCTTTTATTTAGAGTAAAAATAAAATTAGTGGATAAGTTAAGTCGTTTATAAATTAATAAGTCCAACTAATAAGCCAAAGAGACTTAATACTATTGAAATGCAAAGAAAAGCCCATATCAAAGCTGTTAAGGGATTGTTAAGTCCAATCCTTTCTTTCCATCCTATTTTAGTGTATTCAGCAGTTTTATTCTTTGCTAATTGAATGTATAAAACAACATTAAGACAAAGTGAAATAACGAGCGCCGGAATTAAATAAAGGTTCATTTTGACCGCCTTTCCAACATTCAAGACTATTACACGATCAATATTAACATAACCATATTTTACCTTCAATATAGATTAGGAGAGTGATTGATTGGGAGCAAACAATCAAGGGAAAGTTTTTGAAGCGAATATTGAAAAATCTGCAGCGGATCAGAAGTTGTTCTTCTACCGGATTAAAGACGTTAACCCAATGTTCTTGAAAAGAGGAGCTGCAGTATCAAAAAACAAATATGATTGCTTTCTGTTCTTTAAGGGGTACTTGTTTCCCTTAGAACTTAAATCAACAAAAGACAAGTCTATAGCCTTTCGAGAGGAAATTATAAAAGCACAACAGATAAAACATTTAAAAGAGGCAATGCAATATCCAAACATAATCCCTGGCTTTCTGTTTCAATTCAGAGAGCCGGAAAACAAAGTTTTTTTTGTACATATTAATGATTTCCTTACATATAAGAACATAGCTGAAAAACAGTTGAAACATACATATAAGAATAAAGTAAACAAAGCCAGCATTCCATTAGCAATTTGTGAAGAAATTGGTACTGAAGTGCGCTGGATGAAAAAGAAAGTGAATTATACATATTATCTAAACAAACTTTGCGATGAGTTGATAAAGAAATCCAAGTTATTGGACAACCCACTTAATTCATACATTGATGACAAGTCATCTATGGGAGTGGTGCATCAATGAGCAAAAGAAGAGAATGCGTAGAAAACTATAAGGTAACCACAGTCATTAATAAGAATGTAGAAAACTGGGTTAATGAGGTGATTTCATCTAAGGAATTTTATGATTTTGCAGCTACATTAATGTACAAGTATAAAAAAGCATAAGGTGAAACAAGTATACCTATTTTTCCCATGGTATACTTGTGCTTATATACAGACATAAAAGATAAAGCAATATGGAGGTTGTGATCTATTGCTTATATTAAAGGGAGATCAAAAGCTAAGCACGGACAATATAATGCATTTAATTGGCAAAATTAACGCATTGATTTATGCCAGAGTATCAACAACAGATCAAGCTAATAAGGGTTTCTCAATTGAGTCACAAATAGAAAGGTGTAAAGAAAGAGCAATCTCTAAATTTGGATACAAGGAAAGTGAAATAATTGCGTTGGTTGAACCGGGGGGCATGGGGGATGATCCAAACCGGCCAGCTCTTAATCACGCTTTATATTTATTAGAAAAAGGACTAGGGAAAAAATTCATTGTACTACACCCAGATCGTCTAACTAGAGATAACACTTTACAGGGAGTGGTATCAAGAAGAATATGGGGTATGGGTGTTGATATCGAGTTTATTGAATTTGAAGTTAATCCTCATGATCCTGAATCAATGCTGATGTACAACATACAAGGTTCAATTGCACAGTACAATAAAGCAAAAATTCATGCTAACTCAAAACGTGGAAGATTAGCTAAAGCAAAGAAAGGAGAGTTTCCCTCATTTAAAAGGTTATACGGATATAAATTTAACACAGTTACAGATCTTCCTGAGTACAACGAAGAAGAAAAACAAATTTTGCTCGAAATGAAGGATATGCTTTTAAATAAAAAAATGTCCTCTAATGAAATAGCTAAAGAGCTTTCAAGAAGAGGGGTTCCTGCTCCTAACGGAAAGACTTGGTATCAGGCCACTGTAAGTAGAATGTTGCAGAATGAAGATTACACTGGTGACTTTTATTATGGAAAATCCAAAGTTGTTCAAGTTAACAGTAAGAAAAAACAGGTTCCGACAAACAGGGACGAATGGATATTGATAAAAATTCCCCCGATGTGGGATAAAGCTACACGAGAACAAATCATTGAGCGATTGAAAAGTAACTTTAAAGGACGTAGTCGAACTACAAAAGACTACTTGCTGAAAAATAAAGCCAAATGTGGTCGTTGTGGAGGAGCATGTGGATCTGGGATAACCTCTAAAACTAAATCTGGTGTTTATAAGTATTATTCTTGTAGAGCAAAGACTGCAAAAGGATATCAGAATGGTAAGAAAGTTGTTTCTTGTGAAGGCAAGAACTGGAGAGTTGATATTGTAGATGAAGTTTTTTGGAATTGGTTTATAAAACTTATGAAGAACCCAGAAAAATTTTTAGACTCATTTTTAGAGGAAGCGTCCGATCAAAAGAAAATCGATGAGCTCAAAGCAAAAGCCAGTCGATTAGAAAACCAACTTAGTGAGATAGATGAGGAAATTGCAAATTATGTGATTCTTTTTGGGAAAGGAAAAATTAAAGAAAGTATGTTCGATCAACTTTCCCAGCCATTGGAGCAAAATAAAGAACATATTGAGAATGAGATTAAAATAATTAACTCACAATTAGCTGCAAATAAACAAACTGAAGATAAAAAACAAAAAATGATTGAGTATATGGGTTCGTTCTCTAAAATGATTAAAAATGAAATTACAATGGAAGAGAAACGACAATTCCTTGATTTCTTCATTGAAAAAGTAACACTGTTTGATGATGATCACATGGAAGTTGTATGGAAAAGCTCTTCGCTCATTAATGAAAACAGCCATGTGGATTTTCTTAATGGCGAGCAGGGAGGGGAGTTTAGGAACTCGCATAAAAGATTAAACTATGTTCAAGCATATGGAAGATAAACAGCATGAATTTATTTTGATCCTTGCCGGATATTCTCGGGAAATGGATCATTTTCTTTCATTAAATCCCGGTCTCCAATCAAGATTTCCCATCTCCATTGACTTTCCGGATTATTCTGTCACCCAGCTCATGGAGATTGCGAAACGAATGATCGCTGAAAGAGAATACCAGCTGAGTCAAGAAGCGGAATGGAAATTGAAAGATTACTTAATGACAGTCAAAAGCACAACAAGTCCCATTAAATTCAGCAATGGCCGTTTTGTCAGAAATGTGATCGAAAAATCGATCAGAGCGCAAGCCATGAGGCTTTTAATGGGTGATCAATACTTAAAAAGCGACTTGATGACCATTAAAAGCCAAGATCTTTCCATCCAAGAAGAAGCATCTGGCTCTGTATAGGCCTCTCAGCTTTTCGAGAGGTCTGTTTTTTTGTTGTATTTCTAACTTTTCAAAGCGATCGATTTGTGGTATACACATGCAGGGTTTGGTATGATAATACTACTGCCCAATATGCAAAAGAAAGGAACATCCATTTGAACGAACAGGAAACAAGACAGGAAAAAGCCATTTTAGTCGGATGTCAGCTGCCGCATATCACGGATGAGCATTTTGAAAATTCTATGGAAGAGCTTGCATCTTTGACAAAAACAGCAGACGGAACCGTATTAACCAGCGTCACGCAAAAACGGAACAGGGCTGACGCCGCTACATATATAGGAAAAGGGAAGGTAGAAGAGCTGAAGGCATTGGTGGAAGAGCTTGAAGCTGATCTCCTTATTTTTAATGATGAGCTGTCGCCAAGCCAATTAAAGTCATTGGCAACCGCGATTGAAGTGAAGATGATTGACCGCACGCAATTGATTTTAGATATTTTCGCAAAACGGGCGAGAACGAGAGAAGGCAAACTCCAGATTGAGCTAGCCCAGCTGCAATATGCACTGCCGCGTCTGACGGGGCAAGGGATCAATCTCTCCCGGCAAGGCGGTGGAATTGGGGCGAGAGGTCCCGGTGAAACAAAACTGGAAACCGACCGCCGCCATATCAGAAATCGCATTCATGAAATCAACACACAGCTCTCGACTGTCATTCGCCATAGAAGCCGGTACCGTGAGAGAAGAAAGAAAAATGGCGTGCTTCAAATCGCGCTTGTCGGTTATACAAACGCGGGGAAATCTACATGGTTCAACCGGCTGACAAGTTCGGACAGCTATGAAGAAGACCTTCTGTTTGCCACATTGGATCCGATGACCAGAAAAATGGTCCTGCCAAGCGGTTACAGCGTGCTTCTGTCAGATACAGTAGGGTTTATTCAGGATCTTCCGACGACACTGATTGCCGCATTTCGGTCAACGCTTGAGGAAGTCAAGGAAGCGGATTTGATCCTGCATTTAATTGATTCTTCAAATGAGGATTACGCAGGACACGAAAAAACGGTGCTTCGGTTGCTTGAGGAGCTTGAAGCCGATGATATTCCGATGCTGACAGCCTACAATAAATGTGATCAAAAACTGCCTGATTTTATACCGTCCGCTGGAAGGGATCACATTATGGTCAGTGCGAAGCGTGGGGAAGACGCTGATACATTTAAAGAAGCGATTCAGCGCTATTTGCGCCAAGAGCTGTTAACGTCTTTTGAAGCGCATGTGCCGGCAAGTGAAGGTAAGCTTCTTTCTAGAATCAAATCGGAAACGATGGTTGATCGCTTCTACTTTGATGAAGAAAATGAACGATACGACATATCAGGCTATCTACAAGAGGAGCAAAGCATCATCGGTGAATTAAAGAAGTATATGTAGGAAGGACATACAAAACATGTTTGACACATTAACACACGGAGAATTATTGAAAAAAACGGCAATGGAAGTGGAAGCGGACATTTCCGGTGTTCATAAACAAATAGAAGAAATCAGTGAACGTAATGAGTGGAGAGTGCTTGAAAGCTATAGAAAACACAAAGTAAGCGACACTCATTTTACGCCGTCTACAGGATACGGCTATGATGATATCGGGAGGGACACGCTTGAAAGCATTTATGCGGATGTGTTTGGCGGAGAAGCGGGTCTTGTAAGGCCGCAAATTATCTCAGGCACACATGCCATCTCGATTGCTTTGTTCGGTGTTCTCAGACCGGGGGACGAGCTTCTTTATATCACAGGCAAGCCCTATGATACGCTAGAAGAAATTGTGGGCGTCAGAGGAGAAGAAAACGCTGGATCGTTAAAGGATTTTCACATCGGCTACAACGCGGTTAATCTGACGGAAGATGGAAAAATAGACTATGATGAGGTCGCCGCTGCGATCAATCCGAAGACAAAAGTAATTGGCATACAGCGCTCAAAAGGATATGCAAATCGCCCTTCTTTCTTAATCAGCGAAATAGAAGAAATGATCCGTTTTGTAAAAGAAATCAATGAAAACCTAATCGTATTTGTCGACAACTGTTACGGAGAATTTGTGGAGGAACTGGAACCTTGCCATGTAGGAGCCGATCTGATGGCGGGATCTCTCATTAAAAATCCCGGCGGCGGGCTTGCGAAAACAGGAGGCTATCTCGTCGGAAAAGCGAAATGGGTTGAAGCCTGCTCGTACCGTATGACATCACCGGGCATCGGCAGGGAAGCAGGGGCATCTCTTTATTCGCTCCAAGAAATGTATCAAGGCTTCTTTTTGGCCCCTCACGTTGTGTCGCAAAGCTTAAAGGGAGCTGTGTTTACAGCGAGATTCCTTGAAAAGCTGGGCTTTACTTCAAACCCGAAATGGGATGCGAAAAGAACGGATTTGATTCAATCAGTTGAGTTTTCTGATAGAGAAAAAATGATTGCCTTTTGCCAGGCGATTCAATATGCATCACCGATCAATGCACACGTGACACCTTATCCGGCCTACATGCCGGGATACGAAGATGATGTCATTATGGCAGCAGGCACATTTATTCAAGGAGCAAGCATCGAATTATCAGCAGATGGCCCTATCCGCCCGCCGTATGTAGCGTATGTTCAGGGAGGATTAACCTATTCGCATGTGAAAAATGCCACCTGCAGTGCAGTGGATTCACTCATGGAAAAGCAATTAATTTAAATTTTTTAAAAATTTCACTGAATTTGATGTTAAGATTTCTTACATCGTATTGACACAAAATATAACATCACCTATAATGAAACTAAGTTAAGAAAAGGAGGAAATTGAGATGAGTGATAATATTCGCCGCTCAATGCCTTTATTTCCAATAGGAATTGTCATGCAGTTAACGGAGTTATCAGCAAGACAAATTCGATATTATGAGGAAAATGGACTGATATTCCCAGCGAGAAGCGAAGGGAATAGACGATTATTTTCGTTCCATGATGTAGATAAACTGTTAGAAATCAAGCACCTGATAGAACAAGGTGTAAACATGGCAGGGATTAAACAAATTCTGGCAAAGGCAGAAGCCGAGCCGGAGCAAAAACAAAACGAAAAGACGAAAAAACCAATGAAACATGATCTGTCCGATGACGAACTAAGACAGCTCCTGAAAAACGAGCTCATGCAAGCCGGCCGTTTTCAAAGAGGGAACACATTCCGCCAAGGCGACATGTCCCGCTTCTTTCATTAATCCGTTAGCAACTGTTTTGCTATATACATTTACCTTTTAAGAGGAGGAGTTTTACGAAATGGCAAAGTACACTAGAGAAGATATCGTAAAATTAGTAAAAGATGAAAACGTGAAGTATATCCGTCTTCAGTTTACTGACATTCTTGGAACAATCAAGAACGTTGAGATTCCTGTAAGCCAGCTTGAAAAAGCGCTTGATAATAAAGTCATGTTTGACGGTTCTTCTATTGAAGGATTCGTTCGCATCGAAGAGTCAGACATGTACCTGTATCCAGATCTGAATACATTTGTTATCTTCCCATGGACGGCTGAAAAAGGTAAAGTAGCACGTTTCATCTGTGATATCTACAATCCAGATGGCACACCTTTCGAAGGTGACCCGCGAAACAACTTAAAACGGATTTTGAAAGAAATGGAAGACCTTGGCTTCAGTGATTTTAACCTCGGGCCTGAGCCAGAATTTTTCTTATTTAAATTAGATGAAAAAGGCGAACCGACGCTTGAATTAAACGACAAAGGCGGATATTTCGACTTGGCTCCAACCGACTTGGGAGAAAACTGCCGCCGCGATATCGTTCTTGAGCTTGAAGAGATGGGCTTTGAAATCGAAGCGTCTCACCACGAAGTAGCGCCTGGCCAGCACGAAATCGATTTTAAATATGCTGGTGCAGTCCGTTCATGTGATGATATCCAAACATTTAAGCTAGTTGTTAAAACAATTGCCCGCAAACACGGCCTGCATGCGACATTTATGCCAAAACCGTTGTTCGGTGTGAACGGTTCCGGTATGCACTGCAACCTATCACTCTTCAAAGATGGCGTTAACTCATTCTATGACGAAAACGCTGATCTTCAGTTAAGTGAAACAGCGAAACACTTCATTGCAGGTATCGTGAAGCACGCAACAAGCTTTACAGCAGTCACAAACCCGACAGTAAACTCTTACAAACGTCTTGTTCCTGGTTATGAAGCACCTTGCTACGTAGCATGGAGCGCGCAAAACAGAAGCCCGCTTATCCGTATCCCGGCTTCCCGCGGCATCAGCACACGTGTTGAAGTACGCAGCGTAGACCCAGCTGCTAACCCGTACCTTGCACTCAGCGTATTGCTTGCTGCAGGCTTAGACGGAATCAAAAACAAACTGGAAGCGCCAGCTCCAATCGACCGCAACATCTACGTGATGAACAAAGAAGAGCGCATGGAAAACGGAATCGTTGACCTTCCAGCAACACTTGCGGAAGCGCTAGAAGAATTCAAATCAAACGAAGTCATGGTCAAAGCGCTGGGCGAGCACCTATTCGAACACTTCATCGAATCAAAAGAAATCGAATGGGATATGTTTAGAACTCAAGTTCACCCTTGGGAGCGCGAACAGTACATGTCTCAGTATTAATCTTTCAATCCCTTGGCACTATTGATGTCAGGGGATTTTTTTATTTGGTCAATAGAATGGGAGAAAAACATTTCTGGTCGTTGGCCAATAAATGACGAAAAATATTTGAAGTTATAAATTTACTCCATGAGTGACGAGACTAATTCTCGTAATCCTTCATTCGGTTTTGGGTTAGTTTTTACTTACACGGGAATTAACACATTGGAGGTTAATGACCTAGTCGCACTTGAATATATTTTTACGCCTGAGTCTATAAATAATGCAGCAAGCGTACAGTGTAATGCATGGATTGGCATGATATTAATGTTTGATCGCTTTAAAATCCCGATTAAACGCATTGAACAAGATTTATGAAACATGACAGGTGTAGAAGCGTATTTATATGGGTGTAATTAGTAGATAACCCATAGGAGGTGAGAAAATGAGAGTCATTTGGCTGAACATTGAATATGATCCTTTCAGGTTAAAGGATATCAGTGAAGACGAAGTAAGGAAGATTGAAAAAGAGTTGAATGTAAATTTGCCCCATGAATATAAAAAATTGATCATTCAACAAAATGGTGGATTGATTACCTTTAATGCGTTCCCAACAAAGCATATAACGTCTTGGGCAGACGACCATATTCAAGTTGATCACATGAGAGGAATAGGAAAAGATTTGGGGATCTTAGAGAGTGATTATTTAATAAAAGAGTGGGGTCTACCACAAAAACTATTGTTCATACAGGGAGATGGACACAATGGGGTTGCATTAGATTATCGCCTAACTAATGAAAATCCACCTGTTCATTTCTTTGATCTAGAATTAAATAATGACTTTAAGATTGCAGGTTCATTTGATGAATTTTTATCAAAGCTATACACACATGAATATGAAAAAATTCAAGAAGACGAAAATTTAAATTTTAATGATATCCCTAGCATTGATCCAAATGATCCAGATGCTATTCAGAAGGAAGAAGTCGAAAAAATTCTTGCTAATAAGAATCCTATGGAGATGTATAGGATTTCTCTTTTTCCAATCCAAAGTTTTGAAGACCTGAAGTGGTTGCTGAACATTATTAACCATAATTCCATAGAGGCACAAGGTGACATGGCTTTTGAATTGGCTGACGTGTTGATGTCAGTTGTTTCTTCATACTCACATCAAATAAAGTCGAATAATTTAAAAACTGTGGTTCAAGAAGCTGCTCACAAGTTAGGGGTGTTCAAAAATGAAGATACTGAGATTATATTAAATCAACTAAAAGACTTCATGTAAATAAAGCACTATGCATTAAGGCAGTCAACGTTTGGATGGTTTTTCTGTTATGTGAATTAAATGGCTGTGGTAAAATTTTCATAGAATGAAATGAAGGTATTTTAGGCTGATTCATTACTCTCTGAAGCGGATAGAAGAACCAAAGAGTATAAGGAACTAAGGTCACAAATGGTGAAGCTCAGAAAAGCAATTAAAAATGTAGCTGATCTGGGCGACAGCGTATTTTTCAAGTAAAGGTGCTGACAATATTAAAGCATTATATCATGATCATGTCGGTGTTACCGGTCAATGGCTTGATTTAATTGATATGAAAATTGCTTTTTTAAGCCAGCATTTCTTCAAAACTTGAAGAAGCAAAGTTTTCGGATGCTTATATAGAAAAAACCTTCTTAGCACACGAGCTGGCAAACGCTTATAAAATATCAAAGTCCATTATGTCTGAACAAAAGAAAGCAATGAAAGACATTCTAAACGACATCAATGATATTCTTCCCCTTGAAATATTCTCAACAGAAGACTTCAAAGACAAACTATCTTCCACAGACGACAAACGTCAAAAAACACTTGATAAGCTAAACAAACTTGATGAGGATTTAAAAACAGAGTATGCAGAGACTGAGCCTAACGAACAATTCATTCAACAAGATTTTAAAAAGCTGCAGGAATCAACAGGCAAAGGGAAGAACGCTACACCGATCACTATAACGCTAAATCGTATAGAGAAAGTGACAGATCAGTAAGATTTAAGAGACAAGGATCAATTTCACTTTCACTTTCAATTGGCTTTTTCCCAATCTTTTAGACCAAACATAGTTGAAGAGATCTATAAATCTGCTAACCGTATTTTCTTATGATATACCTAGTATTTATGATGATATTCTTAATGAAGATGATTTTGGATTCGGGCATCCACCGAGTTTTCAAATTGCCCTATCTCCTTACAATAATTAGCCGTGTCGAGTGCTAATTCCTCTAAATCTGAATACATAACATGATCTTTAAGTACAGAAAAAGTTTGAAAAACTGTGCGTTTATCTATAGAGTCGATATATAAAGCCTTTAAGTAATTAAACTCAGCAACTAAGACAGCATCGTTAATGCTTTGTGCTCTCTCGATTCCTTTTTTATAAAGAATAAGGGCTTTTTCAATATCCTTCATTTTGAAGTAAATTTGCGTCAGTGTAAATAACGTATGAGGGAGAAGATCACTTTTATCGTTTTCGTACAATGAGACTGCTTGTTCAATATATTCAGAAGCTTTGTTATACTCTTTCATCTTATAATAACAGTTCCCCAAATTGTATAGTGATGCACCAATTAGTTTGGGCTTGTTTATGGCTTTAGAATCTTTTAGGGCTCTTTGAAGATGCGGAACTGCTTTTTCATGACTTTCCAAATTCAAAGTTACCTGCTATAACAAATGCACATTGTATTCGGCGAACAGTATAAGTTTTTTGGTCTTTATAAATATTAAGGGCTGCTTCAGCATAGTGCATTGATACATGGGTTTGTTTCATGTGATAGTACACTTCTGCCATTTTGAAATAGAATTCAGCTCGTTCAATTTCATCTGTTACTAAAGCGAGCTTTTTCTCAGTAATTTTATAAGACCTTATTGCTTTTATATATTCTTTCTTATCAAATTCATTCATCCCTCTAAAGAAATTCCCGTAGTATTCAAGAACACCTTTAAGTTTTGTTTGGGTGCTTTCAATCTTTTCTAATAAGTCTGAAATTTTAGGGCGTTCTTTATTCAAGGACTTAGGTTCAAGGTAATCGAGCATTAGCTGATGACGAAAACACATGAGAGAATAATACAGCAATAAGTCTTGGTCTTCCTTCATATGTTTTATTTCTTCTTCAACCTCTGCTTTTAATATCCTGCATCTGGAACGGCGAACATCCGAATGTATTTATACCACTCATTGATTTTAACTCCAACTGTGGATGACGGAATTAATTGCTCCAACCGATTCGCAATAAGTTTCATTAAAAACGCCCTTGATATTTGGTCAAGGACGCTCAAGCACAGTGGCTAGCATACGGTGGACGACTTCGTGATCAGACGGGTCATTTAAGCGGTAGTCTTCACCTGGAAGAGTATACAAATCCTTGGCTCCTACATATGTAATAGCCAGTGTGAGAACTCCTTTGTCATCACAGGTAGTGATCAGTTCGAGTTCTCCACTAATGACACCTGCCTCTTTGGTCATGACACCGTGGGTTGCAATAAAGACGGTTGACTTCTTATCCATCAGCTGACTCCTTTCTGCGTATGACTGTTAAACTTAGTATGAGCAAGTGTTGAGCATGGTTTGCAGTGAAGATTTCTCAGTAGACTGCAAGCTAAGGTCCCAGCGATACTTAGTGTTGATCCACCACTTAGCGTACCCGCAACGTGCAGCAACACGAGGCGGTTGCCATGTTGAAGGGTCTTGGTCACCTTTAGAGCGGTTGATACTAGCAGTTACTGCAATTAGTTGAGGACCATCGAGGTCGTTAGCGAATTGCTTACGCTTTTCTGTCGTCCAACTTCTAGCTCCTGAACGCCATGCTTCTGCTAGAGGAACAATGTGATCAATATCAATTTCGGATGGAGAGTATACTGTAACACCGTCGAAGTAACTGTACCATTTACCGGATGTTACAGGGCAATTCCCGCTGTAGTATTCAGCGTCACGCTGTAGCACTAGCTGCCGGGTATTGCAACCATTACCTTGACTACTCCAGTGTGGGAACAAATCGCGAGAATAGCCAGTCATAGGATCTTCGGTCTTAACTGTTAAAGAGTTTAATTGTGATTGTGCTTCTAATTTTGAAGGCGTACCTGGTGGCAATGCAGATGCTGTTTGGAGGTCGAAAAGCAATGCAGTAAAAGATATTAACAATGCAAAAATAAAGAATAATGATTTTCTGAACATAGAAAGCCTCCTTATTCGTAATAGAAATGTTGATCAGCTCTACTTACAATGATATTGCAGTCATAGATTTTTTTGGGTTAATATTTTGTAAATAATTGGTAAACCTTATTGAGATATGTATTGAAGTGAGGGATATGGGGTTCAGAGATGAACAAATCAAATAATATTGAAATATAGTCTAATTTAACGCAATAGATACTAAAACAATGATTAAAGCGATCTCAAGTAAGATGATAAGTCCAAAATTCTCGAAACGTTTGATTGGGATTCAATTAAAGACACTCAATACACTCTATAAGGAGAAAGTAAAATGAACACTTATGTAGTCGATGACAGCAAGTATAAACGTATTTATGCGGGAACTGAGAAAGCAGCTGCTTTTAATAATGAATTTGGAAACGGAACAAGAGTATGGATTTGGTTTGAAGGCCATCACATAAAAACGTTTGAGATAGAACAAAGAGAAATCTGTGGAGTAGGAGAATGGATCCTTAAGTATGATGCTGCTACTGAATTGCAAAAGGAAGTAAATCGTTTGGAAAAGACATATTTCAAGAAGAAAGAATTGTTAGACACTATTAGACAACCTGATGAAGTCTAAATAAACGATAGTTTTTAATGAAAATAAATTAATGGAGGAATTTTATTGGAATATAACTTAACAGTAACAGACCAGGATGGACAATTTTTGGTGGATAGTCGTGAAGTGGCGGAGTTGATCGGTAAGCGTCATGATCATTTACTTCGTGACATTGAAGGATACGTTACGGTTTTGAGTCAAACCCTAACTTTGGGGGCTGACGAATATTTCGTTAAAGTACATATCAGTCAGGAACAGGAAAGAGTTATAAACATTATCTTCTTACAAAATGGGCTGTGAAATGGTTGCCAATAATATGATTGGTGAGAAAGGTATTATCTTTTCACCTCAATATGTAAAAGCGTTTAATCGAATGGAAAAAGAGTTAATGCAGCCAAAAACAGAGCTAGAGGTTTTAGCTGCAACAGTTAATAATATGGTACAACAAGAAAAACGAATAACTGTTATTGAAAATGAGCAAAAGAGGATCTTTGATTTGATTGGATTAAATCCGTCGAATTGGAGAAAAGAAATCAACAAAATTATTAGATTAATAGCAAAAGAAAGTGGGTTAAGTCACTCGGCAGTATGGTCTGAGAGTTACAAAACCTTAGAAACTCGAGGGAAATGTAATCTGCAAAGAAGAGTTGATAATAAAAGAAATAACATGAAAAAAAGAGGGAGCGTCTAAAACAAAAGTAGAAGATCCAAAGCTTACAGAGATTTTCTTAGCGATTGTTAAAGATATGGCTGTGAAGTATAAGGTGACTCTCAAAAAAGAAACTGCATAAAATATTTATTTTATAGGATGTGGGTGATCTAGTTATGGTAAGAAAAAAGGATTGTTTTACTTGCAGAAGCTGTAATGAAGTGATTTTCTATCCACCTTCAATTGTAACAACTGTTTCATGTCCAAGTTGCCATCAAAAACACCTAGTACAGAGAGAAGTGAATATAATTCCGTTAGAAAACACTAAATGACCAATGTACTAAATTTTCATTAGCTTTTTAATTACTTGGTGCTAAGGAGTTAATGTAACGGAGAAATTATACTCTCCAGGATTCGAAGGAAGGTATGCGAAGTTTGTCGTGCCTAGTCTTAAATCTGTGCTTAACCTTACATAAAATAGGCTCAATAAATACATATTCATCAGATTCAGACTTTACTTGTTTCATAGAATGAAACTTGCCACGTTCTGCATGTGGCATGAATTCCATAAATCCAGCTGCAGTTCCATCGGGATAGGATAGAAGGAATTTTATATCCTTTTTGGTGTAGCCGGTAATAAGAACTTCGGTGTAATCGTAATTGATCACTTTCAGCCAATTATGTGAACGTTTATGATCTCATAAGGGGAGTCAGCTTTTTTGAGTACGATTCCCTCTAAATTCTTTTCTTTGGCCAGATTGAAGTAAGCGAGGCTGTTACCTTGAATTCCTTCAATTACAAAGATATTAGGATGATTTAGCTCAAGTGAGTTCAGAACTGTTTTTCGTTCGATGAGCGGCTTAGCTGCAATTGACTGACCGTCTTTGTAGATAACATCAAAGACACAGTAAACGATGTTGTGGACTGATTTTTTGGACATAAAACGTTCCATTACAGCTTCAAAGTTAGGAGCACCATCTGGGGCAGCTACAATGACTTCACCATCGAGTACGGTTCCATCTGGAATATCTAAGTCCAAGAGTTCTGGAAACTTGCTTGTTACTTTGTTGTTGTGACGAGTATATAGCTTTATCTGATTATCAAATTTAGAAAGGATGAGTCTGATTCCATCAAATTTGAGCTTAGTGATATAGTTCTCGTCATCTAATGGTTCCTTTATCGATTGCAATAGCATTGGCGATACAAACAAAATATCACCTCCTACTTAGAACATATTAGCTAAGCGAAGGTGATATATAAAGCGATATGGCGGTGGTACTTAATGGGATTCGATTTTGCTACCATTCTAAAAAGTATAGTTATCTACAGTGTTGACACATGAAAATCAAAAAGGAGGAATGTGATGCAGCAAACAGTTGAGGTTAAAGAAGTTGAAATATTAATCAGAGGAATCTGGAGAAAAAAAAGTTCACTGATATTCAAAAGGGACAAACCTTTAAGATTGAGGAGAACGGAAGAGTAAAGAAATACATAGCAAGAACAGACCCTTATTGGGATGACATGTACGAGACTTACATAATTGATTTGTTGGATAAAAATAAAATTAGAGGAGTGTAAAAGTGATCGGGTTAACACAAGAAGAGAAAGATAGAAGAGCAATTCAAAGGAAAAAGGACAAATACAATAAAACGCACAAAACAATCAATGAAGTTGAATACAAGCTTTGTTCAATATGCAATGATTGGCAGTTAACAGATATGTACTATAAAAATAAAAGTAATAACGTAGTTGGATTATACCCATATTGCAAATCATGCGCTATCAATAAAGCCCATAAATGGGCTATTAATAATCGAGAATCTTCTAGAATCATGAAAGAAAAATATGCTAAGAGTGATAAAGGAAGAGAACGGAACAATATAGCTTGGAAGAAGAGAACTCAAAACGGTTCCATAAAAGAATACCAAAGGTTCAATAAAGAAAAAATAAAGTTTTACCAGTTAAAAAGGAAAAAGAAAAAACACAAAATTTCTGAGGTTGAGAGAGACAGGTGTAAATCATATTTTTACTACAGTTGTGCCTATTGTAGATTATCGGAGATAGATCATTTTAAAGTTAACAATCAAAAACTCCATCTAAACCATGTTGACCCTAGTAGTGCAAACGATTTAAGTAATAATGTTCCTGCTTGTAAATCATGCAATTCAAGCAAAGGAACTAATTCACTTTATAGCTGGTATTTAAACAAGTCATTTTATAGACTAGAAAGATATGATTACTACTCAAATGGCTTAATGAAGATTATAAAATAGCACTGGAGTAAAAATAAAATTAAACATTCAATAAAAACGATATTTTATCGAGACAGGGGAATGTTTGTTTTTTAGTTATGTTGCTGAATAAGCATGTTAATAGGCAGTTAAAGCACATACAATGTCTGTTGATACAATGAGAATGAGTCTGGAAATAAAAAGCAGATACAGCAATACACAACCTATAATTAATGCTTTTATTGAATGGGTTGATTATATGAGTGAACAATTATGACAGATTAGTTAAAAAATATTATTTTATAGTTTAAATGGATATATATGGGTTAATAGCCGAATGTACACAAAATTTTACATTTGGAGGAGGATTACCATGAACTCTACGATTTGTAAGGTTGGTATTGTTGGAATGTTGTCCATTGGCGGGTTGCTTTCTCCTTTTGCGACTGGGGCGGAAGCTAAAGAAGAATCCAGAAAAAACCAAACAACTACATTAAGTGTTAATCAACCAGTTAATGTACTTAAAACAGCCTCAGTGCTTAACAGTCAAAACAGTAAACCAACTGCTGATGACTGGGAATCAGCTGGAACCGAGTACGGAAGCACAAAATTCGAAAAATATTCTTTAGCTGCAGTTGTTCAGACACTAGGATTTGCATTAAATCTTCCTTCAGGGGGATGGTCATCTTACTTAGCGGGTTTAGCCAATATGGTTATTTTAGGTGAATATCCTGTTGTTTATTTTAAAGATCGTAAAGAGTTTAAAATGGCCGGGGCGACACTAATGACACGCCACAATGTTACAATTTATGAAGACAAAGATCGCAAGAAAAAAATTAGCTCAGATAGCTTTATCATTACAGATAGAGGTGGCCCAAAAGCTGCTGATAAATAAGTTTAAACAAAAAAATCCTCCCAGAAAGGGAGGATTAATATTACATATTGACTAAAGTGTAAGTCAATGAAACGATAAATAAAAAATACGAAGTATAAGAAATTGTTTTTGAAGAGCTTGTTTTATGTTTTTGGAATGTATAGATAAGTGCAAAACCAAGGAAGAAAAGTGTTACAAACCAAGAAGTGTATTGTGGAAAGATAGCAACCAGCAAAACCATAATTGTTGAAAAAACAAATGAAGAGTAATGAGTAACTTTATGTTCATTATTCAAAGAAATCACCTCTACAGATTTTTACCCAATTCAGTGTGTATTAAAACATTATACAAAAAGGAGATTGAAAAAATGCCAAACATTATTTCTAAAGAACAGGATGAAGCGATTAAATACTTTAGAAACAAATTAAATTTATCAAACAAAGATTTATACATACCGTTCATTAATTTCGAACTACTTAGAGACAAGAACGAACAATATGCGATTCAAGATACAGAAAAATCATAGTCCAGACGCTGATGGCTATTTGCATATTCTAGAGAAGGATATAAATCTAGAATTAAAACAAAAAATATCTGCGTTGGAAGACTTAGGGGAAGTAGTGGGAGAAAAATTGCAGCGTAAATATACAGATGTTTTTGAAGGTCATGGCAAACGTAACCTCAGCATTAAAATTTGTAGAGATATAGATGGAGATGTGATAAGTGATTTAACAGCTGAGAGGTGCTTGGAAAAAGAATACCGTTCCCAAGTCACAATTCATTTTGGAACTGTAACTGCCAATGAAGATGTAGACGCTTTTACAATTGATTTATGGTATTACTACGGTGGATTTATAGGAAGCGGTTGTGGAACATTATTCGATTTAAATAATAATGACTTAGAAAAGGAAATGGAAGAGGCCCTGATATTTTTTCTGCACGACAAACATTAGTTCATTTTGGATAGCCAATCGGATAGTTCTTCCTATCTCAATACAATGTGTAAACGTTTGTGTTACTCAGTTGATGTTGGGGAGGACGAACTTCGGTTTCTTTTATTTTGCACTTGGTGCTTACCTGATTTAAACCATTGTGTGTTTCTGTTTAACCCTGTGATTAGCTCCTCGGCCATTATTCAGATACCCGTCAACAGACTTGACATAAGCGGTAGCTAACAGCCTTCCAATTATCTCTGCGATCATATGTACCAAACTCTACTTCCCGCTTACCAATTCCTTTAGTAAACAACAAAAATACATGAATTGATGATGAGGTTTCTTACATATTGAGAAACGATATAAAAAAACAAGCCCCAAATCAAGATTTATCTCAGCGCAATTTGATTTATCTGAAAAAAACGTTGAAAAAGCTGAAAGGATTTTATAATATTAAACCAAGTTAGTTTGTTTGATCAACAAACTAATGAAATGAACTTACAGTTGTCCATAAGATAAGTTCTTATTCAATACGGATTAAAAGGGGGAGAGGCTCGACGACCAACAGATGAATGTACTGCTTGCTGATCACGATTTAGAGGATGATAATGCTCAGTAAAGTAACCACTAAGATTTTCAACACCTTTTTGAAAGCGCTTTTATAAACACTGGGCATAAGTCTGAAGAGATTTTTCCATTTCTTACTGTTCCATATTAAAGGATCGAAAAGGGGAGTAATCATGCTCAGTGAAAATGTAAAGAAGATTAGGATGGTTGAAAAAGTTGGATATGCGTCCGGGGATTTCGCATGTAATTTAATTTATGCAACGGTGTCTACTTATCTTTTGTTCTTCTATACAGATGTATTTGGTTTATCGGCGGCAACAGCCGGCACGATGTTTTTAGTGGTTAGAATAATTGACGCTCTCGCTGATCCTTTTATTGGAACAATAGTAGACAGAACGAACAGCAGATTTGGACGCTTTAGACCGTATCTATTATTCGGAGCTTTCCCATTTGTCATACTGGCCATACTCTGTTTTACAACTCCAGATTTTTCGGATATGGGGAAATTAATATATGCCTATATCACCTATGTTGGCTTGTCGCTTACATATACAATGATAAACGTTCCATATGGCGCGTTAACTTCTGCAATGACTAGAAATAATCAAGAAGTTGTTAGCATAACATCCGTTCGCATGCTATTTGCAAATCTTGGAGGACTTGTCGTTGCTTTTTTTGTTCCCTTACTGGCTGCCTATTTAAGCGATATTTCCGGTAACGAATCTCTTGGCTGGCAACTAACCATGGGTATTTTGGGTATGATAGGCGCGTTCCTTTTAATCTTTTGTTTTAAAAGCACAAAAGAGCGTGTCACTCTTCAAAAATCTGACGAAAAAATTAAATTTTCCGATATATTTGAGCAATTTCATGTGAATCGTCCCCTTGTTGTATTAAGTATTTTCTTTATTATCATTTTCGGAGTGAATTCAATCAGTAATTCAGTAGGCATTTATTACGTGACGTATAACTTAGGAAGAGAGGATTTAGTGAAGTGGTACGGTTTGATAGGAAGCTTGCCTGCATTGGTCATTTTACCTTTTATTCCAAAGCTTCATCAGCGATTGGGGAAGAAGAAATTACTAAACTATGCATTATTACTGAATATAATCGGCCTCCTAGCTTTACTGTTTGTTCCGCCAAGTAATATATACCTCATACTCTTCTTTCGATTAATCGCTGCTGCTGGAAGCCTCACTGCCGGGGGATATATGTGGGCGCTCATTCCTGAAACAATAGAATATGGCGAGTATAGGACTGGGAAAAGAATGGGCGGGCTCATATATGCTATCATCGGGTTTTTCTTTAAATTTGGCATGGCCTTGGGAGGGGGCGTACCGGGATTGGTTCTTGATAAGTTTGGATATGTGGCAAACCAGGCACAAACGCCCGAGGCATTAACGGGCATTTTAATTACAACTACCATTATTCCCGCGATTTTGCTTGTTTTAGCCATGATCGATATTCATTTCTATAACTTAGATGAGAAAAAATATAAAAATATGCTTCGAGAATTAGAGAATAGAGACAAAGTTTATTTGGATCATATTGATGATTTCAAAGCTTAAAAAAGGAAATAAACTGAGGAGGAGTCCCAAATGAAGATTATCAATCCAGTACTTAAAGGATTCAATCCCGATCCAAGTATTTGTAGGGTAGGAGAGGATTATTATATCGCTGTATCTACATTTGAGTGGTTTCCAGGAGTACAGATACATCACTCAAAAGATTTAGTGAATTGGCACTTAGTTGCACATCCATTACAGAGAGTTTCACAATTAGACATGAAAGGAAACCCTAACTCAGGGGGGGTTTGGGCGCCATGTTTAAGTTATAGCGACGGAAGGTTTTGGCTCGTCTATACGGATGTTAAGGTCGTAGATGGCGCTTGGAAAGATTGTCACAATTATTTGGTGACTTGTGAAACGGTTAATGGTGACTGGGGAGAACCGATTACATTAAATAGCTCGGGGTTTGATGCATCTTTATTTCATGATACAGATGGGAAAAAATATTTATTAAATATGTTATGGGATCAGCGTATTGATCGGCATTCATTTGGAGGAATAGTCATACAAGAGTATTCTGATAAGGAGCAAAAATTAATTGGTAAACCGAAAGTTATATTTAAAGGAACGGATAGAAAACTGACAGAAGCTCCGCACCTTTATCGTATCGGGAACTATTATTATTTATTAACTGCAGAAGGAGGAACACGGTTCGAACACGCTGCTACAATTGCCCGTTCTGCAAATATTGAAGGGCCATATGAAGTTCATCCCGATAATCCACTCTTAACATCGTGGCATGACCCAGAAAATCCGCTGCAAAAATGTGGACATGCCTCCATTGTTCAAACACATACAGGTGAGTGGTATTTAGCTCATTTAACAGGGCGTCCCATACATCCTGACGATGATTCCATTTTTCAGCAGAGAGGATATTGTCCTTTGGGCAGAGAAACAGCTATTCAAAAACTCTATTGGAAAGATGAATGGCCTTATGTAGCAGGTGGAAAAGAAGGAAGCTTGGAGGTAGAAGCCCCGGCTGTATCAGAAAAGGTGTTTCCAGCAACCTGCCCGGAAGTTGATGAATTCGTAGATCCAACATTAAATATTCATTTTCAAACGTTAAGGATCCCATTTACAAATGAATTAGGCTCGTTGACTCAAGTGCCAAATCATTTGCGATTATACGGTCATGAATCATTAACCTCGACATTTACTCAGGCATTTGTCGCCAGACGCTGGCAAAGTCTCCATTTTGAAGCGGAAACTGCAGTTGAGTTTTACCCGGAGAATTTTCAACAAGCCGCCGGATTGGTGAACTACTACAATACCGAAAACTGGACGGCTCTTCAAGTCACGCATGATGAAGAACTTGGCCGTATTCTTGAATTAACAATATGTGATAACTTCTCTTTTTCACAGCCATTGAAAAATAAAATTGTGATTCCTCATGAGGTAAAGTATATCTATCTAAGAGTAAGCGTTGAAAAGGAAAACTATTATTATTTCTATTCGTTTAACAAAGAAGATTGGAGAAAAATTGACATTGCATTGGAATCGAAAAAATTATCAGATGATTATATTCGTGGAGGAGGCTTCTTCACAGGTGCTTTTGTAGGAATGCAATGTCAAGATACAAGTGGAAATCATATTCCGGCCGACTTTAGATATTTTCGTTATAAAGAAAAATAATATACACGTGAAAAAGGAGACTTCTAGTGAAGAACTCCTTTTTCATAGGAGAAGGTATCCTTAATAAAATGGTCTTATTCATCATGAAATCAACAAAACAAAAACTCATCTTCGAAGATGAGCATAGAACATAGCGTATTGTACAATTCATCATGTAACGATATCTAGAAAATGTTCAATCACAATAGAAGACATTCCTAATGCAGGTGCACTCTTTCCTAAGGAAGATGGCAATAACTCATAGCTATTGGCAAATTGGGAATAACCCCTAGATAACACTTCACTTCTAATTGATTGTAAAACCATTGGATGCGATTCGATGATGCTGTTTCTTAAAATGATGGCTTGTGGGTTGAACGTATTTAAAATATTGGTAAGGCCTATGCCTAAATAGAATCCAAAATTTTGTAGCGCGTTTAAAGTTCCAATATCATTCAGATGGGCGAGGTCTATGATATCTTGAGTGGACACTTTTTTCTCTTTCGTCTGAAGAGTTGTTAATAAAGCCTTCTCGGAGGCATACAATTCCCAGCAGCCTCGGTTTCCGCAACTGCATTTAGGTCCATTAAAATCTATTGTCATATGTCCCATTTCTCCAGAAAATCCGCTTACCCCTCTATATAAATGATTGTTGATAATGACACCGATCCCTATTCCTGTACTGATACTTGCATAAATAATGTTTTCGTGATTTTTTGCAGCACCGAATACTTTTTCTCCATATGCACCGGCATTTGCCTCATTTTCAATAAAAACAGGAATATTGAACGTCTCTTGAATGAAAGGTTTTAAGTCAATATTTCTCCAGTTGGAGTTCGGAGTGAAAACAATTTTTTGATTTTCATCAATGAGCCCAGGAACGCATATCCCTATACCAATAAGCCCGTACGGAGATTGTGGCATATGTGTCATAAAGTGATGAATCATATTCACTAGAATGTCTTTCGTTATTTCTGGAGAATGACATTCCAAATGATGGTGTTGATCCAGGACGATCGTCCCTTCAAGGTCTGTTAAAATGCCATTAATATAATCCACACCAACGTCTATCCCTACGGAGTATCCCGCCTTTTGATTAAAAACAAGCATGACAGGTCTTCTGCCGCCGCTTGATTGGCCCTGGCCGATTTCAAATACAAGGTTTTCTTTCATTAATGTGTTTACCTGTGATGAAACAGTTGATTTATTTAATCCAGTCTTTTCAGATAATTTTGCTCTTGAAATAGGTGAGTTCTTAAGTATTTCTTTTAATAATAATTTTTGATTTACTTTTTTGACAAAGGTTTGATCTGCGATATCCACTTCATCCACTCCATTTGTATAACCTATAAATTAAGTTGACATTTTATGTGTTCAGTATGAAACATGGTACATATCGAATCTTACCCTTATTATATCTAATGTGTTCATAAAAAACGAAAAAAATATTGAAAATACGGATGAGGTTATATAAGATGAAAATAAGTTAGTTTGTTTAGTCAACAAACTAATAAATAACTTGCTTACCATATGACATAAAATGCGCCTGAATTTATTTTTAAGGGGGAAATCACATGGTTCACTCTCATTCTAGTTCAGTTAACTATTTTGAAAGCGTAAACAAAGTGGTTTACGAAGGGACAGACTCCACTAATCCTTTAGCATTTAAATATTATAATGCTAAAGAAGTAATCGGCGGAAAAACGATGAAAGAGCATTTGCGTTTTTCGATTGCTTATTGGCATACATTTACCGCTGATGGCACAGACGTTTTTGGAGCGGCTACGATGCAAAGACCGTGGGATCAGTATAAAGGAATGGATCTGGCCAAGGCGAGAGTAGATGCAGCATTTGAGCTGTTTGAAAAACTGGATGCACCATATTTTGCTTTTCATGACCGAGATATTGCACCGGAAGGAAGTACGTTAAAAGAGACGAATCAAAATGTAGACAGTATCGTGAGCATGTTGAAAGAATACATGAGAACCAGCAACGTTAAGCTATTATGGAATACTGCAAACATGTTCACGAATCCCCGTTTCGTCCATGGTGCCGCGACTTCCTGCAATGCAGATGTGTTTGCGTATGCTGCAGCACAAGTAAAAAAAGGGCTAGAAACAGCAAAAGAACTTGGCGCCGAGAATTATGTGTTTTGGGGCGGCCGTGAAGGATACGAAACACTGTTAAATACCGATTTGAAATTAGAGCTTGATAATTTGGCCAGATTTATGCATATGGCAGTGGATTATGCGAAGGAAATCGGGTATACAGGGCAGTTTTTGATTGAACCAAAACCAAAAGAGCCGACCACTCATCAATATGATACAGATGCAGCAACAACCATTGCCTTTTTAAAGCAATATGGCTTAGACAGTCATTTTAAATTAAATCTCGAAGCCAATCATGCCACATTAGCCGGACATACATTTGAACATGAATTACGCATAGCAAGAGTACATGGTCTGCTTGGCTCTGTTGACGCGAACCAAGGTCATCCTCTTTTAGGCTGGGACACGGATGAATTTCCGACAGATTTATATTCTACGACATTAGCAATGTACGAGATCCTGCAAAATGGCGGCCTTGGTAGCGGCGGATTAAACTTTGACGCGAAGGTCAGCAGATCTTCTTTTGAGCCTGATGATTTAGTGCATGCCCATATTGCGGGGATGGATGCATTTGCAAGAGGATTGAGAGTAGCCCATAAATTAATCGAAGATCGTGTGTTTGATGATGTGATTCAACATCGTTATCGCAGCTTTACTGAAGGAATTGGTCTTGAAATTATAGAAGGAAGAGCTAATTTCCATACTCTTGAGCAATATGCGCTAAATCATAAAGCGATTAAAAACGAATCAGGAAGACAGGAGCGATTAAAAGCGGTATTGAACCAATACATTTTAGAAGTATAACAGATCAAGAGAACCGCTATAAAAAGGTATAGCATGATAGCCAATACTTGAGACTACCCGTCATGATTCCTTAACTATTGTTTATTGTTATGACGGGTCATTTCTATAACTGGGCATTTATCTAGAGTGAATGTTTTTTTACAAGGGTAAGAGGTGAAAACATGAAGTATGTCATTGGAATAGATCTTGGAACGAGTGCTGTTAAAACGATTTTAGTCAATCAAAACGGCAAGGTTTGTGCAGAAACGTCCAAAAGTTATCCGCTCATTCAAGAGAAGGCGGGATATAGTGAGCAAAATCCTGAAGACTGGGTGCAGCAAACAATTGTTGCATTGGCTGAATTGGTTTCTATATCTAACGTTGAAGCCAAGGACATTGACGGCATAAGCTATTCAGGACAAATGCATGGGTTGGTCCTGCTTGACCAAGATAAACAGGTGTTACGTCATGCCATTCTTTGGAATGATACCAGAACGACACCTCAATGTAAGAGGATGACCGAGGAATGCGGCGATCATCTGCTTGACATCACAAAAAACCGTGTTCTAGAAGGGTTTACATTACCAAAAATGCTATGGGTGAAGGAACATGAACCTGAACTTTTTAAAAAAACTGCTGTTTTTTTGCTTCCGAAGGACTATGTGAGATTCCGTATGACTGGTGCGATTCACACCGACTACTCCGATGCGGCAGGAACTTTACTTTTACATATGACTCGCAGGGAGTGGAGTGATGATATTTGCAACCAATTTGGTATTTCTGCAGCTATTTGTCCTCCGCTTGTTGAATCTCATGAATGTGTAGGGTCGCTGCTTCCCAACGTTGCGGCGGAGACGGGGCTATTGGAAAAAACAAAAGTGTACGCTGGGGGAGCAGATAACGCTTGCGGTGCTATCGGAGCCGGTATCCTCTCATCAGAAAAAACACTATGCAGTATTGGGACGTCAGGGGTCATACTTTCCTGCGAAGAAGGCAATGAAAGAGATTTTAAAGGGAAAGTGCATTTTTTTCATCATGGAAAAAAGGATTCTTTTTATACGATGGGAGTCACGCTTGCTGCAGGATACAGTTTGGATTGGTTTAAAAGAACGTTTGCACCAAACGAATCGTTTGAGCAATTACTGCAGGGGATGGAATCCATTCCGATAGGAGCAAATGGACTATTATACACTCCTTATTTGGTTGGTGAAAGAACGCCGCATGCGGATTCTTCTATTCGGGGAAGTTTTATCGGAATGGATGGAGCTCATAAAAGAGAGCATTTTGTGAGGGCAGTAATGGAAGGCATCACATTCTCTTTACATGAATCAATTGAGCTATTTCGCGAATCGGGAAAATCAATTCATACTGTTGTTTCTATCGGTGGGGGAGCTAAAAATGAAACGTGGCTTCAAATGCAGGCAGATATTTTCAATGCGAGGGTGATTCAGTTAGAAAATGAACAGGGCCCAGCCATGGGGGCCGCTATGTTAGCTGCTTTTGGAAGTAGGTGGTTTGAATCCCTTGAAGAATGTGCAGAGCAGTTCATTCGTGAGGCTGCTGTATTTTACCCAAAGGAACAAAATGTTCAAAAATATAAAACACTATTTGATTTGTATAAGAAAATTTACAGCCAAACAAAGGATCTCAATTCGGCTTTGAAGAGCTTTCGAAAAGCCTAATGAGAAGTGTGGGACGTAAAAAGTGTATTTTCTGTCAGGAGATTAACGAAAGAACAATATAATTTGTTTCCTTGTTTTGAAAGATGATGAGATAAACAAATCATCACGGTAAGTACCAAATGAAACAATTATGAATGAACCAACCTTCTATGTATAGGTTTCGCAATATTTAAACAGTATGGGAGTGTCCGGCAGACAAAACGAACGAGCGGAACTGTATCTGTCAGCGAACACTTCAAGAAGTGGGAAAGCTTAGGAAAGATGTATGAAACCGCGCTTACGGTAGAGGATATCAAAGTAATGGCAGTGCTAACGTAACGACGAATGTACTGGCTATTGGAGGGAAAAGCAGATAATCCATTTTGTTTTGTGATTCAAACCTGATTTGGTATCCGTCTAAATTTTTGGTTCACGAAGAAAACGGAAACAAATAAGCCCCTCACGTTACCGTAAGGGGTGTTTTTATGATGTTTCTATATCATTCAACAAGCTTAAAAAGCATGTTTGACTCTATATAAGGGGGTTACTAAAACAGGTAAAAAATATAGAATATTATAAAACATCTACTAATCCCTTTTGATCAATGAGACGTTATATGTCTTAAACAAATTTAAGAAGATAAGCGTGCAGAGGCAAAAAAAACACACAACTAGGCAAGGGATCAGACAAGGAGAGCGGTCTTACCTAGCGGAAACATTTCCTCGAAGATGAAGAGAACTTAGTTCTGGGATAAGTGTTTTTCCTTTGGATATCAAACTTTGTGATGGTTTTTGCAGAAATTCATGCCGGAAACGAAGGGGCGTACATGTAAAGAACGCAAAGAGCATTTTCGTTGTCGACACGATAAAAATACCATGAAAAATCAGTCCTTGAGGTATATCAAACATTAATTCGGCGCATTACATCTCTCTGTTATAGGGGGGGTTTGAAAAGTAAATTCCCCCGTTAGAGGAATCTTGGTCAGCATAACGTATTTGCAAAAAACGCAAGAAAACCCTACACGTACATTACTGGGGTTGATACCTTGAAAATCTCACCATCTCTTATATAAAAACGAGGGATGCGGCGGCTTAATGTTGACACCACTTCGTAGTTAATCGTATTAAGCATGTCAGCAACCTCATCAACGGTGATCTCAGCTCCCTTTTGCTGACCGTAAATTACGACTTCCTCACCTTGTTTGCCTTCACCATGCTCTCCTAAACTGACCATGATCATATCCATTGTTACTCTCCCCGCAACTGGCACTCGTCTTCCGCGATGAAGAACAAACCCGCGATTGGAAAGGGCGCGAGAATAACCGTCAGCATACCCGACCGGCAATGTGGCGATGACTTCGTCAGGTTCTGCTATATATGTAGCCCCATAGCTAACGGTTCGGGGTTCTGTCCGCATGGTTTTTACATAAGCGATTCGCGCTTTTAAACTTAATGCAGGTTCAAGCTTCACGAGGCCTAGTTGTTTAATATAGTCTGAAGGGTATAAGCCATACATGCCGATGCCTAAACGAATCATATCAGCGCTATATTCAGGAAAAGCGATCGCCGCAGCCGTATTGTTCATATGCACGGTGGGCAATTCAATTTCTTGATTTTTTAAGAAGCTGAGAAAACTGATAAAGGTATCGTGCTGCAGCTTGGTTAGTGTAGTGTCTGGTTCATCAGCTGTTGAAAAATGTGTATAGATACCTGCCCATCTTAGGAATTTACTTGCTGTTACTGCATTCACTACTGCTAAAAGTTTTTCTTTTGTGCGTACACCTAATCGTCCCATTCCGGTGTCTACATTAATATGAATACCCAATCGATTAGCACTATCTTCGTTTTCCAATATCTTGTTCGCGTTTTGAATCCAATCAGCCTGGAATGCGGTTAACTCTATATTCCAATCTGCTGATTTTTTCACACAACTAAGGGATGTAAAACCAAGCACAAGGATAGGTGCTGTAATGCCCGCTTTTCGTAAAACGATTCCCTCCTCTACGCTGGCAACAGCGAGCTCACTCGCTCCGTGTTCCAGAGCATGGCGCGCCACTTCTACAGATCCATGGCCATAACCGTTTGCTTTTACGACAGCCATAATTTTGCTCTTATTAGGAATATGGCGGCGAATCGCTCGCAAGTTTTTTTTTATGGCATCAAGATTGACTTCGATCCAAACTTCTCGGCAAAGCTTTGTCATCAAGGTTTCCTTCTTTCTTATGGAATAATAAAAAACGCATATAGCGATAACATAAATTGTTAATTGTTGGATACGTTCAATTTTATTTTATTCAACTTCATTTGAAATCATTCAATAGTAAATCTATGATAGAGAAGAAGGTGCTTATCAATGCCGACGCTGGCTCCAGAAGGATTTCATTAATGGGAAATCCCCCCATAAAGAGTACGACTGGCTCTTATTGATAAAAACCAGGAGAATACGGGGCGCCCTTTTGTTACAGGCGCGAAAATTTATGAAATGAGTATTCAGAAGAAAGAAGATCGGGATCAAATGGCAGTCGATTTCGTGTAAAACGCCTAACAATGCAGTAATTGTAAGAGAGGAGTATATATGTTAAGGGGAGTTCACTTTCAAATACCGAATGAATACGGTGTTTAACTATGGAAGATGCTTCAGCCGTTAGACATATCTAATTATATGTGGCTTACGAGTGGAGAATCCTATTTTGTTATAGACGAAGAGCTAGATAATGAGGAGCTTTTTAATGATTACGCAATTGTTGAAAGGACTGACTTTGCGAATCGGTTAGAAACAAATCTGCAAGCATTTCCATTTGGGAAAACAATTGATCAAGTCGAGACATATGAGGAGTTTGTTGACAGTGATTGCGAACTTGTCCTATTGTTGGCAGATAGCAGCTATGTTGAAATATATTGCAAAGACAGAAATGCCATTGAAAAATTACCGTGTGGTAACTAAATAATCCTAAAGGAGTCATACTTATGTCAATGCAAATAAAAATCAAATATCTAGATGAAACACAAACAAGAATCAGCAAAATTGAGCAAGGAGATTGGATTGATCTTCGAGCAGCTGAAGATGTTGCAATGAAAAAAGGTGAATTTAAACTTGTCCCATTAGGTGTAGCTATGGAATTGCCCGAAGGCTACGAAGCACATGTCGTTCCCCGTTCAAGTACATATAAAAACTTTGGCGTTATTCAAACAAACTCAATGGGTGTTATCGATGAGTCATACAAGGGTGACGGCGATTTCTGGTTTTTCCCCGCTTATGCGTTACGGGATACTGAAATGAAAAAAGGAGATCGGATCTGCCAGTTCAGAATCATGAAAAAGATGCCAGCAGTTGAATTGATTGAAGTAGAGCATTTAGGTAATGTAGATAGAGGCGGACACGGTTCTACGGGAACGAAGTAAAAGCAATAACCTTGGCTGATTTTCTGAAGGAGGATTCATGGAGGTTAGCCAAGGCACACCTTATCGTATTCAAAAATGAATAATGTATTATAATGTTAAAATGGGAAGTTTTGAAAAAGTGAAATCGTAATAACTATAGTTGATAAAGAACCTAAAGATGTCAAAGAAACAATTTTTCGGGTGCTTTGCGTTTTTGAAGGTTTATTTAGTTCATGGATCACTGCACCCCATAAAAGCATAGATGCTAATATGATAATACTCATATACATATCAACGCTTCCTTTCTTGAATATTCACATTTTTAATATTAATTTTACCATTTTGTGATAAAAATGTCGATGGATTAAGCATCTCTACAAAAAAATAGTTTTAAATAGTAGGGGTGGTTCACTAAATACTAGCAATAATACTAATTACAAGCCAAGTTGTTAAATGAGATGTATTCTTTAGTCATTGAACTCATTGAGCCAAGTTCAACATACAAGATGAAATAATGCTAGACTGACCAATCCATACTGATATCCTCGACAAATATCATAAAAAAAACCCCGGTCTGTCACCGAGGAAGGAAATAGATGTGTAAGAGTTTTAGTGATATTTTTTATACGATTTGACATAATCATAATAATAATCATCGTCATCATAATATTTTTTGTCATAATGATAATCGTGTTCATCACAATACTTTTTGTCATGATCATAATGCTTTTTGTCGTGATCACAATACTTTTTGTCATGGTCATAATGCTTTTTGTCGTGATCACAATACTTTTTATCATGATCATAATGCTTTTTATCATGGTCGTAATACTTTTTGTAATACTTTTTCTTCCAAGTGTAGTACTCTTCTTTATATTTTTTATAATACCCCACTTAAATTCCTCCTTTTGTTATACTCGAAATTAATATATGTGGTTTAAATCATTTGGTATGGTCAAATTTAATAATAGTTTACAAATAGGGCTGTTTCTGATACATCTGTTACTAATTAGTTAGGAGAACGGATTCCATCACAGTGAATGGGAGTAATACTAGAAGAAGGGTTTTCTTTATTTCAAGAGATTGACGAACAATCCTTAGTGATTATGCTGTCATGCTAGCAAGAAAACTGGCAGAAAAAATTGTAAGAGGTATTGGAACATTGGCGAACATAATTAAAGGTAGGTTTGTTGCTGATCATTGAATAAAAGGAGATGTGGTTTAAATTTGAGCTGCCATTACTTTGATGGAACAGCAGAGGAAGTGTAGAAGCTTTATACTTAATGCAAATAGAGTTGAGTCTGCCTTTAAGAAAAATGTAGAAGGGTGAATGTAACTGACATGCTTGCTGTAAACCTAATGTGTTACAATACAAAATTGGAGATAAAGGCAGCACAAACTTATGTTAAGATGATGGCATCACATGGCTGATAACGGTTAAAGGAAGGGTAAACATGACACAATTCGACAAACAATACAATTCAATTATAAAGGATATCATGAATGATGGAATCTCAGATGAAGAATGTAATGTAAGAACCAAGTGGGACTCTGATGGAACACCTGCTTACACACTAAGCATCATCAGCAAGCAAATGAGATTCGACAACTCAGAAGTTCCTATTTTAACAACAAAAAAAGTTGCCTGGAAAACAGCGATTAAAGAGCTGCTCTGGATTTGGCAGCTGAAATCGAACGATGTTACAGAATTAAACAAAATGGGCGTACATATCTGGGATCAATGGAAACAAGAAGACGGCACCATCGGACAAGCCTATGGTTTCCAGCTGGGCAAGAAAAACAGAAATCTAAATGGAGAAAAAGTAGATCAGGTTGACTATCTTCTACATCAATTGAAAAGCAATCCATCTTCACGCAGACATATTACAATGCTGTGGAATCCTGATGAATTAGATTCAATGGTTTTAACACCTTGTGTATACGAGACACAATGGTATGTGAAGCAAGGTAAACTCCACCTTGAGGTAAGAGCACGGAGCAATGATATGGCGTTGGGAAATCCATTCAATGTATTTCAGTATAATGTGTTGCAGCGCATGATTGCTCAGGTGACTGGTTATGAGCTTGGTGAATATATCTTTAACATTGGTGATTGCCATGTGTACACACGTCATATCGACAATTTGAAAGTTCAAATGGAAAGAGAGCAGTTTGAAGCCCCTGAATTATGGATCAATCCCGAAGTCAAAGATTTTTATGACTTTACCATTGATGATTTCAAGTTAATCAACTATAAGCATGGCGACAAGCTTTTATTTGAGGTAGCGGTTTAATGCTGCCTCTTTATTAATCGCTGATTGGTTTGGTGCCAACCTTCATTTTAGTAAGAAAAACATCATGAAGCTGTATAAAATTGAGCAAAAAGATAATACATATATTCTAAAAACTCATTATAAAAAAGATTAACGTTGCAAGCTAATCTTTTTTATTCAGAAGAAAGTATCCTAATTTTGTAACTAGATACAAGGTAAAAGCGATCATTAAAGTTCTTGATATCACAATTCCATGAATAGCCAGATCATACCCAGCAGGTATCAATGCTTTTGTGTTAAACATAAAATGTATTGAGATTAAAAGAGCTATAATAACCAAAATCATTCCAAAAGGACCTGTTTTTCCAGATTTCATACCAATTTCCACCCTATAATATAATAAGATAAGCAAACACAAGAGCTGTAAATTCTGATGATTATTACGAATATGCTGAGCAAAACCGCCTGGCAATGCCGGCGGTCTTTTGCTGCTTTGTTTATTTATTAAGAGAAATCGTCACATTATTTCCTGAAACGACAACCTTTGCGAAATCCTGTGTATCTACTACAGGGGTGACGGCTTTATTGTCGATTGTGATGTTATTGAAAGCTGTCGAAAAGGTTGCTTTGATGGCAGAACGCTGACTTTCATACGAAACAGCCGCGGTAGCAAGAGTTTTCCATTTTGAGATTGTGCCGATATTGGTTCCTTGGATTTCTGTGATAATCCGGCCCGTATACCCGTCATTGTTCGTTCCCCAAAGGGTCATGCGTGTATTTCCGTTCAAATTTTTATAGATTGTCATTTGGACTGTGCTACCAGGGCGGAAACCTTTGGTATATGTGAATTTATCTTTTCCCTCGATATACGTTTCATTATTTTTGGATCCGACCTTCATGAGAGGCTTCCAGACATTGTATTGTTTGCTGTACTGAAGCCCGAGATCTGCCTCAGTTCCGCTTTTTGCGCTAAATCCTGAATAAATATACGGAGTAGAGACTGAGTCATCATTTTTTACGGTGTCGGGAAGCTTGATTTTAGCTGTGAAAACAGCGCCTGTACTGTTCAGATAGGCGCGGCCGCCGATTCCCTTAGGCAGCTGGGAGGCTGCTTTTGCGACCTGAGTGTCTGCCGCGGGCAAACCTGGAATACCCGATGATAGTGTTCCGAAAAGAACCGCTGTTCCTACTGCTCCTGCAATCAATACTTTTTTCAACACAATTCCCCCTTTTTTGCAATGGTTTCATCATTTATTATACCTTATTTTGGAACTCAATTTATGTATATAAATCGACAAATTTTTCATTTTATTATTATATTTTTCTATGTGGAAAAACTGTTCCTCTAAAAGGATTTGCTCACAGCTGTTTTAAATGAGTTGAAATCCTCCTCAACATAAATACACAAATGAGTAAAGAAACGATAATCAAAAGTGTGACAGCGATCATTTCCCAGCCGGTAACGAAGAGGGGGCTATTCATATATGTTTGCCCCTGCAAAATAACAAAAGTACAGGTACAGACAAGCAAAGAAAACAAATGATGGGGAACGTCAGCGCTTTGTGTGTATATATTTTCAGTTCCTCTTTAACATAGAACAAAACAAAAAGTAAGCAGACCACATTGGCAATCGATCTTATGACCTCAAAGCTTTTCATGGCGATTGATACAAATAGACAGAGAAAAATGAGATAAAATACTATGTTTTAGAACAAAAATTTACCTTTTATGGCTATAAAATTTTCTTTATAACTGCAAATACTTATAAACACTTTTATAAACTAATAAAACTATGTACTAAATATTCAATATGATTTTAAATTCTGTCATTAAGGCTAATTAATAAGAAAGTAAACTTCAAATTATACCAGCAATAGCAGATCAAAAAAACCCGGCATTCAGCCGGGGAACAAGTGGAAAATGAGGAGATGTTAATGGAGTTTAGTAATGTTTATGCTTTTTATACTCTACAACATAATCATAGTCTTTTTTGTCGTGGTCATCATGTTTTTTATGGCAGTCATCATATTTTTTGTCATAGTCTTTTTTATCATGGTGATCACAGTATTTTTTATCATATTCGTAATACTTTTTATAATACGTTTTTTTGACCGTATAATACTCTTCTTTATATTTTTTGTAATAACCCATATATACTCCTCCTTTATTGTTAATACGCTATATTATATGGCGTATTGGTCGTGCGGCTTGGACAGTTACAACCATAGAAGAAAAAAAGGGCTGTCCAAAATCTCTAAAAAAAGAGGGGATGGAAACAAGTCAAAAACATCCGGTTTTTCAGCGAGCCACATCATTTTCTGATATTAGTGGTCTTCTATGTTTCTGAATCACTTTTTCTACACCGCAGGGCGAAATGAAATCGATGCCTTCTAAAGCGAAGGCTTTCTCCCAGACTTTCTGAAAAGGCGCTTTCAGAGTAATGTTTTTCGCGTTTTGCGATTAAGATCCATTCGTTTACCTCTTGACACATGATGTTTTATCAATTAAGTCATATAATAATAATTAATGGGATCATGCCCGTCGTTTACATGATTTATTGTGCATTCTGTCGATGAACATTTCTGTTAAAGGGGGGAGTACTGCATGTATGAGAAAGAAAATACAGTGAGAGAGTGGAAAGTGTATATTTTCGTCTTTTTATTTATGATTGTTTGTGCAGCTGCAATTGTTATTGTTGAAAAAGAAATCCAGTTCAGCCAACTTGTTCTGCGCGGATTTGATGGGTTTATCAGTTTTGTTTTATTAGCCAACGTACTGTTTTTCTGGAGGCGGAGCAAAGGGATCGCATTTTTTTCAGGAGTTTTAGCTGTACTCAATTTCATGATGGTTCTATCTATGAGTTAGAATCTAAAACAGGGGGGGGTTTATGCTAGGAAAAATCAAAGCAGCCATTGATAACAGCCCGGGAAAACCGGCCAGGATTGTAGTCAGTGAAAAAGCGTTTCAGCAACTAGAGAAAGAGATGCGCTTTGTTTACGTTTCTATACCGAAAACGATTATGGGAATACCTGTGGAAGTGTCAGATCAGGCAGAAAGCTTCAAACTGGAATTTTAATTGATTCTGAATGGCGAAAAGGCTCAATGTTTAGCTTTTTTATTATATGAAAGTTAAGATTCGTTATCATTTTTAAACAAGCGCTTGCAAACATGGTTCAGTTTTTTATACTAAAGTGGAGTATTTCTGCTTTATTAAAATGCTGAGAACATGGGAGGAAGCAATGCACGAACATAAAAGCAACAGCTTTAAAACGCTGATAGAAATTTTCATTATTTCAACAAGACTTGGATTTACATCATTCGGAGGTCCCATTGCTCATCTGGGCTATTTCTATGAAGAATATATTCGCAAAAGAAAATGGCTGGATGAAAAAAGCTATGCCGATTTAGTTGCATTGTGCCAGTTCTTGCCTGGTCCAGCGAGCAGCCAAGTTGGGATAGGGATTGGTGTGATGCGTGGCGGGTTACTTGGCGGGATCGTTTCATTTCTCGGCTTTACGCTGCCCTCTGTTTTGGCATTGATTATATTTGCTCTTATGTTACAACATACCAATGTAGAGCAAGCCGGCTGGATTCATGGTTTAAAAATCGTAGCGGTCGCTGTTGTTGCCCACGCTATAGCGGGAATGGCTCAAAAACTGACGCCCGATGCCAAACGAAAAACGATTGCATTGTTTGCATTGATTGTCGCACTTTTATGGCAAACCGTGTATACGCAAGCTGGCATTATCATCCTTGCGGCGGCAATTGGTTTTCTAATGTTTAAAGAGTCTGCCGGCAAAAAAGAATCAGCTGTCCGTTTTCCAATTTCTAAGACATTCGGAACAGTGTGTCTTTCTGTATTTTTCGGGTTGCTTGTTCTTCTGCCCGTCCTTCGAGAAGCTGCGGACTTGCGGTGGCTTTCTATGTTTGACAGCTTTTACAGGGCTGGTTCCTTGGTTTTTGGCGGGGGACATGTTGTCTTGCCGTTATTGGAACAGGAATTTGTACCGGCCGGAATGGTCAGTAAAGAAGCATTTTTAGCAGGATATGGCGCAGCACAGGCTGTGCCGGGGCCATTATTTACATTCGCCGCCTATCTTGGTGCGGTCATGGGCGGCTGGCAGAGCGGCATGTTAGCTGCTATTGCCATCTTCCTGCCTGCTTTTTTGCTGATTTTAGGTGCGCTGCCCTATTGGGATGTTTTGCGGAGAAATCCTCATCTAAAAGGAGCTCTTGCAGGAGTGAATGCAGCGGTAGTCGGAATTTTGATTTCAGCTTTTTATTTTCCGATTTGGACAAGTGCGATTTTGAATCCGATTGATTTTGCGTTTGCGGCTGTACTGTTCAGTATGCTTGCTTATTGGAAACTGCCTCCGTGGGTTGTTGTAGTCACGGGTGTGATTGGCGGCTTTCTTTTGAGCCTTCTTTAACTTAGATATCTCTAAAGCGTGATGAAACATTCATCACGCTTTTTTTATTGTGAAAAAAGATGAACATAAAAAAGAGATGTACGGGAAAAATAATCCTATTAGAGTGAAGGGGATTGACAGATGGATAATGTGATATTAACACTTACTGACTGGACATTATGGCTTCAAGCGTTAGTTGTATTCCTCGTTCCATATGCAATCAATAAGGTATTTACTTGGATTGATATATAAGAAGGTGCAATTATGAGATGGCGGAACCATCAGTACAAAACAAAGAAGCAGCATCAAGGCTCAGATCAATCAAAAGCTGAAACGGACCAAGAAGTATTATCCGGTCATTTCGGGGACGACCTTGAACTAGTGAAAAGAAAAATCGGGCATAACGGAGACGTTCATATCCGGGAATTTGAAATCAATCATTCACATGTGAAAGCGGCATTGATCTTTGTTGATGGACTGTCTGATCAGGATTTGATTAATAAAGGGATATCTGCTTTAGTCATGAATCAGCCTCATCAAGCAAGAGAGGACATTTCTCAACCCGGTAAAGGCAAATTCACTTCGCAGGATATCAAGAATCAAATCGGATCAATTTGTGATGTCGCAGAGTCGGAAAAAATCAGTGCTATCGTGTTGAATGTTTTCATGGGTTCCACAGCGCTTCTTATCGATGGAATGCCGCAGGCCTTTCTTCTGGGAACCGTAAAAAAACAAAATCGAAGCATTGAGGAGCCGCTTTCAGAAGCGCTTGTCAGAGGGCCGCGGACGGGCTTTACAGAAGAGTTGAGTACGAATACAGCTCTTTTAAGGCAGCAAGGGAAAAATGATCAATTGACATTTCAGAAATTTGAAGTAGGGACACGGCTAAAAAAGGATTTAATCATCGCTTACATGAATGACATAGCAGATCCAGAAGTGGTCGAGGAAGTAAAAAAAAGAGTGAAAGGAATCGAGATCGACCATCTGCCGGAATCTGGCTATGTTGAACAGCTAATCGAGGACAATTATCTCAGTCCCTTTCCGCAAGTACAAGGTACAGAACGGCCTGATCGCGTCATCAGCGGATTAATGGAAGGGCGAGTAGCCATTCTGCTTGACGGCACTCCGTTTGCTTTGCTTGTTCCGGTTACTTTCAGCATGGTGCTTCAATCGCCTGAAGATTATTATGAAAGGTGGTTCCCAAGCTCGTTCATCAGATTGTTGAGGTTCATTGCGGCAATCATAACCTTATTTGCACCGGCTTTATATATATCATTTATTTCTTTTCATCCGGGGTTAATTCCGACCAAACTGGCCATTTCAATTTCCGGGACGCGTCAGGGTGTTCCGTTTCCCTCACTCATTGAAGCTTTATTTATGGAAATTGCGATCGAAATTTTACGGGAAGCGGGGCTTCGTCTGCCAAAGCCCATCGGACCTGCAATAGGCATCGTTGGCGGGTTAATTATCGGGGAAGCAGCTGTGCAAGCGGGTATTGTCAGCCCAATCATGGTCATTGTCGTTGCGCTCACAGCCATTTCTTCATTTGCCATCCCGCATTACAGTACAGGCATTGCGCTTCGGGTGCTTCGGTTTGGCGCGATGTTTTGCGCGGCGGTGTTTGGGTTATTTGGTGTCATTATGTATTATCTGCTTTTAAGCAGCCATGTCGTAAAATTGAAAAGCTTTGGCCTTCCATACGCAAGCCCAGCGGTCCCTTATTATGTGAAAGATTGGAAGGATTTTATCATCAGAATGCCTCTCTTAGTCATGAAGCGCAGGCCGAAAATCATGAATACAGATAATGCAAAACGGGTGAAATGATGACCTCGACAGGATGGTGCTAAGCTTATGTCCAGCCCAAAGAGTAAAATTACTACCGCACAAGCAACGGTGATCATCATTAATTATATGCTCGCTGCAGGAGTTCTTACGCTCCCTCGGACAGTGACAGAACAAACAAAATCCCCTGATGGATGGATTTCCGTTTTATTAGGCGGGGGTATCGCGATCATTGCCGGAATAGTCATCGTCAAATTAAGCCAGCAGTATCCTAAGGAGACGTTTTATGAATATTCCGGCCATATTGTGGGCAAATGGCTCGGTGCTTTCATCAGTCTCATTTTCATTACTTATTTTTTAACTCTCAGTGCCTTTGAAGTGAGAGTGATGTCAGAAATTGTTGTGTTTTTTCTCCTTGAAGGGACTCCATCGTGGGCCATTGTCATGACGGTTCTTTGGATCGGGCTATATTCGATTACACAAGGTCTTGATCCTATTGCCCGGCTGTTTGAAATGATCTTTCCGGTTACGGTCATCATCTTTTTAACTGTAGCTCTTATGAGTATAGGCATATTTGAGGTTAACAATTTACGCCCTGTATTAGGAGATGGAATCATGCCGGTTCTCAAAGGAGTGAAAACAACGGCCCTTTCGTTTACATGTTCTGAAATTATGCTCATTTTAGTAGCGTTTATGAAGAAACCGAAAAAAGCAGTGAAAGCGGTTATAATCGGGACAGGCGTTGTGACATGTTTTTATATTATTACCGTGGTTATGGTGATCGGTGCCATATCTGTTGATGGTGTTGTAACGAGAACATGGCCGGCGCTTGACCTGATGAGAAGCTTTGAAATATCTGGTTTAATATTTGAGCGGTTCGAATCATTCCTTCTGGTCATTTGGATTATGCAGCTTTTCGCCACGTTCACTATCACTTTTTATGCAGCTTCCTTGGGTGTCTCGCAAGTTTTCAAAAAGAAACCGATTTCTTGCATGTTTGGGCTGCTTCCTGTTGTTTTTATTCTTTCTTGCATGCCCAAAAATGAAAATGATGTGTTTATTTTGGGCGATTTGGTCAGTCATCTAGCTTTGTATATATTTGGCGCTTTGCCGATTTTGCTTTTAGTCATATCGAAATGGAGGAAAAGAGGTGAAACGTAAACTCAAACACCCAGTAACCGCTATTGTCATAGTTTGTTCGCTAATGACTTTTGCAACAGGATGCTGGAGCAGCCGGGAAATAGAAGAGCTAGGTCTCACATTCGCTATCGCAATCGATAAAGGAAAGGAAACAAATATTGAGAAAGAGCTAAAAGAAGAGGGGGGGAGCTACCCGAAAAAAGACAACATGACGCTGACTTATCAATTTGTTAATGAAAAAGTGGCCGGCGCGGGACAAAGCGGAGGAGGCGGTGGCGGACAAGGAACGCAAAAAGCGTATCAAAATATTAGTGAAACAGGGGATTCGTTACAGCAGATTGGGAGCGAGGTTGCGTTAAGAAGGGACCGTGAAGTGTTCAGCCCGCATTTAAAAGTGGTTGTGATGAGTGAAGATGTATTGCGTACATACCCGATGGACAAAATGCTGGATCAATTTGTTCGTGATAATGAAATTAGGCTGAGCTGTCTTGTTTTATCTGCAAAAGGGAAGGCGAGAGATGCCCTCCAGCTGAAAGAGAGTGGTGAGATTCCGGCATTTCGGCTGACTGGATTAGCTGAGAATGAACATAAAGTTTCCAGAATACTGCGCCCTGTAACACTTGCGAAGCTAATCGGCAAACTGCATTCTGGCAGCAGCTTTTTACTGCAAAATGTGGTCTCGGCAAATGGAGCGGTCAAGTATTCCGGAGCAACGGTCATTAATGGGAAATCAAAAAAAATGATCGGTTCTTTAGATGAGTATGAAACGGAGGGGATTACATGGATAGCCGGGGAAGGCAAAGGCGGAGTTGTCAAAGCCCATGATAAAAAGAGCGGGCAGATTATTGCGTACGATATCAATGATATAAAAAGCAAAATCAAGCCTATCGTAAAAGGAACGGATATCTCATTCCATATTGACATTGAATCAGAAGGGGACTTGGTTGAAAACTGGAAAACCAATGAAACGTTGGACACCCAGTTTATAGAACGCATTGAGACGAATATTGAAAACGAAGTGAAAAAAATAGTCGGCCATGTATTAAAAAAAATCCAGAAAGAGTATAAAGCTGATGTTGCGGGTTTTGACGAATCATTAAGACTGGAACATCCTGACTTATGGAAAAAGGTGAAAAAGAACTGGGAAGACACCTTCAGTAAGGCTGCGATCACGTACAGCGTCAACGTCACAATTACTCATTATGGAACGGTTAAAACCCAGTAATGGATCACATAGCTCTTTAAAAAGAAGAGAAGAAAACATCTCTTCTTTTTCTTATGCATTTTTCAGGATGAAAATACTTTTTTTGGGATATGTCCCTTTTTTAAAAGGATCAATATGCTAATATAGAATTGCTTGAAATAGAAGGGAGGAGGGGCTGTGAGACGAGACAGAAACCGATTTATGTAGAAATCGAAATGAGATCTGATCTGGATAAGCTCTGGGAATATACGCAAACCCCAGCACTGCATAAAGAATGGGATCTCCGGTTTTCAAATATCACATATTTGCCTAAGCAGCCAGACGAAAAGCAGAAGTTTCTTTACGAAACAAGGGTAGGCTTTGGGTTAAAGGTATCGGGTACAGGAGAAACAGTCGGTGTTTTCGACAAATGTTCATCTGAAAGAGTGTCCTCACTGGCTTTTGGCTCTGATCATCCGTTATCCCTGATTCGGCGCGGGAATGGCTACTGGAAGTATATACAAAGAGACAACGGGAAAATGACATTTTTAACACAGTACCAGTACAAAACAGCCTACGGACTGCCTGGAAGATGGATTGATCGTTTGTTTTTTCGGCCGCTGCTTGGCTGGGTGACTGCATGGAGCTTTGACGCATTAAGGCTTTGGATTGTTCAAAATAAACATCCGAAACACTTCATCCGATCTGCTATTGTCTATGTTTTGATGTGTTTAATTTTTAGTCTGTTTTGGTTTCATCAGGGCTTTACGGGTTTTGAAACTAGTATTTTTACAGGAACAGCGAAGATAGGATTGGGTATTTTGTGGCTTATTCCCTTAAAGAGAAAATGGGTCCTTCATGCTGTCCAGGCTGGTCTCTTTGCTGGATTCGCTTTTTTACATTCCGAGGTATTATTATCAATCCTGTTGAGTGTGTGTTCTGCGGCAAGCGGCGTTCTTAGTGTTCAGCTCCCCAGTGCCCGTCACACAAAACGAAAAAGAAAGAAGTGACATTGTGAGCTCGATTTATGAAAAAACGATCAAGAACTATCATTTGCTGCATCCCAAATTGCAAAAACGATATCAATTAGACGAATCTCATACATTCAGCGGAACAGGAACGATGTCAGAAATAAGCGGAGGCTCTTTTCTGGTCAGAATGCTGTTAAAGCTGGGTGTTTTTTTCAGGTGCTTCTTTTCAGAAAGAGGCAAAGACATCCCTTTTACGATACAAAATAAAGCTAGTCTTCTGTATCGGGACACCATCGGAATAGAATGGAACCGTACATTTTTCTTTAAAGGCAAAAAACGTTTCTTTGACGCGATCATGGTATATGACGAAAAAGACGACAGAATACTCGATTTCTTCGGCAGTCCTCATCTTTTGCTCTCTGTTTTAGCGTTTGAGGCTGCTCTTGACGGCTCTCTGACAATTACATCGGGAAAGCAATGGCTGTTGTTATGCGGAAAACGAATACCGCTGCCAAAATGGCTGACGGGGACATCTGTTGTTTCCGAATCGTTTGATGAAAGCAAGAATTGCTTCACCATTCAAGTACATGTGCAAAATACAATTCTCGGCACTCTTTTCTTTTATAAAGGAACATTTCAGGAAGAAGCGAAGAAATCATGTTAAAACTAAATGGCATGATCAGTACGCTTTTATTTATAGGATTTCTTGCTGCGGAAGCACCCGATTTATCAGTGGCTGAGGCACTTGTATTGTTATCCATCCTATTTTTTGTGCCGGGGATTTTTCCTTTTGTGTTTCATCAATCGCCGCTTAAGGCTGTTCAATTTCTGGAATGTGGCTTCGTGCGATGCTATCCGGCAGCCGCTTTCTTTGCGGTGCTGGCTCTAGTGACAGACGTCGGGTGGTTCGCTCTGGTCTGGTGGATCTACACCGTTTTTTTGGCGTTGTACGCGCTCCTTCGGTTACGGGATACAAAGATACATAGAATCGAAGAGACATCAATTTTGTTCGGGCTTATCTATTTGGCGGGCGGAGGGTTTTGGTTTTTTGCTTATGCTGCACATTTGCAATTCATGCAATTTAGCCCTCTCATCATTTTGCTGACTGCAGTCCACTTCCACTATTCAGCTTTTCTGATCCCCATCTTTAACGGCTTGCTCGGGAGAATCACCAGAAAAAATCGGCTGTTGTACAGTTGGATGACATGGGTGATTTTGTTTTCACCCATTCTTATCGCGCTTGGGATTTCATATTCCAAAATACTTGATGTCATTGCAGTTGGCCTCTATATGGCGGCGCTTTATCTTCAAGCATATTTGGTGCTCACCACAGCTTTTCGCAATAAGATTGGGAAAATCCTTATTCGGCTTTCTTCTGCCGTTTTAATGGTGACAATCACATTCTCGATGATTTATTCACTTGGTGTATTTCGGCAGGAAGTGACACTGACCATCAATCAGATGATTTGGATTCACGGTTTTGTCAACGCATTTGCCGTGATATTGCCTGCACTAATCGGATGGAGAATAGAAGGCCCGAAGCCTTTTGATGCGGCCAGTGTAAAGACGTTCAGTCGTATCTACGGAAAAAGAAAGATTGGAAAAGACTTTTTAGCTCATATTCAAGCTGAAAATAACGTCCAATACAGAGGGCTTGTGGATGATATGAGAAGCCTTCGCTCAAAAGACTTTTCACCTGAAAAACTGGCGCCGTTCATTCTATCGTTTTATGAACAAACCGTTGAGTATGATGTGAAGGCAAAAGTGGCGTGGAGCACGTGGTTTCGGCCGCTTGCTGTTGTTTACGAGTGGATTAGCAAAAGAACCGGACAAATTCATTTGTCGACGAACCCTGACTGGTATAAAATGTACAGCAAGATAAAGGGTGTTCATTCGAAAAAAGACGGCAGAAAAAGAGTGCGGGCCTGGATCAGAACAAACGAAAAAAACGAAACCATTTTTACCGCTCTGTATTCTGTGTATCGCTCAAATGAAGAGGGATATATGAACATCTCTCTCCCGCTCCCATTCAGCAGCATGACAGGCATTTTAAAGCCTTATCATCATCAGGAAAAACTGGTTTTGACAAGCAAGCGGAGAAAAAACAGAGCTGGGGATGAGGGGATTTATCTGCAAACCAGAGCGGGGACATTTCCGCTTCCATTATCTGAGACCTTTCTGATAGAAGCTGCACATGACAACAGATTAACCGCTGTTCATCACATGTGGCTGTTTGGATTGAAATTTTTAACTGTCCATTACATCATTACATATATTCGCTCAAATGAAAGAACCTAACACCAGGAAGTGACTTCGTCTGACAGCTGTTTAACGATTCCATCAGTTACATTCCAATTCTGCGCCGCATCTGGACGGGAAAGGAAGGGATTAATGATGTTTTATATCAGTTTATTTCTGGTTCTTTGGCTGGCTGCTGGATTTGCAGTGGGAATGAAACAAGTGTATGTCGATCAGCTGTTCGATCAAGATGTGATCGAACAGCTGGAAAAAGAGAAGGGGAATCACAGACGCGCTGGCCGATTTATCAAACGCCGTTTTCTTTACATCGCAGCAGTAACTTTAAGCGGATTTATCGCTGTTTATTATGAAGTGAAAACAATCCCGCAAAGGCGAAAAATAAGAAAAATTGAAAAAAACATTATGAAATTGAATAAAGCAAAGAAACGAAGAAGCGATAGAAAATAAAAAATGCACAAGCCAAGAGCAGGTGCGTTTTTTTTGTGTTAGATATGGGAATTGGGAAACAAGCGGGGCCAATTCCTTTTCATAAATTCAGAAATGGGAAGAACAGCGCCCGGGCTAATGGTATATAATATTGTGAATTTAACAAAAATTTAACAAGGAGGACGAGAGAATTCGTGCGAAAGCCTCAAAGAAACCGACATCCTGTTGATTTGGACTTAGAGGCGGAGTAGATGAAACCGGCCAAAGTATCCCTGCTCCGCCGTTTGCTCCATTCCCTGAAGCATGTTGATTGTAACATAGTCAAACGTTTCCCATCAACTTTTAAAATTGTTAAATTATTGATTGTTTTTGTGATGTTCATTCCCATTTCTTCAATTTACGCTGAAGATGTCTATCAGAATTTTGAGGAATTAAAAAACAATGAAGAGCCTTCGGATTACCGTATTGTAACGAAAGAAGCCGGACACCCTGTCCTTGTGTTAGCCATTCATGGAGGAGGGATTGAAGGCGGGACAAGTGAAGTAGCCAGAGAGCTGAGCAAAGAGTATTCGATGTATGTATTTGAAGGCTTAAAATCGTCAGGAAATTTTGCACTGCATATTACGAGCACGCATTTTGATGAACCCAGAGCCTTGAGGATGACGAAAAACCACGAATATGTCATTTCATTGCACGGGTATGCAGAAGAAGATCAGCAGATTGAAGTTGGCGGTACAGATCGCGAAAGAGCTGCAGGTTTAGTTGAAGAACTGCAAAATGCAGGTTTTCCTGCTGTCTTGCTTAGTACGGACCACCCGCATGCAGGCGTTAGTCCGAATAACATTGCAAATAAATCAAAAACAGGGCTGAGTATCCAGATCGAAATGAGCACAGGTTTTAGAAGATCTTTGTTCGGCATTTTTTCTTTAAAAAGCAGATCTGTTACTCAAAATGAGAGATTTTATGATTTTACAGAAGTAATGTCCCGTTTTCTGAAAAGTAACTACTGAAAAATAGGAGGCGATAAGTCGGCCTCCTATTCCTCATGCTTCTCGTTTGTAACGTCAGGATACATCTCATCAGCGGCTTCTGTTTGATATTGTAGAGTGTTATCTCTGGCTGTCAGTTCATTTCGGAATGTTTCATCCAGCACATTCTTCAGTAAATACCGATGAAAAAAGTATTCAAAAACAGTCAGGCAGACAGCGGAAAGAAGAGCGGCTGCAAACGGTGAAAAATCATTTCTTGTTTGGGTTAAAGCAAAGACCCAAATCAAAACGAATGAAAGTCCAAAGTCAGCTAATGAAGCTGTAATATTGTTTGTTCTTGGAAGAACGAGCATGTCACCGGAAAGATATGAGACAAAACCTAAGAAAATCGCAATCAACATCACACTTAAAAACGATGCGTAGTAGACCCTGTCTAATATCACATATAAAAGGGCGAGAGTGAAAGCAATCTTTGAGGCTAGTGCAATGAGATGTTTCATTTGATCACCTACATTGTTATTTTTATGAAAAAACCTTTGCAGTAAATGAATGATAAACACATTAAGCAATTTAGTTGAACCCATTTAACAGTCATTATTTTAAACAATCCGATTTTGTTTACACTGGTATTTTTTTCTTGTTGCATGAAACTTTCTTGTTGCATGAAACTTTCTTGGTGCAAAAACGTACATATGGTTGATCAGCCTTAGAGGGGGATTTTATTGTGGAGATACAAGGAATCAATCATTTGTTATTTTCTGTTTCTCATTTGGACACATCGATCGATTTTTATTGCAAAGTGTTTGATGCCAAGCTGCTGGTCAAGGGAAGAACAACAGCATATTTTGATTTGAATGGCATCTGGCTTGCACTTAATGAAGAGCCTGACATTCCGAGAAATGACATCAAGGCATCTTATACACATATTGCTTTTACTATTCAAGATCGTGAATTTGAAGACATATTAGCAAAATTAAAAAGGCTTCATGTCAATATTCTGCCTGGCAGAGAACGAAATGAACGCGATCGAAAGTCTATTTATTTTACCGACCCTGACGGCCATAAATTTGAATTTCATACTGGAAGCCTTCAAGACAGACTTCAGTTTTATAAACAGGAAAAAACACATATGAAATTTTATGATTGAAGCGTCCTCGAGATTTCCCAAAGAACATATACATAAACGTGAGGAAAGAGTAAAATATGGTAAGGGAGGGGTTTGATTGAAAATGAAAATAGTGGTTTTAACGGCAGTTTTGGCGTGTTTTTTAGGCATTTGTACACATGCGTCAGCATTAGAGTTTGATCACAAAACCGACTTTACTTTAAATGACAACACTAAGTCGTTTGTTTTGGAAAACATAAGTGATGTTCCGGCTATCGAGTATTTTTTAGGCTATCAGTTTACGATCTTGGGAGCTAAAAGTTGTTCGATTGAGTTTAAACTTCAACGGATGGGGCTTACCGGGCAATATACCACGCTGAGCACGAAACAATTCAGAGGCAACTGGTTTGATTTTAGTGCTCAAGATAAGATTTCAATTGATCCATTTCATCGATACCGTATCTTTGCAGAAGAACATTCGGAAAACTGTACAAATGTTCGGGTAAAAGGGAGTTATGGTATTCAATATTTTCATTTTGATTGAAGCTCATGATCATAAGGTGAGCTGTTTTTTTACATTAAAAAGAACTAACTAAACTATGTGCTAAATTTTCATATTAATTTAATCGCCGCGCTCCCTCGATAATATCTGAGGCCATATCATTCCCCGACCTAAACATGAAACATTTTTAAGCAGATTACGTCTATATTTGATAGACAGCATTTTGATAAAAAGTTTCCTGAGGGAAAGAATATTTCTTGACTTCAACAATCAATTGATGGATAATTGTGGTGTAAACATGATGTTCTTTTTCCTCCTATTCAGGCTCGCACCTAAAATTCAGGGCGAGCCTGCTTTTTTTTATACAAGAAACCCCCTCTTCATCGAGGAAGAGAGGGTTATTTCATCATTTGATAGTTCAATAGATTAATGGACGGTTCTGAACACACCAATCACTTTCCCTAGAATGCTGACATTCTGTAGGATGATCGGTGCCATCGTTGGGTTTTCAGGCTGTAAGCGAATGTGAGTATCCTCTTTATAGAAACGTTTTACCGTAGCCTCATCATCTTCTGTCATCGCAACGACAATTTCCCCGTTGTTCGCTGTGTTTTGCTGTTTAACGATGACATAATCCCTATCGAGAATACCTGCATCAATCATACTGTCTCCCATAATCTCAAGCATAAACACATGCTCGTCTGGGGGAACCATACGGTCGGGAAGCGGAAAATATTCTTCAATATTTTCTACTGCTGTAATAGGAGATCCCGCCGTGACTTTCCCGATGACCGGTACATTAACGACCTGGCTTTGCGGAATGTCTACTTCTTCATCAAGAATTTCTATTGCTCTTGGTTTTGTCGGATCTCGTCTGATCAGCCCTTTTGTTTCCAAACGGGCCAAGTGGCCGTGGACAGTTGAGCTGGACGCAAGCCCGACAGCCTCTCCGATCTCTCTTACGGAAGGCGGATATCCTTTTGATTTAACCTCTGCTTTAATGAAACTGAGGATATCAAGTTGCCTTTTTGATAGCTTCGTCATTTTTCGCACCTCAAAACGTCGATTTTAAGAAGATTATAGCATGATTTTCCTGACAGTACAAACATAGGTTCGAAAAAACAATTGACAGAAACATTTGTTCGTATATACTGAAATTATAAAAAGCGAACAAACATTCCTGTTGGAGGTTATGATCATGGGTAAAGAATCTATTATTTTTGTCGGTCTGTTCACAGTGATTTTGAGCGCGGTTATCCTTTTGCTGTCATATTCAAGCAACGGCCAGGAGCTTAATCAGTATGTTAAAATAGAAGTCCAGCAAGGCGATACACTTTGGTCTATAGCTGACCAGGTAACAGATAAAAAGAAAATGAACAAACAAGATTTTATTGAATGGGTAGCTGATAAAAATTATCTTCAGACGACTGATATCCAGCCGGGAGATGAATTGGTGATTCCGTTGAAAAAAAAGCATCAGGATGCATATGAATTGGCAACTGTAAGATAGAGAGGAAAGATAGAAAAAATGAAAGCACTCATTTATGCCCGCGTAAGCACAAATAAAGAACAGCAGGAGACGTCATTAAAGCGGCAGGAGGAGGAGCTTACGGCCATTGCGGCCGAGAACGGCATGGAAGTCGTCAAAGTGATTTCCGAAAAAGCAAGCGGATATGAAATGGATCGGGATGGTGTATTTGAGCTGCTTGATGAGATCAAGAATTCTGAAATTGATGTCATTTTGGTTCAGGATGAGACTAGGCTCGGACGGGGAAATGCAAAAATCGCACTGCTTCATTGCATCTATAGAGAAGGTGTGAAAGTCTATACAACCGCTCACAAAGGCGAACTGGAGTTATCGGAGGCTGATTCGATGGTGCTGGAGATCGTCAGCATTGTGGAAGAGTACCAGCGGAAAATTCACAACATGAAAATCAAGCGGGGCATGAAACGCGCAGTGAAAAACGGTTTTAAACCGCAAAAAAACCTGAAAAACCAACATGAAAACAGCGGAAAAGAAAGAATAGAGGTGCCCATCTCAGAGATTGTCCGCTTAAGGGCGAATAAACTGACGTTCGCAGAAATTGCGGCTACGCTCAGGGGGTTTGGCTATGATGTGTCTAAAGCGACAGTCCACCGGCGGTTTCAGGAATACATAGAGAATGACGATACAGCCGATTGAATCAGTTGTAAAACTCTTTTTGATCTAGTAGTATATAGGCAAAATGCAATAAAGGAGTTTAACATGATTTCAAACGAAAAAATTGCCAGAATTAATGAACTTGCTGCCAAAGCCAAAGCTGGCGTTATAACAGAAGAAGAAAAAGCCGAACAGCAAAAGCTCCGTCAAGAGTACCTGAAAGGTTTTCGCTCTTCTATGAAAAACACATTAAAAAGTGTGAAAATCATTGACCCAGAAGGCAATGATGTTACACCAGAAAAACTTAAAAAAGAAAAAAGAAATAATAAACTTCACTAATATAGGAGGAATACGGCAATAACGTATTCCTCTTTTGCATATACTATAAGCAAAACTTTTATGTTACAAATTTCAACAAGTTTCTCTCAATTTTAAGCTGAAACAGTTGAGAAAAAGTCGTCAGACATTTATGATGTAAGGGTACAACACATAAGGAAGGGGATTTTTATGGATACAATTGAAAAGAAATCGGTTGCTACCATTCGCACACTCTCAATAGACGCTATTGAAAAAGCAAATTCTGGTCACCCAGGGATGCCAATGGGGACAGCTCCAATGGCATACACACTATGGACAAAATTTTTGAACGTAAGTCCGTCAAACCCTGGCTGGTTTAACCGTGACCGTTTTGTTTTATCTGCCGGACATGGATCAGCACTTTTATACAGCATGCTTCATTTAAGCGGGTTTGATCTGAGCATCGAAGATCTTAAGGGATTCCGCCAGTGGGGCAGCAAAACACCTGGACATCCGGAATTCGGACATACTGCCGGTGTTGATGCGACAACAGGTCCGCTCGGCCAGGGAATTGCCATGGCTGTCGGAATGGCTATCGCTGAACGCCATTTAGCGGAAACTTACAACCGCGATTCATTTAACGTAGTCGATCATTATACATACAGTATCTGCGGTGATGGTGATTTAATGGAAGGTATTTCTTCTGAAGCAGCTTCACTTGCAGGCCACCTTCAGCTTGGCCGTCTGATCGTATTATACGATTCTAATGACATTTCTCTTGATGGAGATCTCGACCGTTCATTCTCTGAAAATGTGAAGCAGCGTTTTGAAGCAATGAATTGGGAAGTTCTTTATGTTGAGGATGGAAATAATATTGAAGAATTAACAGCGGCTATTGAAAAAGCACGCCAAAATGAAAAGAAACCTACATTAATCGAAGTGAAAACAACGATCGGATTTGGTTCACCTAACCGTGCCGGCACATCCGGTGTTCACGGTGCTCCGCTTGGTAAAGAGGAAAGCAAATTAACAAAAGAAGCATACGCGTGGACGTATGAAGAAGATTTTTACGTTCCTTCAGAAGTTTATGAGCATTTCGCTGAAGCGGTTAAAGAGTCAGGCGAGAAAAAGGAACAAGAATGGAATGCCCAATTCAATAAATATAAAGAAGTTTATCCTGAACTTGCTGAACAGCTTGAACTGGCAATCAAAGGAGAGCTTCCGAAGGATTGGGATCAAGAGGTTCCTGTTTATGAAAAAGGAAGCAGCTTGGCATCCCGTGCATCATCCGGTGAAGTTCTTAACGGACTTGCGAAAAAAATTCCTTTCTTTGTTGGAGGATCTGCTGACCTGGCGGGTTCAAACAAAACAACAATTAAAAATGAAGGTGATTTTACAGCGGTTGATTACTCAGGCAAAAACTTCTGGTTTGGTGTTCGTGAATTTGCGATGGGTGCAGCATTAAATGGCATGGCGCTCCATGGCGGACTTCGTGTATTCGGCGGAACTTTCTTCGTCTTCTCTGACTACCTGCGTCCGGCGATTCGCCTTGCAGCATTAATGGGTCTTCCTGTCACATATGTCTTCACACATGACAGTATTGCGGTTGGTGAAGACGGCCCGACACACGAGCCTGTTGAACAGCTTGCTTCACTCCGTGCGATGCCTAATCTTTCCTTGATCCGTCCTGCAGACGGCAATGAGACAGCGGCTGCATGGAAGCTCGCGGTGCAAAGCACTGAACAGCCAACAGCGCTTGTATTGACACGCCAAAACCTTCCGACAATTGACCAAACAGCTGAAGAAGCATTGGCAGGAGTAGAAAAAGGTGCGTATGTCGTTTCTAAACCTAAAAACGAAACACCTGACGCTCTTCTCATCGCTTCAGGCTCTGAGGTAGGTCTTGCGATTGAAGCGCAGGCTGAATTGGCAAAAGAAAATATCGATGTTTCTGTTGTCAGCATGCCATCAATGGACCGTTTTGACAAACAATCAATCGAATACAAGAACGCCGTCCTTCCTGCAGATGTGAAAAAACGTCTTGCAATTGAAATGGGCGCATCATTCGGATGGGGCAAATACACAGGACTTGAGGGAGATGTGCTCGGCATAGACCGATTCGGTGCATCCGCTCCTGGTGAAACCATCATCAATGAATACGGCTTCTCAGTTCCAAACGTAGTGAACCGAGTCAAAGCACTACTCAATAAGTAAGTCTTTCAAAGAGGATGAGTCAAATCATCCTCTTTTTCTTGTATATCCGACAAAAATAGTATTGGCTGTTTAACAGTAATAGACAATTCTTTCTTTTCTTCTTATGTATAATAGAGTGCAAATCACTTGCTGCTGGAAAAGGGGATGAAAAGATGGAACGTCACTACTATACGTACCTGATAAAAGAGGAATTTGCCAACCACTATTTCGGACGGGAATCGGTTATGTTTGAGCTGTTTCAAGACTATCATTGGACAAGCCTAACAAAGCAGCGATATGAAATGACAGAGAAACAGATTCAATATATTACACAGCCAATCCCGATTTTACATATGCATCAGCGGTTAAAAATGAATTTAAGCAATGTGGAGTACAGGCAGCTGGATTATATTTATAGATTAGCTTTGCCGAAAGCAAAAGGCCACGCGACGTTAATGATGAAAGAGAACATGATAGAGATTGTGGCTTCGGGACATTACGAGGCAGAAACGATTTTCTTTGAAGTGTTGAGGAAAGTAAGCCCGTGCTTTCTGGCAATGGATTTCAATTCGAAGCGTTATGGATGGCTAAATCCGGTGAAAGAAAGAAATTTTGTCTAAAACCGAAGAAAAAGAGATGTAAATGTTGTATAATAGCTTTTGGTTTAGTACACTTTAAACTAGACAACATGAAGGAGGAAATAAAATGACTTTATGGGTTGGCATCCTAGTGGGCGTTGTTGCATTGCTCATAGGTGTTGCACTCGGGTTTTTTATTGCTCGTAAATATATGATGAGCTATCTTAAAAAGAATCCGCCTATTAATGAACAAATGTTACGCATGATGATGATGCAAATGGGAATGAAACCTTCTCAAAAGAAAATTAATCAAATGATGAAAGCCATGAATAATCAAACGAAATAATACGTAAAGATTATGATATAGAGAAACATGGTTATAAAATAAAAAACCCTTAACGGGTTTTTTATTTTGCAATCATTCGTCACCCGCTACTGCTCGAAGGCGCTGCTTTTGATATTGTATGAGAAGATGGTCAAGCTCCTGACTGAGCTCTATCGTCATATGAGATGTCATTCCGTTCGCCATGACAATTTGCAGCAGCTCTGCTCTTTTTTTTTCGATTTCATTTAATAGATGCTCTTTAATCACAGGGATGTATCCTTTCATACATTAGATCTTCAAAGTGAATGTTTATATTATATCCATTTTTATACTAATTTTCAAATGAGAAGGAGTACAATATCTCAATGTCAAATTAAATTATATAAGTTTTTTCTAAAAATAGAAATCCTTCAAGTGAAAGTGTTAAAAAAATGAAATGATTTTGTCATTTGAAGGAGTGTCAAATCGTGAAGGGATGATGACATGGGAGACGTGAATTATTTTTTGACATTCGGAGCGGGATTTTTATCTTTTATTTCGCCTTGCTGCCTGCCGCTTTACCCGGCTTTCTTGTCATATATTACAGGGGTCAGCATGGATGATGTGAAAACAGAAAAGCTGCTGCTGCAGAGAAGAAGCTTGTTTCATACTTTGTGTTTTTTGCTTGGTTTTTCAGTCATTTTTATTGCTTTAGGCTATGGAACATCTTTTATTGGCAGCCTGTTTAGGGATTATCACGATGCGATTCGGCAAATTGGCGCATTGCTTATTATTTTGTTCGGTTTCATTACACTTGGCGTGTTCCGGCCTGAGGCGATGATGAAAGAGAGGCGAATCCATTTTAAGCATAAGCCAGGCGGCTTTTTAGGTTCCATCTTAATCGGAATGGCATTTGCGGCGGGATGGACGCCATGTACCGGTCCGATATTAGCGGCTGTTATCACGCTTGCAAACACAAATCCAGACTCAGCGGTGCCGTACATGATGTTATATGTACTCGGTTTTGCTCTTCCGTTTCTTTTAATGTCTTTTTTTATCACAAAGCTGAAATGGATAAGAAAGAACCAGCTTTTGATCATGAAAGCAGGAGGCGTTTTGATGATTGTGATCGGGGTGCTATTATTCTTTAATTGGATGAGCCTGATCATTATTTTGCTGTCGGATCTATTTGGAGGATTTACTGGTTTTTGAGATAAATTACTTTCGCACTACTACTCATGCTGTTGTTTTTGGTACAATAAGACTATTATCTGTGGAAATCAAGTTTTGGAGGGGAATATGACAAGAGTTTTAGTTGTAGACGACGCCAAGTTCATGAGAGTGAAACTCAGAGAGATCTTGGAGGAGGCAAATTACATAATCGCAGGTGAAGCGGCGGACGGCGAGCAAGCAGCGAACCTGTATAAAACACTGCGGCCGGACATCGTGACAATGGATGTTACAATGCCAGTGAAAAATGGCATTAAGTCGCTTCGTGATATCTTAACCTTCGATCCTAAAGCGAAGGTTATCATGTGCACCGCTATGCGCCAACAAAGAATTGTAACGGAAGCGATTGAACTAGGGGCAAAAGATTTTATTGTCAAGCCGTTCGAGGAAACAAAAGTGCTAGAAGCTGTCAGCCGCGTTATGGGACATTAACGTCATTTCTTTTCAAATGGTTTTTTATATTGTTTTGGAGTATAGTATATAGTATCAACACTCCTAGAAATAAAGGAATGATAAATATGATGATTATAGTTTCATCGATTCTTGCTGTGTTAATGGCTGTAGCTGTGATGGTGGTCAGAATAAAGTCTTCTGATAAGCCCGTATCGCCGAAAAAGATCATTCTTCCGCCGATTTTTATGAGCACGGGGGCGTTAATGTTTTTATTTCCGGTATTTTGGGTAACTGGAGCAGAGTTTTTAGAATCAATCACTTTAGGCGTGATTTTCTCTATTTTTCTCATTAAAACGTCTAAATTTGAAATTAAAAATAATGAAATTTACATGAAACGCTCGAAAGCATTTGTATTTATATTGGTCGGCCTTTTGGTGATCAGAATCGTGATGAAGTCGATCTTGAGCACATCAATTGATTACGGCGCCCTGAGCGGAATGTTCTGGATTCTGGCTTTCGGTATGATTGTGCCGTGGAGAATCGCCATGTACTTGTCATACCGAAAACTTCATAATGAGCTGCAGTCAGCTAATATTCAAATGAATTAAAAAACCTTTCCTCTTGTCAGGAAAGGTTTTTATTTAAGAAGAGCTTGATATGGTTCGAGATCGATTTTTTTGTCTCTCAGATGCCTTTTTAAGAAGGTATGGTCTCTTTTAGGAGTTGCGAGAATATAGCCTCTGATCATAAGCTGCTGATCAATCTTTGCTGCCTTTTCTTTTAATGCAAGCTCACCGATTTTACCCGCGATTTTGGCTTTTGCTGCATCTCTGAACAGCTCCGGAACCGGAGAAACCAATTCATTAAGAAATTGTTTGTTTTCATTGCTCCACAGGTGCCTGCTCTTTTCGATATAGTAATCCTGCCAATCGAGCTCTGACCTGCCGTCTTCTTTTGGCAAACGCTTTAAAAACTTTCGAAACATAAAAAAGCCGCCGATTGATAATAAGACAACCATCGCGATCACCCAAAACAGAATAAACCACAAAAACCAGCCTTCCAGCATCAATCATACCCCCTTATTCTAACCATATTGTATACGAAGAGAGATTAGAAGAACACAGGAAAAAAAGAATAGAAAAAAGTGATAGACGTCTAGTCAAAAGAGATAGTAGATCATACTCTATTGTATAGTGAATCTGCTATTTGGCCATGGGAGAGGCACTAGAGGGTATTTGACGATAAACGGACGGAAAAAAGTCACTTTCATAATAGGGGATGAAAGTGACTTTTTATGTTAGCTAAGAGGAAATTGAAGAGAAAAAGAAGAATCCTTTTCTGTTTCTTTATTAACGGCAACTGTGAGTATTTGGTTTTCGCATTCAGTTTGAATGGTTTTGTCATTTAGATAAAAAGGAAGCACCATTTGTTTTTCAAAGGTCTGTCCTGACGATTTAACCTTTAAGATGAACTCGCATCCAGACAAGGTAATGGTTACTTGTGTTGGCTGCAAGAAAGTCAAATCCGCTTCAATAATATATTGCTGACTTGTTTCATATAAATCAATAGGCAATGTTTCGTCGTACCAGGCGAAGGGGTCTTCAAAGAATAGCCGAAGCCATTCATCCATACTATCGAAATCATTAGCGTCATTACGTTTCGAATGGGTCATGGAAGCATTCCTCCACATATCAACCTTGCTTTCCATCATATGCGGCGGATCAGAAATGGGTGAACACATAAAAAAACAGACACTGAGGTCTGCTTTTTTTACATATCGTGGCTTGAATTGTGCTTCTGTCTGGTATGGTTCCGGTTCTTCACTTTTTTGCTTCCGCTAAGCGGCTCCGGCTGGCCTGGATTGTGTCCTTTAGGGGCGTTCTTATGCATATCTTTACTAGTATTTTTATTGGTCATAAAATGAGAACCTCCTGAAAAGAGTTCGTTGTTATTGATTGGTTTTTCTTTTCTTATTATTTTGGCGTTCCGCTTCAGTCAGTACAAGCTGGTCGTTTTCGACGTAGCCGGCGCCTTTGCCTTGGCTTTTAGCGTCATTCATTCCGTTAATGACGTGATTCGCTTTTCTTTTGACCACCATTATCACCTCCGTCATAATATGGCTTCTTTTGTTGCGTTCTATGAGAGATCATAAACAGCAATAATTACCGGTACATTTGGCCGATAAGGCCAACTTATTGTATTTAATAAAAACATTGATATTTACTTATGTATGATTTTGTTTTAATATGAAATTGTGAGAAAATTGTGATGGAATTTACGTTCATCTGAGAATGATCTGATCTGAAGGGGGATTTTGGAGAATGGCAAACGAGCAAAAAACTGCGGCAAAAGACGTTTTCCAAGCGAGAAAAACGTTTACTACAAATGGGAAAACATATCATTATTACTCTTTAAAAGCACTGGAAGATGCAGGGGTCGGGAAGGTTTCGAAGCTTCCTTATTCCATCAAAGTTCTTTTAGAATCTGTTTTGCGTCAAGTTGACGGATTCGTGATCAAAAAAGAACATGTGGAAAATTTGGCAAAATGGGGAACTGCCGAATTAAAGGAAATCGACGTTCCGTTTAAACCATCTCGTGTTATTTTACAAGACTTTACAGGGGTTCCGGCAGTAGTAGACCTAGCTTCACTGCGTAAAGCGATGGCAGCCGTCGGGGGAGATCCTGATAAAATCAATCCTGAAATTCCTGTTGATCTTGTTATCGACCACTCTGTACAGGTTGATAAAGCCGGCACGGAAGATGCGTTAGCGATTAACATGGACTTGGAATTCGAAAGAAATGCAGAGCGCTACAAATTTTTGAGCTGGGCGAAGAAAGCGTTTAATAATTATCAGGCAGTGCCGCCTGCAACAGGTATCGTCCACCAGGTAAACCTTGAGTTCCTGGCAAGTGTCGTCCATGCCATTGAAGAAGACGGCGAGCTTGTCACGTATCCTGATACACTTGTCGGAACAGATTCACATACAACAATGATTAACGGTATCGGTGTTCTCGGATGGGGTGTCGGCGGAATTGAGGCTGAAGCGGGAATGCTTGGACAGCCTTCTTACTTCCCTGTTCCTGAGGTAATCGGCGCGAAACTTGTCGGAAAGCTTCCGAACGGAACAACAGCTACTGACTTGGCGTTAAAAGTGACACAGGTGCTGCGTGAAAAAGGCGTTGTCGGCAAGTTTGTTGAATTCTTCGGACCGGGAGTTGCTGAATTGCCGCTTGCAGACCGTGCAACAATTGCGAACATGGCTCCGGAGTACGGGGCGACATGCGGATTCTTCCCAGTGGATGAAGAAGCGCTCAACTACATGCGCCTGACAGGCCGCGATCCTGAACATATTGATGTCGTCGAAGCATACTGCAGAAGCAATGGCTTGTTCTACACTCCAGATGCCGAAGAACCTCAATTTACTGATGTGGTTGAAATTGACCTGTCTCAAATTGAAGCAAACTTATCAGGTCCAAAGCGCCCTCAGGATTTAATCCCGCTTTCTGCTATGCAGGAAACGTTCAAAAAACATTTGGTCAGCCCTGCGGGTAACCAAGGATTCGGTTTACAAGCTGAAGAAGAAGACAAAGAAATTCAGTTTAAACTCCTTAACGGCGAAGAAACAGTGATGAAAACGGGTGCGATTGCCATTGCCGCAATTACAAGCTGTACGAATACATCAAACCCGTACGTTCTGATCGGAGCTGGACTTGTGGCGAAAAAAGCGGTTGAATTAGGGCTTAAGGTACCTAATTACGTGAAAACGTCACTTGCACCGGGTTCTAAAGTCGTTACAGGATATCTTGTGAATTCAGGCCTTCTTCCATACATGAAAGAGCTTGGTTTTAATCTGGTTGGGTACGGATGTACAACATGTATCGGAAACTCAGGTCCGCTTTCACCAGAAATCGAAGAAGCGGTTGCGAAAAACGATCTTCTGATTACATCGGTCCTATCCGGAAACCGTAACTTTGAAGGACGTATTCACCCGCTTGTTAAAGGCAACTATCTTGCTTCTCCGCCGCTTGTTGTGGCATACGCGCTGGCTGGAACGGTGAATATTAACCTGAAAACCGATCCGATCGGTGTGGGCAAAGATGGTCAAAACGTATACTTTAACGATATTTGGCCGTCAATGGACGAAATTAATTCACTTGTTAAGCAAACTGTGACACCTGAGCTCTTCCGCAAAGAGTATGAAACGGTATTTGACGACAACAAGCGCTGGAATGAGATTGAAACGACAGATGAAGCGTTATATAAATGGGATAATGAGTCAACATACATTCAGAACCCGCCATTCTTCGAAGAAATGTCTGTTGAACCAGGCAAGGTTGAACCATTGAAAGGTATGCGTGTTGTCGGTAAATTTGGCGATTCCGTCACAACGGACCATATTTCTCCTGCGGGGGCAATCGGAAAAGACACGCCTGCCGGTAAGTACTTGCAAGAGAAAGGGGTTTCTCCTCGTGACTTTAACTCCTACGGCTCCCGCCGCGGAAACCATGAAGTCATGATGAGAGGAACATTTGCCAACATCCGCATCAAAAACCAAATCGCGCCGGGTACCGAAGGCGGATTTACAACGTACTGGCCGACTGGTGAAGTAACATCAATCTATGATGCGTGCATGAGATACAAAGAAGATAAAACCGGTCTTGTCGTATTAGCTGGAAAAGACTACGGTATGGGATCTTCGCGTGACTGGGCGGCAAAAGGAACAAATCTTCTCGGCATCAGAACGGTCATTGCTGAGAGCTTTGAAAGAATTCACAGAAGCAATCTCGTATTCATGGGTGTGCTGCCGCTTCAGTTTAAGCAAGGTGAAAATGCGGAAACTCTCGGCTTAACCGGTAAAGAAGTGATCGAGGTAGATGTTGATGAAAGCGTACGTCCTCGTGATATCGTTACGGTAAGAGCGATTGATGAAGCTGGAAATGTAAAAACATTTGAAGCGCTTGTCCGCTTTGATAGTGAAGTTGAAATTGATTACTATCGCCATGGCGGCATCCTGCAAATGGTGCTTCGTGAAAAAATGAAACAGTCCTAATGAATTGATAGGAAGAGAAGGCATGTCGCTTTCTCTTCTTTTTATGACAAAGTGTGCTGCGGAGGTGGCATATGATGAAAAAATGGCTCGCAGGGATCTTGCTCATTATGCTTGCCGGTTATACGGGATGGAATTTGTATCAAACATACAGCAAAAAAGAAGTCGGAATTGAAGAGGGACAGCAAGCACCCAATTTTTCTTTGAAAACGTTATCAGGAGAGAGAAGCTCTTTACAAGACACAAAAGGCAAAAAAGTCCTCCTTAATTTTTGGGCAACTTGGTGTAAACCTTGCCGTCAGGAAATGCCAGCGATGGAACAGCTGCAAAAAGAACACGCTGACGAACTATCGGTTGTTGCGGTTAATTTCACTTCAGCTGAGAAAAGCGTGAAACAGGTTCAGGCATTTGCTGATACGTATGAATTAACATTTCCTATTCTGATTGATAAAAAAGGGATCAATGCTGACTATAACGTGATGTCATACCCAACAACATATATCTTAGATGAAAATGGCATGATTCAAGACATCCATATCGGCACCATGACAAAAAAAGAAATGAAACAAAAACTGGATCTTGATTAGATTCAGTTTTTTTATGTTCAGGCATGCTTACAAGTTTTCAGAATTGGAAAAAATAAATGAATATGCGGAGGTGAGAAGAGTGAAGAAGATGAGAAAGCGTTCGTTTCATGAGCTCGTCATGGAAAACAAAAAAGAGCTGATGACCAATACAGAGTATTTACATCAGCTTGAGGAAAAGCTTGAACAGCGATTTAAGCAAAAATAACCTTTAAATTGTATTCATGTTTACCCCTCCTTTTGAGAATCCTATCTATTGAGGAGGGATAAACATGGGAAACAACAAGAAAAACGGTCAGCCTCAATTTGCTCCAAGCCACTTGGGTACGAAGCCTGTAAAATATAGAGCCAATAAAGGGGAAAAAATGCAGGATAAGTCCGGACAGCAGCCGATCATCATGCAGACAAAAGGCGAGTAGCGCGAATCGAGTATATATTTAGGAGGTTCATCCACATGACAAAAAACCAAAATCAATATCAGCACCCTAATCCTGATGATCGTTCTGATAATGTAGAAAAACTGCAGGATATGGTTCAAAATACAATCGAAAACATGGAAGAAGCAGAAGCATCAATGGAATTTGCTTCAGGAGAAGACAAGCAGCACATCAAAGAAAAAAACGCTAGACGCGAACAGAGCATTGAAGCGTTTCGCAATGAAATTCAAGACGAATCCGCAGCGAGACAAAACGGATACCGTTCATAAAAACCAGGGAAACCTGGTTTTTTTCTTTCTGATTTGATTATGGTAAAATGAGGCTAAATTGACGTTAAGGGAGCAGAGTAATCTTGCAGGTATCAAAAAAAGAAATAGAAGTGCGTTATGCAGAAACAGATCAAATGGGGATTGTCTATCACGCAAATTATCTTGTGTGGATGGAGGTCGGCAGAACGGCTCTCATTAAAGATTTAGGCTTTTTGTACAGTGATATGGAAAAGAGAGGCGTCCTCTCACCAGTCGTTGATATCAATATTTCCTATAAAAAGCCGCTTCATTACGGAGAAACCGCGGTTGTGCATACATGGATAGAGGAATACAACGGGTTTAAAACCGTCTATGGTTATCATATTTATAATCCGGCCGGTGAGCTTTCTATAGAAGCCACCTCATCTCATATTTGTGTGGATAAAGAAAGCTTTAAGCCTATTCAGTTTCGTAAAGCTTTCCCTGATTGGCACGCAGCATATGAAAAGGCCAGAAAATAGGGAAGTGAACGAAAAATGGCGTTTGGTGTGAAGCGGGAGGAACTCAACCGGTGGAAACAAGCAGTGAAAAGAGGAGACATCGCATTTTTAACACATTACTGGCTGGATGACCGGTTTCCGGAAGCAAAGACTGTGACAAAAGCAGGCTGTGCAGATATTGATAAGCTGATTCAATGGGGAGCGGCGTACGGTTTAAAAAAAGAATGGATACATAAAAAAAGTGAATTTCCTCACTTTGATTTGCTGGGTGAAACACAGAAGTATATCTTGGAACAAGAGAACCTGACCGATCATCTTAAAAGATTTCATATATATAAAAAGGAACGCACGTGATGTGCGTTCCTTTTTATTGGTATTCAAAAACCGGTTCGTCAGCGTCCTCTGAGTAGCTGACTAGAAGGTCGTGGTTATCGAAGTACCATAGATCACTCTCTTCAATAAAGAAGGTAATGCCGCCGGCTTCTGCAGTGGCTCCAGCCTCTTGTGGGGCATCTTTCGCCACACCGAGGGAAAATCCCTTTTGTACATTGCTGCAGCCGCCGTAGCGGACGAAAAAGCGAACCTGGTCTCCGCTTTCTAAATCAAGCTCTTCTTTATACCAGTTCAGTGCGTCTTCTTTAATTGTCATATTCATAACAGAACACCCCTTTGTTCTTCATTTGAATTTTCTCTATTATAAACGTATTAGGCTATTCTGTGTCAAAAGAGAAGGTTTTTACGTTTATAACCACTTTACTTTAGGTTCTGTTTTATTGATAATTCGTTTAATGTTCGCCCGGTGTCTGTATATCACAAAAATAGTGAGCAGGGTAACAACAATCAATAAATACTTGTCATGGACAAAGAGACTATATATCACAGTATAGATCCCTGTTAACATCGATGACAGGGAAACAAATTTAGTCAAGTATAAAAAGATGAAAAATACCGCGACCATCGTAATAAATAACAAAGGTGCGTAAAATAGCAAAACGCCTCCGGACGTTGCCACGGCTTTGCCGCCTTTAAATTTGGCGAAGATAGGAAACACATGGCCTAAAACTGCAAACACTCCTGCAAGAAGCGGATGAATATCAACATGCATGAGATGAGGCAATGCAGTTGCCAGCGTCCCTTTTAAAATATCTCCGGCGATGACGACGGAACCAGCTTTTACGCCCAGTGTACGGAATGCGTTGGTTGCGCCTAGGTTGCCGCTGCCGTGCTCCCGAATATCGATTCCCTTGGCAAGCTTGCCCACAATTAAGCCAGATGGAATGCTGCCTATCAGGTAGGCCAAAATAATCAATAAAGCAATTAACATCTACATTTCTCCTTTTTCAAAGTCCCTTCTTTTTATTTTAACACGAGATGTCATGATCTGATGACAAGTTTTTTGTAAAGTTTGCTTACAAATCCACACAAACATGCATCATCTTTTGATTTCTTTCATTTTGATCGTGTAAAATAGATAAAAAAGGAGTGGTACAGGATGCAAAACCCTACCAAAGCGGAAATAAAAGAGATTCTTGACAGAAGCAAGCGAATAGCGGTAGTCGGGCTTTCAGACCGGCCGGATAGAACGTCTCATATGGTTTCAAAAGCGATGCAGGATGCGGGTTATGACATCATTCCTGTCAACCCGACAATTGATGAGGCGCTCGGTGTCAAAGCCGTTTCTTCTTTAAAAGAGATTGACGGTCCCGTTGACATCGTCAATGTATTCCGGCGCTCAGAACAGCTGCCAGGCGTTGCGGAAGAGTTTTTGGAGACAGATGCTCCGGTATTTTGGGCACAGCAAGGGCTGGTCAACGATGAAGCTTACAAGATGCTAAAGGAAAAAGACAGAACCGTTATCATGGATCTGTGCATAAAAGTGGCGCACGCAGTAACAAAATAGGTGCAGAACTGCAAAAATCCTTGTGAATTCAAGGATTTTTGCTTTTTAATTTTAAGATATTGTTTGCGTATTGCGATGAAACAGATACAATAAAGCTTGAACAGCTTTTTTTGAATACCTTGTCTAACTGGGTTTCGGCCGTTCGATTTGCGAAGGTCTGCTGCTTTATATATAATAAACAAACATACGTTCTCATGGTGTGAAAACAGCACTTACCGATGTTTTGCAAACTGATTCGTTGGCTTTATGTTGCGATCGCAAACATATTGGTTATAATGAGGAGTCCAAGCAGTACCGGCTTAAGGCGAGGTTTATAAAACATATTTTATACAATTGATGCGCAACACTGAAAAAAAGAGAAAGACAATGTAGTTTTTGAAAGGGGTTTGTACGTTTGGCTAGAAAACAGCAATTTGATTACAACGAAGATGCCATACAGGTGCTCGAAGGCCTTGAGGCCGTCAGGAAAAGGCCGGGTATGTATATTGGTTCTACTGACGCGCGGGGCTTGCACCACTTGGTTTATGAAATCGTAGATAACTCTGTCGACGAGGTGCTTGCGGGCCATGGAGATCACATCATCGTCAAAATACATAAAGACAACAGTATTTCTGTACAGGATAGAGGCCGCGGCATGCCAACTGGAATGCATAAGCTCGGCAAACCAACCCCTGAAGTGATTTTAACGGTGCTTCATGCCGGAGGAAAATTTGGCCAAGGCGGCTATAAGACGAGCGGAGGGCTGCACGGAGTTGGTGCATCAGTCGTAAACGCTTTATCTGAATGGCTGACGGTAACCATTGAGCGGGACGGTTTCATTTATCAGCAGCGGTTTGAAAATGGAGGAAAACCGGTTACATCTCTCGAAAAAATCGGCAAAACAAAAAAGACAGGAACGCTTACGCACTTTAAGCCAGATCCAACGATGTTCAGTGCAACAACTTATAATTTTGAAACGCTTTCTGAGCGCTTAAGAGAATCTGCGTTTTTGTTAAAAGGATTAAAGATTGAGCTGATTGACGAGCGCAATGACCAGCATGAGGTCTTTTATTACGAAAACGGCATAGAAGCGTTTGTCGCTTACTTAAATGAAGAAAAAGACGCCTTGTCTGAAGTGGTTTCTTTTGAGGGAGAACATCATTCAATAGAAGTCGACTTTGCGTTCCAGTTTAATGACGGTTATTCTGAAAACATCTTGTCATTTGTAAACAACGTGAGAACAAAAGACGGCGGTACTCATGAGTCTGGTGCAAAAACAGCGATGACACGTGCATTTAATGAATATGCGAGAAAAGTGGCTTTGCTGAAAGAAAAGGATAAGAACCTTGAAGGAACGGATATAAGGGAAGGGCTTTCAGCCATTATCTCTGTCCGCATTCCCGAAGAGCTTCTTCAATTTGAAGGTCAAACAAAAGGAAAGCTAGGTACAAGTGAAGCGAGGTCAGCGGTTGATGCGATTGTTTCAGAGCAGCTTGCTTACTTTTTAGAGGAAAATCGGGATACCGCAACACTCCTTGTTAAAAAAGCCATCAAAGCGAGCCAGGCACGCGAAGCGGCACGCAAAGCCCGTGAAGAAGCAAGAAGCGGCAAAAAGCGCAAAAAGTCTGAAGCGACATTAAGCGGAAAGCTGACGCCTGCTGGTTCGAGAAACCCGGCAAAAAATGAATTGTATCTCGTTGAGGGAGATTCTGCAGGCGGATCAGCCAAACAGGGGAGAGACCGCAGATTTCAAGCGGTTCTGCCTTTGCGCGGTAAAGTCATTAATACGGAAAAAGCAAAACTTGCTGATATATTTAAAAATGAAGAGATCAATACGATCATTCATGCGATCGGCGGCGGAGTCGGAGCGGATTTCTCAATCGATGACATCAACTACGACAAAATCATCATTATGACCGATGCTGATACGGATGGCGCTCATATTCAAGTGCTGCTTCTCACCTTTTTCTATCGCTATATGAAGCCGCTTATTGAGCATGGCAAGGTGTTCATTGCGCTGCCTCCTTTATATAAGGTCAGCAAAGGAAGCGGGAAAAAGGAAATCATTGAATACGCATGGTCTGATGAAGAGATGGATGATGTCCTGAAAAAAGTCGGCAAAGGCTATACCATTCAGCGATACAAGGGTCTTGGAGAGATGAACGCAGACCAGCTGTGGGAGACGACGATGAATCCTGAGTCCCGCACGCTTGTAAGGGTTAAAATCGACGATGCGGCGCGCGTAGAGAGACGTGTGACGACGTTAATGGGAGACAAAGTGGAACCGCGCAGAAAGTGGATTGAGAAAAACGTCGCTTTCGGCTTAGATGAAGAAAGCAATATTTTAGAAAATGAAAATTTATCGGTCGCTGAGGAGGTTTAATGATTGTCACAGCCAGAATTATTTCATGATTTACCATTAGAAGAGGTGATCGGCGACCGGTTTGGGCGCTATAGTAAATATATTATTCAAGACAGGGCGCTTCCGGATGCGAGAGATGGCTTAAAGCCGGTACAGCGCAGAATTTTGTATGCGATGCATACGGATGGAAACACGTTTGATAAAAACTTCAGAAAAGCGGCCAAAACGGTCGGTAACGTCATCGGTAACTATCATCCGCACGGTGACAGTTCGGTTTATGAAGCAATGGTGCGGATGAGCCAGGATTGGAAAGTGCGAAATGTGTTAATCGAAATGCATGGAAACAACGGAAGCATCGACGGAGATCCCCCGGCAGCCATGCGTTATACAGAGGCACGATTATCTCCGATAGCATCTGAGCTTCTTCGGGATATTGACAAAAATACGGTTGAGTTCGTCCCGAACTTCGATGATACAAGCAAGGAGCCTGTCGTACTTCCAGCGATGTTTCCTAACCTATTGGTCAACGGATCTACCGGGATTTCAGCGGGATATGCGACCGACATTCCTCCTCATCATCTCGGAGAAGTCATTGATGCTGTTATAAAACGCATCCAAATGCCATCTTGTTCTGTTGATGAACTCATGGAAGTCATAAAAGGGCCTGATTTTCCGACAGGCGGTATTATTCAAGGTGTTGACGGAATAAGAAAAGCTTACGAAACCGGAAAAGGAAAAATCATTATCCGCGGTAAAGCTGAAATAGAAGGAATCAGAGGCGGACGTGAACAAATTATCATTACCGAGATTCCATATGAAGTAAACAAAGCGAACCTTGTGAAGAAAATGGACGAGTTCCGCATTGATAAAAAGGTTGAGGGCATTTCAGAGGTTCGCGATGAAACAGACCGAACAGGGCTGAGAGTGGTTATTGAACTGAAAAAAGAAGCGGATGCCAAGGGCATTTTAAATTTCTTATATAAAAATACCGATTTACAGATCACTTATAACTTTAATATGGTGGCCATTCATAACCGCCGTCCCATGCTGATGACTCTGCCTGCTATTTTGGATGCATATATTGGCCACCAAAAGGAAGTTGTTACAAACCGGTCCGTTTATGAGCTTCAAAAAGCAAAAGACAGACATCATATTGTAGAAGGGCTTATGAAAGCATTATCCATTTTGGATGAGGTCATTGCAACAATCCGCTCTTCAAGCGACAAACGTGACGCTAAAAACAATTTGATAGAGAAATATGAATTTACAGAGTCTCAGGCTGAAGCGATCGTGTCATTGCAGTTGTATCGTTTAACCAATACAGATATCACAGCGCTAAAGGAAGAGGCGGAAGAGCTAGATAAAAAAATTGAAGAGCTCGAATCCATTCTGAGCAATGATAAAAAGCTCTTAAAAGTGATCACAAACAGCTTAAAAGCACTGAAAAAGAAATATGCAGACACACGGCGCTCTGTGATTGAAGAGAAAATTGAGGAAATTAAAATTAACCTTGAAGTCATGGTTGCGTCTGAAGATGTATATGTGACCGTTACGAAGGATGGGTACTTAAAACGGACGAGTCAGCGCTCATTTGCCGCTTCCAATGGCCAGGATTTTGGAATGAAGGATACGGATAGGATACTGCATCAGTTCGAAATGAATACGACGGATGTACTGCTGCTCTTTACGAACAAAGGCAGCTATATCTACTGTCCGGTTCACCAGCTGCCTGATATCAGATGGAAGGACATGGGCCAGCATTTTTCAAATGTGATTAGCATTGATGGTGATGAAACGATTGTAAAAGCAATACCGATAAAAGAATTTGATCCATCGGCGTATCTTTTGTTCTTTACGAAAAACGGCATGGTGAAGAAGACAGAACTCACCCATTATAAAGCACAGCGTTATTCTAAAGCGCTTGTGGCGTTAAATCTGAAGGGTGAAGATGAACTGATCAATGTACATGTGACAAATGGGGAAAGCCAGATCTTTATAGCCACTCAGCTTGGGTACGGCCTATGGTTTGGAGAAGATGAAGTAAATGTAGTTGGCGCGCGTGCGGCAGGTGTCAAAGGGATTAACTTAAAAGAAGATGACTTTGTGGTTTCCGGAGAGATCCTTCAGGAATCTGATTCCATCGTATTGTTCACACAACGGGGAGCGGTCAAACGCATGAGTCTTGCCGAGTTTGAAAAAACGTCCCGTGCAAAACGCGGTGTTGTGATGCTGAGGGAATTGAAGAAGAACCCTCACCGTGTCGTATCAGTATTCACTTGTGGTTTGAATCAGCGGCTGATGGCGGAAACGGAAAAAGGCGACAGAAAGGAACTTCAGGCAAAAGACTTGCGGACAAACGACAGATACAGCAATGGCTCTTTCTTTATTGATGAAGAGGAATCAGGCAGGGTCACAGCTGTTTGGCGCCTTCAAACAGAATAAATCATCAAAAAACCCGCTCACATGATGCGAGCGGGTTTCGTTTGTTTTCAATCAGCTTTCATGGCTTGTGAAAAGATCTGTAAAGGCATGAATAAATTCAATTCCTTGCCATACAAATAAATTCAGCGCTGTGAAAGAAAATAAGCCTAAAATCACCATTCTTAAGATAAACAACATGTTTAACAGCCTCCTCATATTTTCGTTATATAATCGGGTGATGTTGAACATGAAGTTTGCCGAAATAAGATGATTGATAAAATTTAGCCAGGATAAAGCTTTTTTTCCGCTGGCGCCTGCGGGAGTCACCCGTATCTTTGCTTTCAGCGGTCAGAAGCAGAACAGCCATTGCCCATAAAGCGATAAGCGCAATTGCTCCTGTGATGGATTTCTTCTCATCATCAGCATTTTGGCCGGTTTTCATCTCATGCATTTCCTGCTGGTCGGCTACAGCTTTATAATGATGGCCGATATCAAAGGCGTGGGGAATTGAGAACAAATGAAAACTGGCAATCGCCAAGAATAAGATGGACGCTTTCAGTATCGTTACTTTTTTCAAATGATCTCCCCCCTTTAATATACTGAATATTCTTATAATAATACCCTAATCCAATCTGAAAGTAAACCTGATTTTTTAAATTTAAAAATAAATTTCACTTTGTTAAGTATATATCTTTTTGCTTACTTTTGAAAGAGAAATTGCTTTTATTAGTGTATGTATACCCGCTCTGAGATGTGAATAAAAACACATTTTAAATGATATGTTCGGTGTTTAGGATTTATCACTTTATTTATAAAAGTGCCAAGATAACATTCTTACTTTTTAATAGAGAACACTTTTTCCATGCAAGTTTATCTTAAATTTTTTATTTATAGGAAAATAATAGAAAGGCGGAACGAAGGAGTAAGTATCAATCTAGACAATAATCTTCGCGAAAAAACTTCCTAATTCGACATATTGTGATATAATAAGACTCAGCATGTTAAAAAATCTAACATCAAAATTGAATTTACTAAGAATTGATGAAACGGGAGGGCAATATGGAGTCTTTATTCTATAGCTTAATCAATATTCCAAGTGCTTTTATTTGGAAATATTTGTTTTATATTTTAGTAGGGCTTGGGTTATTTTTCACACTTCGTTTTGGTTTTATCCAATTCCGTTACTTTATTGAAATGTTCAGAATAGTAGGAGAGAAGCCTGATGGAAATAAAGGCGTCTCATCTATGCAGGCGTTTTTTATCTCGGCGGCATCCCGAGTCGGTACAGGGAATTTGACAGGTGTAGCCTTAGCCATTGCGACGGGCGGCCCAGGGGCTGTCTTTTGGATGTGGGTTGTAGCTGCTGTAGGCATGGCTTCAAGCTTCGTTGAGAGTACGTTGGCACAGCTTTATAAAGTGAAGGACGGAGACGATTTCCGCGGCGGTCCGGCCTACTATATTCAAAAAGGCCTTGGAGTCAGATGGCTTGGGATCGTATTCGCTGTCTTAATTACCGTATCATTCGGATTAATTTTTAACGCTGTTCAATCCAATACAATTGCAGGAGCGTTAGAAGGCGCTTTTCATGTGAATAAAACTGTTGTCGCCATTGTTCTTGCTGTTTTAACAGCCTTTATTATTTTTGGCGGTTTAAAACGTGTTGTCGCTGTGACACAATTGATTGTTCCGGTCATGGCTGGACTTTATATTTTAATTGCGCTATATGTTGTATTTGCAAATATTTCTGCATTCCCAAGTGTTATTGCGATTATTGTTAAAAACGCTTTAGGAATTGATCAAGTTGTCGGCGGAGGACTGGGAGCTATCATCGTCATTGGTGCACAGCGCGGACTTTTCTCTAACGAAGCAGGAATGGGTAGCGCGCCAAATGCTGCTGCGACAGCTCATGTTTCGCATCCGGCAAAACAAGGCTTTATTCAGACATTAGGCGTGTTTTTCGATACATTTATCGTATGTACGTCTACTGCGTTTATCATTTTACTGTACAGTGTAACACCAAAGGGTGACGGCATCCAGGTTACACAGGCTGCTCTGAGCCACCATATTGGAGGCTGGGCTCCTAGTTTCATAGCCATCGCAATGTTCTTGTTCGCCTTTAGTTCAGTTGTCGGAAACTACTATTATGGTGAGACAAATATTGAATTTATTAAAACAAGCAAAACATGGCTGAACATTTACCGTATCGCGGTTGTTGCAATGGTTGTCTTTGGGTGTGTAGCAGGGTTCCAGATTGTGTGGGACATGGCGGATCTCTTTATGGGAATTATGGCGCTGATTAACTTAGTTGTGATTACGCTCTTGTCCAACGTAGCTTATAAAGTGTATAAAGATTATGCGAGTCAGCGTAAACAAGGACTTGATCCTGTATTCAAATCGAAGAACATCCCAGGTCTGAAAAACGCTGAAACATGGGAAGATGAGAGACAAGAAGCATAAAAACAAAGCTGCATTCACTTCAATGAATGCAGCTTTTTATTTGCCTGAAAGAAGCGGAATATTTTGATTTGATAAAATAATCATGTGTAAAGTCCTGATTATATGCTTTTATCTTTGTTCCCTCATGTGTCAGCAGTATCTGACATAACTCGAAAAGAGCAAATAGACAGGCTTTTAAGCTGGCTAAAAACAAGAAATTAGGTTGATAGACAAACATGAGAAAGCTTTTTACAATGAGTCCGTGGTACAAAAGCGAAGGGAGGAGAGCGGTAAGATACTAGGCATTGTTTTTACATAACGATTGAAGGAGGAAAAAATGTCTGATATGAAACGTTCAGTCTCTATCTTCATTGTATGTTTATTTATTACATTACTAGCAACAGGCGGCTTAACAGCTCCAAAAGCATCTGCCGCAGGGGCAAAAACGCCAGTATCAATCAATGGCCAGCTAAGCATAAAAGGCACGCAGCTAGTCAATCAAGACGGCAAAACGGTGCAGCTGAAGGGGATCAGTTCACACGGATTGCAATGGTTTGGCGATTTTGTCAATAAAGACAGCTTAAAATGGCTGAGGGACGATTGGGGCATTACGGTTTTCCGAGCGGCGATGTATACGGCAGACGGCGGCTATATCGATAATCCGTCTGTGAAAAACAAAGTGAAAGAAGCGGTTGAAGCGGCAAAAGAGCTTGGGATATATGTCATCATTGACTGGCATATCTTAAATGACGGCAACCCAAATCAAAATAAAGAGAAAGCAAAAGAATTCTTTAATGAAATGTCAAGCCTTTATGGAAACACACCAAACGTCATTTATGAAATTGCGAACGAACCAAACGGCGATGTGAACTGGAAGCGTGATATTAAACCGTATGCGGAAGAAGTCATTTCCGTCATCCGTAAAAACGATCCCGATAACATCATCATTGTCGGAACAGGTACATGGAGCCAGGATGTGAATGATGCTGCCGATGATCAGCTTGCGGATCAGAATACCATGTACGCACTTCATTTTTATGCCGGCACACACGGCCAGTTTTTACGTGATAAAGCAAACTATGCCCTCAGCAAAGGAGCGCCTATTTTTGTAACGGAATGGGGGACAAGCGATGCTTCGGGAAATGGCGGAGTATTTCTAGACCAGTCCCGGGAATGGCTGAATTATCTCGACAGCAAGTACATCAGCTGGGTCAACTGGAATCTTTCTGATAAGCAGGAATCATCTTCAGCATTAAAGCCGGGAGCATCTAAAACAGGCGGCTGGCCGTTGTCAGATTTATCCGCTTCAGGAACATTTGTAAGAGAAAATATTCTCGGCAGCAAAGATTCGGTGAAGGACAGACCTGAAACGCCGATTCAAGATCAACCGTTACAGGAAAAGAGCCTCTCTGTGCAATACAGAGCAGGGGATGGAAGTGTGAATGGCAACCAAATCCGCCCGCAGCTTCACATCAAAAATAATGGCAACACTGCGGTTGATTTACAAGATGTCACTGTGCGTTACTGGTATAACGCGAAAAACAAAGGCCAAAACTTTGACTGTGACTACGCGCAGATCGGATGCGAAAATGTGACCCACAAGTTTACGGCGCTACATAAACCTAAGAAAGGCGCAGATACCTATCTGCAAGTAGGGTTTAAAAACGGAACGCTGTCACCGGGAGCAAGCACAGGGGAGATTCAGATTCGTCTTCACAATGATGACTGGAGCAATTATGCGCAAGGCGGGGATTATTCCTTTTTCCAAACAAATACGTTTAAACCAACGAAAAAAATCACATTATATAATCACGGAAAACTGATTTGGGGAACAGAACCCAAATAGTTTAGCTTTTGGCGGGCATCAGCAATGATGTCCGTTTTCATCATCTCAAAAGGAAAACAAGGAGGTTTAGGTTGTGGATGAAACACTGAAGCAATATATGATGCTATTCAAAAAAATAAATAATGCGATAAATGGTCCGGACTATCCAGAGAAGGAAACAGATATTCAACATCAAAAAGAACAGCTCGAATCTTACGAAACAAAGCTGCAGCAACGTTTTTCTACGGATTATGACTACGATGTATTTGCTGACTCAGTTATCAAATGTGCATATGGCGATTTGACGCTCGAAGATTTAGAAGCAGTTTATGATGAATTGACTACGCCATTTTTTTGATTAAACCTCCAGCAGTAAAATTCTCATTTCTGTCTCACTAACTTAAGTATACTTTGATATTGAGACAGGAATTTATTAATTTCATTTACTTCCTAGAATATATATTATGTAAACTAAGAAATCGAACGACATCATTCAGTACACATCATTTGTCATCTTCCCTTTTGACCATTCAGCCTTTATGCGGCGTGCTTCAGACAAAAAAGCGATTTTTCCGATCGGAAAAATCGCTCAATTTCAACGCGGTACGCTTGCCTTAGGTGCCTTTAACGATTTACGACAAATGTTGTCACACTTTGAGCTGGAAGATGCGCCCAAAAATGATTGCCCGTTACATTAAGATTCGTTCCAGGTTGAAGATTGCTGTTGCTGCTCGTGATCCATCTAGATACGCGGGAAGCAGATCCATTCTGCAAAACAAAGTTTTGGTTGACCCCTGTGTTGCTTTTGTTAATGGCAACAATCACAACCTTGTTGTCACCTTTATAAGCTGATACGTAAACGTTCGGATTAGGATTTTTCGTTGCATCAACCCTTACATAGCCGGGACGCACAAACTTCGAGAAATGAGCCATGTTGTAACCGCGTTTGCTGATTGTACCGTCTTCTTTCATAGGACCGTATGATCTGCGGATGTACCACCAAACATAAGCTTGAAAATCTCCCTCTACCATTGAATGGTGAATATGCTCTGAAACGCCTAATGCCTCGGGCCAGCGATCCGCAGAGTTATTGTCACTGTTCGGGTAGTATACTTCTGTCATCCATAGCTCTTTCCCTGCTCCTTTTTGTTTGAAAAGAGGATAAGGAAACTGACTGACCTGAGTACCGTACAGGTGAGTGCCGAGAATATCCATGTTCCTAAGCGGCTGCGGATCGTTCAAAATCGGGTCCGATATATTTTTAAAGTATTGAAATGATTCTGGTGCAATGACACGTGCGTTAATAGAACCGGCATTTTCTCTCATGAAACGAAGTATTTCTTGTGGCGTCCACCATGTCCATTCGTGTGCGTAATCAGGCTCGTTTTGAACAGAAATCGCATAAAGATTCACGCCATGATTCTTCATGTAGGTAACAAAATCGTTAAGATGCTGCGCGTATGCGGCGTATTTATCGTATCTCAGCCGTTTAGCGGATGTGTCACCATTACGATTGAAGGTTTCAACCATATCGCTTGGCGGATTCCAGGGGGAAGCAAAAACGATCGCCCCATGTTTGATCGCACTTTTTGCCGTCTCTACTTCTTTGTACCAATTATTTCTATTTTCGTCCACATGAATTCTTAACATTGAAAAACCTAACTGATTTTGCCCATTTCCAAAAGCGGTTTCTCTTTGAGCTGCTGTCAAATCTCCAATCCAAGCTGGGTGGTTCATTCCTCCAAAACCGCGAATCACTTGTTTTTCAGCAGATACATTAACTGTTATATCACTTGCTGCCAAAACTTCAGTAGCGCCTGGCCCGGTAAACATGACTGACAGCGCAGTGAAACATACCATTAATACACAAATTGTTTTTTTTACGCATGAAACCATTTTTCCCCTCTCCCTTATATGGTTTTTACGGTACTGTCTCTTTTTATATTGCAAATGAAAGGTTTTCTCCTACCTTTGCGTAAACTGCCAGTAATCAAAATTAAACAAATTTCCTGAACCAGTTCCGGTAAATACAAAGAAAACGTTGTGCACACCGGTTGCGCCGCTTACCGCAGTTTCTATTTCTCTCCAGGTTTGCACTCCACCTGTTGAAGGTACATTCAGGGTTCCTGCAAGCTTACCGTTTGGACTATCGAGACGCACTTCTATTTTCCCGCTTATAGCCGATGCTACATGTGCTTTAAACGTCTTGGCACCGCCCGCCCCGAAATCTGCATTTCCTACAGCAATCCAGTCTCCGTTATGAATGCTTGTGACATGTTGATTATTGACCGGCCCGCCGGGTGCAGATGATTCCTCGGTCAAAATGCGTCCGTTCCAGGCAAACGTTTCAGCTTCTACCCTGTTATATGGATTCAAATTGGAAAGCTGTGTTACACCTGCATAATTTGCCGCAACCTCTTGAATGGAGCCATCTGCATGATGCACCAGCTTATTAATATGGGGAGAACGGTATCCTTTGCCAGCTCCGAACAAAGCGGAACTGACAGTTTGAGTATGGTACACTACATACCACTCATTTTTAAATTTGAAAACAGCATGATGGTTGTTTCCGCCACCTCCGAAAAATGCACCCGGATTTTTCAGGAAGTGCCCTCTATATGTAAAGGGACCCATGGGATTTGAACTGGTCATGTAGCCGATTTCACCTGGGGGTTTATCGGCCGGGTGTGTGCCGCCGAAATTGATGCAATAGGAATAGTAATATGTTCCGTTATACTTGTGCAATCCCGAATCTTCAAACATGAAAGGCGCATCAATTGTAGATGCACTTCCCTCAACACTCGTCATATCAGGCCCCAATTTTATGACTCTTGCCGTTTTAGGATTGGCCCATTGTCCCTGTGTTGGATTTGAACCGCCAGGAACGCCTCCTCCGGCATACAGGTAACCTGTGCCATCATCATCTACAAATGCTGCCGGATCAAAAAGCCATACAACACCAGCCATTCCTGGTGTACTTGGCGTGACGAGCGCTTTTCCGATTGGGTCGGTCCATGGACCAATCGGGCTGTCTGCGGTGAGAAGGCCGATACCTCCGCCGCTGTTTGCGAAATAGAGAAAGAATTTATCCTTGCCATTGATTTTTTTAACTGCGATTGACGGGGCCCAGGACGCACCTGCCCATTTTGCAATTCCACGGCCTCCATTAGCTCCATTGGCACCTGCTACCGGAATGGCTCCGTGGTCTGTCCAGTTCACCATATCCGCTGAAGATATGACGAATACTTTATTCAAATTGGCAAATGAATTATCTTTAATCGTTCCGTTGCTATTATATTCATAGTCATCACTTGACATATAAATGTAGACTCTTCCGTTATAGGTCAGCGCAACCGGATCTGCTCCCAAATGATGATCGATCAGCGGGTTTGAATTCCCTATATGTTTTGCAATTGTAGTACTGGTGGCAGCATACGCAGACTTCGCAGAGAAGCAGCACAATAGTAAAGCAAGAACCCATAAGCATACGCTACACTTTTTAAACATCACTTCACATCCTCCTTTTTCCTTAAAATGGGGAGTTCTTTTGGAATTTGCTAACAACAGGTCATGAAGATCGCACCGCTTATTTCTACATGATCAATCTAGAAAATTTCCCCCATGCCTAGCGACCATTGTCCAGAAAATAAAATGGCAGGATTGTTCATGAGCCCCCTCTACTTCCGTTGAATAGAGATGCATATTTATCCAAAATATCCCTTTATCTAACATCCTACATCATGAAAAATATTGTGTATAGAATACTTTTGGAGGAATTCGTGTTCGGTTCTACAAAGGAACTGGATACATTTATTCATTGATAAGATGGGGCTGACATAGACGGCTGTTACCGACGCCGTTCCCTTGATTTTCGTTGTTTTAGAGCTATTGACGTAATAGACATCTCTGCTGATAGGGAATCAAGGCTTGAAACGAATTCCGGCTGCTTTTTCTCCTGATGTTGTTAACATTGTTTTCTTCTTTGTCAGACACTTCTTATCATTCCGCCCTCCCCCCTTCGGAACTCTTCTATTTTCTCCCCCTTATATAACAGGCAGGCACCAAAAAAACAGCCGTTCAATGCATCTGTTTTTAAAAGAGTATAAGAACTATTGAGCGGTATGCTTGCTTTTTCATGTTTTGTTCATATTTTAGTAATTGTTTATTCAACACTGTCCGGTAGAGTACTCCATATCAACAAATATGACAGCCATCCGCATCTTTTGTGAAGGGAGGTAAAGCCGGGTGCCGTTATGCTGAAAGAAAAAATAAAGACATTAGGCCGTTTTTGCACCGTGGGCGTCGGCAATACGCTGATAGATTTTGGTGTCTTCTTTCTTCTCACCGCTTGTCATGTCCCTTATCTGCCGGCGCAGATCTGCTCCTATTCTGCAGGTATCATCAACAGCTATGTGTGGAACCGGAGTTGGACGTTTCGTGTAAAACGTAAGGCCGGCGGGAAAGAGATCGTGCGCTTTCTCATGATGAATATCGCCGCGTCGGGGATCACCTTTTTGCTGCTTTATTTGTTTCAAAAAGGCGGTTGTACGCTTTTGGTGAGTAAGCTCGCCGCCACTATCGGCGGAATGATGGTGAATTTTATCGGAAACCGAATCTGGGTATTTGGAGATTCGCTGAAAAACATACAGGATCAGGAGTGAAGATGAATGAGAAAAAAAGTGAGAAAAGCGGTCATTCCCGCAGCGGGTTTAGGAACAAGATTTCTGCCGGCGACAAAGGCGCAGCCGAAAGAAATGCTCCCGATCGTCGATAAACCAGCAATCCAATACATTGTTGAAGAGGCCGTAGAATCAGGAATTGAAGACATACTGATTATTACAGGGAGAAACAAACGCTCGATTGAAGATCATTTTGACCGGTCGGCGGATTTGGAATTCAATCTGCGGGAAAAAGGCAAGACGGAGACGCTTAAAGAAATGCAGCAGATTGCCGATTTGGCCAACATTCATTACATCCGCCAGAAAGAACAGCTCGGATTAGGCCATGCGGTGCTGGGTGCGGAGCATTTTATCGGCGATGAGCCTTTTGCCGTTCTCTTAGGCGATGATATTATGGTGTCTGAAAAAACAGCTCTTCGGCAACTAATGGATGTATACAATGCTTACGGCACAGAAGTTATCGGTGTCCAGTCGGTTCTCCCTGAGGATGTCAGCAAATATGGTATTATAAATACATCTGGAACTCATGGGCATGTGTATGAGGTCAAGGATGTAGTAGAAAAGCCTTCACTTGATGAAGCGCCTTCCGAAATCGCCGTAATGGGACGTTATGTGCTGAATTCATCAATCTTCCCCGTTTTGAAGTCAATTGGCAGAGGCGTGGGAAATGAAATTCAGCTTACAGATGCGCTTCGTGAGGTTTGCTGTAAGCAGCCGATCCATGCCCGGCTGCTGGCTGGAAGGAAATCGATATGACATTGGCGATAAGCTGGGCTGTTTTAAAGCGAGCACTGAAATCGGTTTAATGCGCCCCGATATGCGATCTCAACTTTTGGCTTATTTAGAAGATGTGATCAAACGGGAAACGAAAGACATGCTGCGTTAAAAAAAATGTAACCATCTTATTCGTTCATCAGTCATATAATAGTGAAAAAGATTAGGACAGGTTGTGAAGAATGTGGGCAGTTTGATAAGCGAAATGTTAGCATGGCTGACGAATATGGGATATGCGGGCATTGCGATTGGCTTAATGATTGAAATCATTCCGAGTGAAATTGTATTGGCCTATGGCGGCTACATGGTATCGGAGGGCACGATTGGATTTATTGGCGCCATTATTGCGGGTGTTATCGGCGGCACCATTGCCCAAATCTTTATTTATTGGATCGGGCGCTATGGCGGCAGACCGTTTTTGGACAAATACGGGAAGTACCTATTGATTAAAAAGCATCATATTGACATGTCAGAAAACTGGTTTCAAAAATACGGCACGGGGGTTGTCTTCTCGGCACGTTTTATCCCAGTTGTCAGACATGCGATATCCATTCCCGCAGGCATTGCGAAAATGCCGTTTCTCAAATTTGTCGTATTGACTGTACTTGCGATCATTCCGTGGTCTATTCTGTTTGTTTATTTAGGCATTCAGCTCGGAAGCCAGTGGGATGACGTTGAGAACATTGCGGGCACTTATACAACGCCGATTATGATACTGGCTATTGTCGTGATTGCCCTTTACTTTGTGATTAAAAAACGTGCAGTTATCTTTAAACGATAGCTAGCTGATATGCATAGGGATGGTTGATTCCCTATGCATATTTTTTTATCGGCGATGCTGATTTGCCAGCTTCAAATGCTCCGCTAAAAATGCGACAAATCCTTCATCACGCACGAGTGATGCCGCATAATTTCTTTTGATAAACCATTCTGCTTCTTCAAAAGATGCGAATGTTTCTTCCTGTGTTTCCCCGTTAATCTGGATATTCCACTCGTTGTCTAAAGGAAACAGAAAAAGTCTCATTTGTGCGCGATTTTCATACAGTGATCCGTTCGCCGATCCCTTTAGATTATAGATATTACGGAAAGCATCTGGTCGGACAGGATCGATTCGGAATGCTTCAGCAACGAACAATTCGTATACTTCATCGGTGATGGAACAGCCGGACGCCTTAGCATGCCCGCCGCCTCCGTATCGGCCGGCGATTTCTGACACATCGATGTCATCATGGATGGTGCGCAGGCTGACCCGCTTTGATCCCATGCTTAAAATCGCAATGTAATCAAGATGCGGATTTTCTTTTCCAAGCCTGTTACCAAGCTCAGAATGATAAGATTCTGCGTGAACGATGCCCACACAGTGTTCGTGAACAAACGTTTGCACCATTTCCCTTTTCTTCCTGCGTAGGTAGCGCTCGATTTTTGCATCTTCTAAATCAAGCAGTTTCTCTTCGAAATCATCAAAGAAAAATTCATCATGCGCAGAAAGACGCTCAATCATTTTTTGTTCAAATTCATCAATTGACAGCAGGAAGAAAAGATCATTAAGCCGCTTCGCTTGTTTTTGATCATACCGCTCCCACTCCCATGTATCATATTGGCGGACGAGCTCTGTAAATTGATCTAAGGCATTTGTCGGTTTCATGAAACCATTCTCAACGAGATAGCCATATAAAAGCGATGTGGCCGATGAGAGCCTTCCATCATCGTATTCCACTTGGACAAATCCCCATTCATGCTCATTCAAATGAAGCGCTGTTTTATGATGGTCAATCAGCTTTACTTTTCCGCCCGCATGAACATACTCATTTAATCTCTCTTCGTTTTCTTCGTTGACGGCGAGATCAGTGATGAATAATGCGTCTTGTCTCTTGTTCTCTTTCGCTTTTTCTAAAAAGTACTGCACTTGAGCGTTTAAGCCGTTGATAGAGTTATACCGGACCTCAACATCTTTTGCGAATGCCAATTTTGCTACGATTCCGCACCCTACTCCGTCTAAGTCGTTATGTGAATATAAATGATACATCATGTAGGCCCCTTTTTATGATGAACTGACAATTGCCGCTAGAGAAGCGGCAGCCTTTATTTACTATTCTAAAAAACATCGCGTTTTATGCAAAGTTAGTTAGTTAACATAATGTTATTATTGTTAATATATAAAAGGAACGCTTTTTTGCGCTCCCTAAAGTCCTTGCTTTTTTATACCGGATAAACCGGATGCTTTCGATTCGTAAATGTCATTTCCTTTGTCATGTATGCTTTGAGCCGTTTGGCCAGTTCATCGCGCAGCGAATTGGCCGGGATCACGGCATCGATGATCATTTCTGAAGCCAGGCGGTATATATTGATGTCCTCTTTGTATTCCTCCCGTTTGCTGCTGATAAACGGCGCCCTCTCTTCTTTCGGCAGCTCGGAAATTTTTTTTGCATAGACGGCGTTTACAGCTGCTTCTGGGCCCATGACGGCGATTTGGGCGGTTGGGAGCGCCAGGCAGCAATCCGGTTCAAATGCCGGCCCTGCCATTGCATACAACCCCGCTCCGTATGCTTTTCGGACGATGACAGAGAGCTTAGGAACAGTTGCCTCTGACATCGCTGAAATCATTTTAGCGCCGTGCCTGATAATGCCCGCTTGCTCTACCTTTGTGCCGATCATAAAGCCGGGTATATCCGCTAGGAACAGCAATGGGATATGAAACGCGTCACATAAGGTAATAAACTTAGCCGCTTTGTCTGCCGAATCGTGGAATAAGACACCGCCTTTTATGTTCGGCTGATTGGCAACAATGCCGACAGGCTGCCCGTGAATTCGTGCGAGGCCCGTTATTAATTCAGGTGCGAATAAAGCTTTGATTTCAAAAAAAGACCCTTCATCAATGACCCGCTCTATGAGCTCATACATATCAAAAGGCGCATTTTGGTTTTGCGGAATGATGTCGGCAAGCTGGGAGTCGAAGTGTTTTGGCGGGCGTTTCTCTTGCATAGGTGCTTTTTCTTGATAATTTGCCGGGAAGTAAGACAAATAAGTCCGTGCCAGACGTATGGCTTCTTTCTCTGTTTCTGCTAGAATATCTCCGCAGCCGGAAATTGAGCAATGCATACGGGCGCCGCCCATTTCTTCGAGAGTCACTTTTTCGCCGATAACCATTTCCGCCATCCGCGGTGAGCCTAAATACATGGAGGCGTTACCGTCTACCATGACGACAATGTCACAGAAGGCCGGGATATAAGCGCCCCCTGCCGCAGATGGCCCGAAAAGCAGGCAGATTTGCGGAATGCGTCCTGATAATTTGACTTGATTGTAAAAAATCCTTCCCGCACCTCTCCGCCCTGGAAATACATTGATTTGGTCGGTGATTCTGGCGCCTGCTGAATCGACTAAATAAAGGAGCGGACAGTTTAATTTTTCCGCTGTTTCTTGAATTCTGATGATTTTTTCAACGGTTTTTGCTCCCCATGAGCCTGCTTTTACCGTTGAGTCATTGGCCATGGCGCAAACGGTTTCGCCGCCGATTTTTCCGATGGCTGTAATGACTCCGTCAGCGGGAAGCCCGTCTGACATGCATTCCGCAAAAAAAGCGTCTTCAAGCTCGATGTCATCGTCAAACAAAAGAGCAAGCCGCTCTCTGACAAAGAGCTTGCCTTTTTCTTGGTTGCTCTGATGATACTTTTCCGCCCCGCCTTGTCGTATCCGATCGGCCCGTTCTGTTCGTTCCTTTTCATAATCCATGAACATTGCCTCCTTTATATGCCCTTATATACGGCCCGTCTTTTTTCTTGAAACGCTTCAAGCCCTTCTCTTCTGTCTTTTGTCGGAATGGTATGTTCATATGCTTTTTGTTCAATCGCGAGACCTGTAGCAAGCTCTGTCTCCATCCCTTTATTGATCGCGAATTTAGCTTGGCGGACGGCGATCGGCCCGTTGGCAGAAATGGCTGCGGCCAGTTCCTCTGCTTTTGGCATGAGGTCACAGGGTGCCGTGACATGCTCTACAAGGCCTATCTCCTTTGCTTCGTGTGCAGTTACGCGTCTGCCTGTATAAATTAATTCTTTTGCTTTTCCTCTGCCGATCAGCCGCGGGAGCCTTTGGGTTCCTCCAGCGCCTGGGATAATGGCTAACCCTGTTTCCGGAAGGCCCAGCACGGCAGATTCAGTTGCGATTCGAAGGTCGCATGCCAATGACAATTCAAGACCGCCGCCCAATGCGCTTCCGTTTATCGCAGCTATAACCGGCTGCGGCAGGGCTTCAAGCAAAGCCGCGGTTCTTTGAATGAGAGATACACTTTCAAGAACCTGATCTTCTTTCAGCTTTAGCCGTTCTTTTAAGTCTGCCCCCGCGCAAAACGCTTTTTCGCCGGTACCTGTGAGGATGACGCAGCGGATGTTTGCGTTGAATTCAATTTCCTGAAGAATCAATTGCAGGTTTCGAAGCATTTCCGCTGAAAGAGCATTTGCCGCCTCAGGCCTGTTTAAGGTGATCAACGCAATATGTTCATGTTGGACAGTAAAAAGAATCGATTCTCCCATTGTATTTGCCCTCTCTTTTATGAAGATGATTTAAATACCTGTAAATTTCGGCTTGGCAGCTGTTTGCCCATTTTTTCTTCTATCCATTTGGCTGCGGATAGCAGTTTATCAAGATTGACATTTGTGTTGATGTCCATCTGTTCAAGCATGTATACGATATCCTCAGTTGCGGCGTTTCCTGATGACCCTGGGGCATATGGACAGCCTCCAAGCCCGCCTGCCGAGCCGTCGAACACAGTGATGCCCATTTGGAGCGCTGTGACCATGTTGGCCAGAGCGGTTCCTCTCGTATCATGAAAATGCAGGGCCAATTGATTGGCGGGGAATCGTGGCAAAAGAGCTTCAAGCACGGTTTCAACTTGGGCGGGATTTGCCGCTCCGATTGTATCTCCAAGCGACAGTTCAGAAATTCCAAATTCAAATAGGGCTTCAGAAAGGCGAATCACTTGTTCAATGGGAACATCTTTTTCATACGGACAGCCGAAAACGGTTGAGAGGTAGGCTCTTGTTGTGAGGTTTGCTTGTATTGCGTCATCGTTTACTTGTTTGAGAATGTGAAGAGTATCAGAAGTGGACTTGTTGATGTTTTTTCTATTGTGCGTCTCGCTGGCGGACATAAAGACGCAAGCTTCGTCAATGCCTCCTTCAAGCGCGTTCTCCAGTCCCTTTTGATTCGGAACAAGTGCCGCGTACGTTACCTCCTTTACACGGTCGATGCCTTTTGCGACGTCTATCGCATCTCGAAGCGCGGGAATCCATTTCGGGTGAACGAAGGATGTGATTTCGATGTAAGTAAGCCCTGACTTGGATAGCTGGTTGATCCAAGCGATTTTATCTTCTGTTTGTATCCATATGGGCTCGTTTTGTAAGCCGTCACGCGGGCCGACTTCTTTGATGGTCACTTTTTTAGGATATGACATGGTCTGCCTCCCCAACATTAAATGGAATCACTTAGTTCGAGCAGCACATCTCCTTCATTTACAAAATCCCCCTCTTGTTTTTTGACCTCTTTTACGGTTCCGCTTCTGTCTGCAACGATCGGGATTTCCATTTTCATTGATTCCAAAATGGCAACTTCCTGGCCTTTTTCAATTTGATCGCCGGCTTTAACGTGGACTTTCCACAGGTTTCCCGCCATTTGTATCATAACCGTCATAGCAACTGCCTCCTTTATAGGTGCTGTTTCAAAAAGTCAGTCGTGATATCCCCTTCCTTAAATGCTTTTGATCCTGCAGCCTGTATGAGAAGAGGTAGATTTGTTTTGATTCCTTCTATCCGATAGTCGCGGAGCGCTGACTCCAGCTTTGCAATGGCTTCCGCTCTGGTTTGGCCTTTGACAATCATTTTGGCGATCATCGGGTCATAAAAAGGGGTAACGGTGCTGTCTATTGCTACCGCGCATTCGTGTCTCACCCCTTTTTGGTCAGGGAGTGAAAACGCAGTGATCGTACCTGGTGACGGATAGAAGGTCTTCGGATCTTCCGCGTATATTCTGACCTCTATCGCATGCCCGTTTCGTTTGATCTCTTTTTGGGAGAGTGTAAGAGTATGGCCTGCGGCAATCCGTAACTGCTGCTCCACTAAGTCCAGGCCTGTTATTTCTTCAGTCACGGGGTGTTCAACTTGCAATCTCGTATTCATTTCGAGAAAATAAAAGTTTTGATTCTGGTCAACTAAAAATTCGATGGTGCCTGCGTTCGTATAACCGATCGCTTTTGCTGCCTTTACGGCTGTTTGCCCAATCTTCATTCTCAGTTCATCGTCTACAAATGGAGACGGCGCTTCTTCAATGACCTTTTGATGCCGTCTTTGAACTGAGCAATCGCGTTCAAACAGGTGTACTGTATGGCCATGCTGATCGGCCAAAAGCTGAACTTCGATGTGGCGGGCATGCTCAATGACTTTCTCCATATACATTGACCCATCGCCGAAAAAAGTTGCGGCGCGCTTTTTGTTTCCCTCGTACGCCTTTACTAATCCTTCCTCGTTTTGAACAAGCTGCATTCCGATGCCTCCCCCGCCCGCTGAAGCTTTCAGCATGACAGGATAGCCGAGTTGGCTTGCAGTGCGGCAGGCTGCCTGAATGTCTCCGAGGGATTCGGAAACACCGGGAACGACAGGGACACCTGCCGCTTCCATTGCTTTACGGGCTTCAATTTTGCTGCCCATCTTTGCGATGATATCGGGTGCAGGGCCGATAAACACGATGTTTTCTTGTTTGCAGCGTTCAGCAAATCGGCTGTTTTCTGATAATAACCCGTATCCCGGGTGGATGGCATCGGCGTTTGCTTTTTTCGCTGTTTCTATGATTCTCTCTCTATTTAAATAACTTTCACTGACTCTTGATTCCCCGATGAAATAAGCCTCTGTGGCCGCCTTTGTATGGGGGGCGTCTTTGTCTGCTTCTGAATAAACCGCGACCGTTTTGATGCCGAGACGGCTGCACGTTCGGATAATTCTCATTGCGATTTCTCCGCGATTAGCGATCAGTACTTTTGTAAACATGACTTCACCTCATTGACATGATAAGTTGAACATTTCAATTGTTTTTTCACGCAGTTTATATTTTTGAATCTTGCCTGAAGCCGTCATCGGGTACTCGTCTGTAAAAATCACATAACGCGGAATTTTGTGGCGGGCGATTTTCCCTTTGCAATAGTCCTTAATTTCTTCAGGTGAAGCGGTTTTCCCGTCTATCAGTTTAATCCAGGCTGCGGCCTCCTCTCCGAATTTAGTATCAGGCACACCAACGACCTGTACATCTAAAATAGCGGGATGCCGGTATAAAAATTCTTCGATCTCCCGCGGATAAATGTTTTCACCGCCTCTGATGAGCATGTCTTTTAATCTTCCGGTGATGCGGCAGTACCCGTCTTCATCCATGACAGCAAGATCTCCGGTAAACAGCCATCCATCGGGATTGATTGCTTTTCTGGTCGCTTCTTCGTCTTTATAATAGCCTTTCATAACGTGATAGCCGCGGGTGCAAAGCTCTCCCTGCACGCCTCTTTGAACTTCTTGACATGTCCCGGGTTCTACAATTTTCACTTCTGCATGCGGCAGGGCGCGGCCGGTTGTTTCGACTCTCCTTAAGAAGGAATCATTTGCCCTCGTTTGCGTAATGACTGGTGAAGCTTCGGTTTGTCCATAGGCGATCGTAATGTCTTTCATGCCCATCTTTTCAATAACAGCTTTCATCACTTCGCTTGGGCAGGGAGAGCCTGCCATGATGCCTGTTCGAAGCATCGATAAATCATATGCATGAAAATCCGGATGATGCAGCTCGGCGATAAACATGGTCGGCACGCCGTGAAGCGCTGTGCATTTCTCTTTTTCGACTGTCTTAAGGACGGTAACGGGATCGAATTCTTGTACAGGTATCATGGCTGCCCCAACGGACACACACGCCAAAACCCCAAGCACGCATCCGAAGCAGTGAAAAAACGGGACCGGAATGCACAGGCGGTCTTGAGAGGTTAATGCCATACATTCAGCGATATTAGAAGCGTTATTGATGACATTAAAATGGGTCAGCATCACTCCTTTAGGAAAGCCTGTCGTTCCTGAAGTGTATTGCATGTTAATCACATCATCTTTTTCAAGGCTGTTCATTCTAGATTCCAGCTCAGCATCCGTCACTGTTTTCGCCAGTATCTCTGTATCGTCCCAATGATACATGCCCGGCAAACGTTTTTCGCCAATATAGATCAGCGTTTTTAAAAAGGGATAGCGTTCTGATGTCAGCTTGCCGGGCTCAGCGGTTTGCAGCTCTGGAATAAGGCTGTTTAAGATGTCTGTGTAAGAAGTGCCCCGGTAGGAATCCATAACAATAAGCGCCGCGGCATCCGATTGTTTTAACAAGTAATCGAGCTCGTGTGCTTGGTAATTGGTATTGACAGTCACGAGCACGGCCCCGATTTTTGCGGTGGCGAACTGAACGGCAAGCCATTCGGGAATATTCGAAGCCCATATGGCTACGTGGTCTCCTTTTTCGATCCCCATCCGCATGAGTCCTTTAGCAGTTTGACGGCACAGACAGTCAAATTGGGCGTACGTATAGCGGATACGTCTGTCTGGATAAACAACCGCTTCGTGGTCGGGATAGGTTGCAGCGGTTTGTTCAAGCAGTCTGCCGATTGTGGAATGGATGAGTTCTGCCATGCACTTTTCCACCTTTCTACGCAATGAGAAAGCGTTTACATTTTTATGTTAAAAGCTGTCTGGCGATCACGATACGCTGAATTTCAGATGTGCCTTCACCGATTTCCATTAATTTTGCGTCCCGCAGCATCCGTTCCACCCCATATTCCTTCATGTAGCCTGAACCTCCGTGGATTTGAATGGCTTGATTGCATGCTCTTGTCGCCATTTCAGATGCAAACAGCTTGGCGTACGCCGCTTCTTTTGTGAACGGGCGGTGATGGTCTTTCAGCCAAGCGGCTTTTAACACCATTTGTCTGGCAAGGTCAATTTCCATCGCCATGTCAGCAAGCTTAAATTGAATCGCCTGAAAGGAAGAAATCGGCTTTCCGAACTGCTTCCGTTCTTTCGCATATGCCAATGAGGCTTCAAGTGCCGCTTGAGCGATGCCGACTGCAAGAGCAGCAATGGAGATCCGCCCGCCGTCCAGCGTGTATAGAAACTGCTTAAACCCTTTTGTTGGGTCGCCGAGTAAGTTGCCCGCAGGCACTCTGACATCCTCAAGCAAAATTTCTGCTGTGTTTGAACCGCGAACGCCCATTTTATCGTACGGGCTGGTAATCGTAAGTCCGGGTGTGTCAGTGGGCACGATCAAAGCGGAAATGATGTTTTTTCCGTCTTTGTTTTTGCCTGTTACTGCGGTTACAATCACCGTGCGTGCGTAGCTTGCATTCGTGATCCAGCATTTTTCGCCGTTGATGACATAATCGTCTCCTTTTGTCATGGCTTTCGTTTGAGTGCCTCCTGCATCTGAGCCTGCATTTGGTTCCGTTAAGCCAAATGACCCGAGTGCTTTACCCGAAGCCAGCGGAGTCAAATGCGCCTGTTTTTGTTCTTCTGTTCCGAAGTAATAAAGCGGGCTTGCGCCGAGCGAGACCGCCGCTGCATAGCTCAATCCAGTACTGCCGCAGGCTTTTCCGATCTCTTCAACAGCTACGGCATATGAAATCGTGTCGCCCCCTGATCCGCCGTATTCTTCCGGAAATGGAATGCCCATCAGTCCGATGTCACCCATTTTTTTGAATGTTTGGATCGGGAACTCGCCTGTTTGATCTACATGTTCAGCGTGAGGAGCGATTTCTTTTTTCGCAAAATCCTTTACCATTTCACGTACCATTTGCTGTTCTTTTGTCAGCTCAAAATTCACATGGTTTCCTCCTTCACATCTTTGTAACATCCTATTAGGCGAGTTCTGTAATCATTCCCTGAGAGAAGAAGTCTGAAAATTAAAAACCAAATCATTTTTATGTGAAAATATCAACGGGTTGATCAAATTTAGGCGGACATCATCATATCGCAAACGCATTGATTTGCCTGTTCAGCAGTGTCCGGAAAGAGATGATAGGGTGATTCCAAGTGGGAACGTGTCAATCAATCAACCGACGGCTGTTCTCATAAACCGAGCTATATCACAGCGTACTGTAACCGATTAATATTTTGAGACTGGACAAAAAATAGTGCAGCGCCTAAACCAGAATTCACCCCGCAATTGAGTGAGCTCCTCTGTCAGACATTGATATTCGAATCGTATTTGAAAAAGAAAGACTTATATGTAGTCATTCTTAAGAAGGCCGTATATCTCTACATCAACAACTCCTTTCCCTGACCAATAGGTAGCCTGTCTGAGCAATCCTTCTTTTGTAAAATTGTTTTTTTAAGAGGACGTTTTTTGAAGCTTCATTTTCAGGCATGACTTCAGCTTGAATTCTGTTTACATTGACGTTTTTAAATAAAAAAGCTGCAAGCATGCGGACGGACTCTGTAGCAAAGCCCTTCCCCCAGTATGCTTCAGCTAAGTAGTATCCAATTATTACCATGTTTGCTTTCTGGTTAAAATCCATCGCTTCTATAATCCCAACCAGTGCATTCTCTTGGCTCTTCGGAAAAATTCCCCACTTGATCCTGCTTTTTTTCTTGTAATCCCGATCAAAATGGCCAATCATTTTATGTACTGTTTTGTAAGTTATGTTTTGGGATGATCCCACAGTATTCAAATACTTTGACATTATCATAGATCGAAAATACATCCTGTACGTGCATCTCTTCAATTTTACTTAAAACTAGATTCTCAGATTCCAATACTGGGAAATGTCCAAAAACCGCTTCCATATTCATGTGAGTCTCCCCTTGCTTTTTTTCTTTAACAAATTCAGCGGCTTATCATAAGAATCCTGTCTCCAACATCACTTTTTAAAAAAAGACGACTTTGAAAGCCGTCCTTCTCACTTCTTATTTTGTCTTTCGTTTGGAAGCCTTGCTTTCGTTATGGAGCCGGTCTGCTGAAGTGACATAATACGTATACTTCTTGTTTGGGTCTGCTGTTTCATCTAAGAAGGTTTGCTGCCCATTTGTTTTTCTCACGGTTCCCAGCAATGTTTTGGTCGATTCCCCTTCGGCTCTGTATATCGCATAATAGGTAGTTTCTTTCGTTTTTTGATTTGACGGGTGGTCTTGAATGAGCAGCAGGTTTCCGTTTTTGTCTTTGGTGACCTTCGTAAGCTTTGGTTTTTTTGGTGCGGCACTGTCAAGCCAAGGCATTTGCGGAACCAATGCCGGTTTGCTGTAAAGCTCGGTGATGAGCCTGTCTTTAATGCCAAGCGGATTTTTGTTGAGGTCTTTGAGACTGAAGTGCATGCTTCCTTTTACAAGCTCAAGCTGACGGTTTAAGGTGATTTGTCTTACGTACTCCTCAGGGTCGGACCATGGCGGATCAAAGTTGTTGTTGATTTTATAAGCTGCCTGCCCAATATATAAATGAACAGGCCTATTGTTGACTTCATTGCTCCACCAATCAGCCAGCACGTCGTAAGCCGCTGCGTTAAAGCCGATGCTCCAATAGATTTGCGGCGCAATATAATCGATGTCTCCTTCTTGAATCCAATGTCTTGTGTCGGCGTATAGGTCGTCATAGTTCCTGACGCCTGCTTTGGTATTTGATCCGGTCGGGTCATCTGCAGCGTTTCTCCATACACCAAATGGACTGATGCCGAATTTGACGTAGGGTTTCGCGGCCTTGATCGTTTGGTTGATTTGTTTGACTAGCTGGTTCACATTATCACGCCGCCAGTCATCAATATTGGAAAACATGTCTTTTCCATATTGTTCATATTGTCCTTGATCAGGAAACTCCTGCCCCGCTATTTTATAGGGATAAAAATAATCATCCATATGAACAGCATCGATATCATAATGTTTTACGACTTCCTCAATGCTTTTCACGATAAAATCTCTCGCTTCAGGAATGCCCGGATGGTAATAAAGCTGGTTTCCATAAGCGGCAACCCATTCTGGATGCTTTCGTGCCGGATGATCCTTAGACAATTTATCGAGATCCGTATGATTCATCGTAATACGGTAAGGATTAAACCATGCGTGAAATTCCAAATTTCGTTTATGGGTTTCTTCAATCAAAAATGCTAGCGGATCATAGCCCGGGTCTTTGCCTTGGACACCGGTTAAGTACTCAGACCAAGGTCCGTAAGCGGACGGATAAAAGGCATCTGCCGTCGGTTTAATCTGAACAATAACGGCATTCATTCCCATTGTCTGTACATCGTCAAGCAGTTTGATATACTCTTGTTTTTGTTCTTCCGTTGTTAAACCTTTCTTTGACGGCCAATCAAGGTTTAAAACGGAAGCAATCCATACGGCTCTTAGTTCCCTGTCAGGATGCGCATTGGCCATAAACGGAACGGAGATGACAAACGTTCCGATGATCAAGCTGACAAGGAAACGGACAATCGGCTTTTGGCGAACCTTCATTCTGTTTCTTCTCCCCCATTACATCACTTTCACTTTTCGCTATTACGGTATTCCCGGGCTGCAAAAGGGTGCTTAATCGGTTTGAAGAAATCAGGATTTACGTCTATATCACCAGATAAACGAAAAAAGTCCTGAAGCATATTTGCTCTGCTTTAGGACTTTTTATCATTTATCATGGTTTGCAGGCTCTTTAACACATCAACGAGTTTTACGCCGACACCGACAGCTGTTTCAAGAATCGCTTGTGCTCCTGCGATGGCTAAAATAAAGATGACTGGAACTGCAATACGAGGCAAAAAGAGATAGCCCAATCCGATCAAGATCGCACACCAAACGCCGGCACACCAGTAGCAATTGAGCATGTATCCAAAATTAGAAGCCGGCACGCTTTTTTCATCTATATGACCATTTTGATCAACGATCCTTTTCTTTTTCATAAAAGGTTTTCGGATAAATTCCGTGATTTTATCGAATACAATTAAATGTGTCAGCCTGTAACTGGCTAGTATCAGCATGATAAAAGTAAGCAAAGAAAGACGATCCATGACAAGCCTCCAAGAAAAAGGATGATGTTATCATTCCCTAGTGTTCTTTATCCATTCTTGATGTAAAAAGAAAGACGGACAGAGAATGCCTCTGTCCGCTAAATCGCTTTATCGTTTGTGCAGCAGTGCTTTATTTGAAGTGATCTTGTCTAAAATGTCGAGGATAATGTCAGCGTTCTTTTCAGCATATGTGCCTTCCAGCATGTCTTTGTGAGCGCCAAAACCAGTGTATTCGCTGTAGTTTCCGCAGGCGGCGCGTTTCCATTTCGTTAAGCCTGTATGCCCGGTTTCGGTTTGAATTCCAGCTTCAATGAAATGAATGTTTGCTTTGATGTGCCCTTCATTCAGTAGCTGGGCCCAATATGCTTGATAGTTTCTTTTTTTCTTCATCACCTTTTCTCTGACCGCTTCAGGCAAGTATGATGCAGATTCGTCATTTCCAGCATCGATAGGGATAGGCTGTTCTTTTAGATAAGCGTCCACGATCATGAAGTCACTGACTTCCAATCCTCTGCGCTCCATTGCCTGTACCACTTCAAAAGCCAGATTTCCGCCCGCGGAGTAGCCTAATAAAACGTAAGGGCCTTCAGGCTGTATGTCTGTGATGCTATTGACATAATGTTCAATGCGGGTGTCATCTTCAATAAAGTGAAAGCCGTATACGGACGCCTTGTCATTCAGCAATAATGCAAGATCTTTAAAATAAATGCCAAATCCAGATATCGGCGGAAAGCAGAAAAGGTTTTGCGCGCCTTGCTGATTTAATTTGATCACATGTTGTTCATCTGCCGCTGTCAGCTGTTTGGAATAAAGTTTTTCGGCAAGCTGAGCAATTGTCGGATATTCGAACAAGAGATCTATCGGTATGTCTATTTGCTGCTGATGCTTCAATTTGTGTATGACTTGCAGTGCTTTTAGTGAATGTCCGCCAAGAGCAAAGAAGTCATCATCAATACTGATGGTCTGGACATCGAGAACATGTTTCCAAATGTTCGCCAACTCTTTCTCAACTAAGTTTCTGGGCAGTGTGATGTTCTGGCGTTTGTCAGGTTTGGTTTTTGGAATAGTAAGGGCACTGCGGTCTATTTTTCCGTTTCCGGTGAGCGGCATCTGGTCCACACGCACCCAGTGCTGCGGGATCATATAGTCTGGGAGCACTCGGGCCAAATCGGAACGGATCACCTTTTCTGTTCGTTTGCCATCGCTGACGTAATGAGTGTACAGCTCTGCCTCTCCATCTTTTTCTCTCAATGTCACTGCCGCTTCCTGCACGCCTTCTATTTCTAAAAGCCGCGCTTCAATTTCGGCGGGCTCGATTCGTTTTCCGCGGATTTTCACCTGCCTGTCAATCCTGCCGATGTATTCTACATTTCCATCGGGCAGCCAGCGCGCCAAATCACCGGTTCGATAGATTGTTTCTCCAGACAAGAAAGGGTGAGGAGAAAAAACAGCATTTGTCAGGTCTTCTCTGTTCAAATAGCCTTTTGCAACCCCATCACCTCCGAGACAAAGCTCGCCGGGAACACCTATTGGCATAAGGCGTCCTTGTGTATCTAAGATGAATGCGGTGCTATTGCTGATTGGTTTTCCGATCGGAATCGGCCCTGCATAGTCTCTTTTTATCTTAAAAAATGTTGAAAATGTCGTGTTTTCCGTAGGCCCGTAAATATTATGAAGTGCCAGATCTGGACAGGCGTGTCTGACAGCATTGATAAGGGCGGGCGAGAGTGCTTCTCCGCCGACATAAAACGTATGGAGCCCGCGAAACATGTCTGCTTGAGCTTGAGCCAGCTGATTAAAAAGAGCCGTTGTTAAAAAGAGCACTGTGATGCCATTTTCAAGCAAATACGCCCCAAACCGATCAGGTGACAGCATTGTTGATTTATCAATGATATGAAGGCTTGCGCCATTTAAAAGCGCCCCGAACATTTCAAAGGTGACGGCGTCAAAGCTGATAGATCCAGTCAGAATAAACCGGTCATCAACGGACGCAGACGTGTAATTGCTGTTTTTGACAAGGGACACGACATTGCGATTGGTGATCATGACGCCTTTTGGCCGGCCTGTGGAGCCTGAGGTGTACATAATGTATGCAAAATCCTCCGGGCTGGAGGTGATATTGATTGGGATATCATTCTCTTCCGTCAATGCCTGCGCATCTGAAATGATACATGTCCCTGAGAACGCAGCGTTTTGCTCCAGCCCCTTTTGAATAATCAGCATTTTTGCCTGCGTTTCCTCAAGCATAAAGCTGACACGTTCAGGCGGAAGCTCGGCATCAAGCGGGAGGTATGCTCCCCCTGCTTTTAAAACGGCAAGCACACTAATGATGAATTCAGGAGAATGAGCAGCCAATATGCCGGCTGTCTCGTTCTTCCGAAACCCTTTTTTATATAACGCTCTGGCTAGTGAATTAGAGCGTTGATCAAGTTCTTTATACGAAAAAGTCAAATTCCCACACACAAGTGCGATATGGTCTGGCGTCTTTTCTGCTTGTTCACGAAATAAATCTATAATTGTATGATTCTTTGGATATTCTGTTTTTGTATTGTTGAACTGTGTGACAATCAACTCTTTTTCTGTTGCATCAAGAAAAGAAAAATCAGCAATGGGAATGTCAGGGTGATGCGCCGCTGTGTCTAGCGCTTGTGTAAATTGTCTTTTGATACAGCTGATCCAGGCAGCATCGTAAATGAACGCATTATAGCTGAATTTGATGATCAGTTCTTCGCCGGGAGCAACGACAAGATTAAAGTGATATCCTGATTGCTCAGATACCTTCACTTGATCGATTTGCAGCGGTGAATCGGTTTGATCGGCTGAATCGGCGATTTTCTGCTGTATCGGGTAGTTTTCAAAAACGATAATGTGATCAATCAGTTCCTGTTTTAAAGCGGTGTTTGCCTGAATATCAAATAAAGGCTGGCAGGTAAACGGCTCAACTTCCAGCATTTCTTTCTGGCATCGTCTGACCAGCTCCTGAAACGTTTCGCCTTGAAATGTTTTAATGCGAACCGGAATGGTATTGATAAACAATCCTATCATTTGTTCCACACCCGGAATTTCTGACGGTCTGCCTGAGACAACCGCGCCAAATACAACGTCGTCAGTGCGGTTATATTGCTGCAGCATCAAACCCCAAACTGCCTGAATAAAGGTGGCAAGCGTGACCCCATGTTGTTTAGCAGTCTCTTTGAGCTTGTCTGTCAGTGGTTTATTTAATGAAAATATCAAATCTTCACGTTGATAACCCTCTTTTGTTTCTTCATCAGACACACGAGGCAGCGGTGATGGGGTGCTGTAGTTTTTTAAATAGGAATCCCAGTACTTCGCCGCTGTTTCTTTGTCACGGTTTGTCAGCCAGGAAATATAGGTGCTGTACGGACGGACAGGGTCTAAAGAAAGCGGTTTTCCTGCATAGATCGATTGATAAATCCGCATAAATTCCTGAAGAACGATGCCAAGGCACCAGCCATCCATTAAAATGTGATGGTGGCTCCAGATGCAAACATGCTCCTCTTCAGCTGTTTTGAATAGATAAATCCGCATCAGCATGTCTTTTTGCAAATCAAAGCCTTTTTGCTTGTCCTTCTCCTTAAAGCATTCAATATACTCTTTCTGGCCGTTTATTGGCAGGTGGGAAATGTCTTCGCTGTACAAATGGAATTCGCGTTCTGTCATCACGACTTGCCGAGGTCCCGACAAATGCGGGACGTGCGGCAAAAACACGGTTCTAAAAATATCATGGCGGTCGATGATGGTTTGAATGCTGCGCTGAAACCATTCATAACTGAGGCTCCCTTTAATGGTGAAGAGCGACTGCTCAACGTATGCCCCCTCCTCTTTACGGAGGAAGGAATGAAACAGCATTCCTTCCTGCATATGACTCAGAGGATAAATGTTCTTGATTTTTTTGATGATATCCATAGTATCTGCACCTTTCTTCACGGATTCATTAGTGAAAACTGAGCATATCAGCAATCTCTTGCAGCGCGTCCTCGGTCAGTTCTTGATCATCAAAATCACTGATGGTCTTTTCTGTTTCGCTTTTGTTCTGGCAGTGTTCGATCAGCTGTGATAAAAATTGACGGCATGTTTCGCTAAGCTGTTCGATGGTTTTGCGCTGAAAGCGGGCATTGTCATAGGTCATATTGACAGTCAGTTTTCCTTCTGCAGCGATTGCGCTGATATCCAGCGACTGTTCACGATTCCATGTTGTGCTGATATCATCCCCGGCACCAAACGGAGAGAATGAGAAGGCGTCCTCCTCAGGTGCTTCAGCTGGGCTGCCGCTTTCAAATTGCCCCAAATAATTGAAGCTGATTTCTGGCGCGCCTGTGAAATTGATGTCTTTTTTGTCAGGCGGCGTCAAATATTTGATGACACCGTAGCCGAATCCTTTGTCCGGTACACGTCTCAGTGTATCTTTTGTTGTTTTTAACACATGAACCATGCCTTCTGTCGAATCTGGCAAGTCTGCGTTCAGGTTAATCAATAACGGATAAATGGCGGTAAACCATCCAACCGTACGGCTCACATCAACCCCGTCTAATACATCCTCTCGCCCGTGGCTTTCTAATGATAGTTTGAAGGCGGATTGATTGGTCCAATGGCGCAGCGCGAGAATGACAGAAGCGAGAAGCAAATCCTGAGTATCTGTGTTGTATGCGCTGTTGGCATCTTTTAAAAGCGCAGCTGTCTCTTTATCATTTAATGTAAACGAAATGGTGGATCGTTTTCTCTCGTTTGCTATGGGTCCGTCGAATTGATCAAAAGGCAGTGCTTCTGTTTGATATTCTTCGGTTTCGCGCCAATACTTGAGCTGTTTTATAAGCTGCTGGCTTTCTGCATAGCCAGAAAGCTTTTTCGCGTACGCTTTAAACGAGCTTGTTTTAGGCGGCAGTTTGATATCCTCCCCGCCAGCAGCTTGGCGATACCCTAAAGACAAATCTTCAAGCAGAACCCGCCATGAAATGCCGTCAACGACGAAGTGATGAGCCGATAAAAATAAGAAATCCCCGTCAGTTGTGCGGAAAAGACCGGCTTGCAGCAGCGGACCATTCTTCAGATCCATTTTCCGCTGAATATCACGTACATGGTGTTTGATAATAGGCTCATACGCTCTATTTCCGTTCGTGTCTTCTGGAACTGATAAATCAATCATCTGAAGGCCATACAGTGCATCGTCCGAATGACTGATCGGCCGATTATATTGATTCCAATATCCTTGTTCATTCTGTGAAAATACCATCCGCAGCGCATCATGATGACACGTTATTGCTTTTAAGGTTTTACGCAGTGCGTCCTCTTGTATAGGGGTTCCTCGATGTAGCATAATGGACTGATTAAAATGGTGTTTTTCTTTTATATCTTGAGAAAGAAACCATCTCTGAACAGGCGACCATTGTACGTCTCCGTCAACCGGGGCTTGGCTGGAACTTGTATTTGAATCCCGGATATAAGCTGCGAATTCTTGAATGGTAGGATGGTTAAACAAATCTTTTACTGCCATTTGCTTGCCTATCCGATGAAGCCGTGCTGATACCTGTAAGGCTTTGATCGAATCTCCTCCAAGCTCAAAGAATGAATCAGCTGTTCCGATTTTTTCTGTCCCTAGTACTTCTTTCCATAAATCCGCCAGTATTTGTTCCATCTTACTGGCTGGTGATCGGAATGAACGTACAGCTTCGCCCTTGGATTCAGGTTTTGGAAGTGCTTTACGATCCAACTTGCCGTTTGGTGACAATGGAAGTGAACTCAGTTTTTCAATAAACACAGGGATCATAAACACCGGCAGCTTGTTTTGTAATTCTAAGCGTATCGTATTTGTGCTCAACGCTGATTCTGTCACAACATAAGCCCTTAACTCGGTTTGTCCCGATGCTGCTACATGAGCGAGTACTGCGGTATCTTTTACACCATTTATACAACGAATGACCGATTCAATTTCTTTCGTTTCTACACGATAGCCTCTTATTTTGACTTGTTCATCAATTCTTCCCAGATATTGAAGTGTTCCGTCGGCCATCCATCTGGCGGCGTCTCCTGTTCGGTACATTCGAGTTTCGGGTTGGTATGGGTTCTGGACGAATGACCTCTCTGTCAGTTCCGGAAGGTTGACATACCCTCTTGCAAGACCTGTTCCCGCAATACAAAGCTCACCGGTAACACCGATTGGCTGAAGCTGTTGATTGCCATTTAAAATCAGCACTTGGGTCCCGTCAATCGGCTGGCCGATGCTTATGTGTTTCTGCTTTTCCATATGTCTCATGACGGTGGTAGCCACACTGTTTTCTGTCGGCCCATATTCGTTGGCGAGTTCGGTATGCGGGCATATGACCATGCTGCGGTCGATCAATTCCCGATCAGCTGCTTCTCCCGCCAGAGTGACGATTCTAAGCGTCTTTACATCTTCCGGCTGCAATACGTCCAAAAGCGCTCGATATAAAACAGGCACAATAATCATATGTGTTATCCGGTGATGGGACAGCTGATGCTTAATAGCCAGAATGTCCTTCGCCTCCTCTTCATGAAGCAAAACTGCTTTTGCACCTGACAAAAGCGGTGTGAACATACTTGTTAAAAAGCCGTCAAACGAGAAGGAAAAGAGCTGCAGGATGGTGTCTGTCTCGTTGAAAGTATACGCATTTCGCCGCCACTGAAGAGTGTTGGCAACGCCTTTATGCTCGACCATCACCCCTTTTGGACGGCCTGTCGTTCCTGACGTATAAATGATATAAGCCAAATGATGAGCAAATGATACTTGCGGTAGCGGTGATTTGTCGTAGGCCTCCGTGTTCTGTATGGTTAATATCCTTCCCTTAAAGTCAGCAAGTGTTCCCCGATCCGCTTCATTTATTGTCATAAGCAGTTTCGTTCCGCTGTCGCTGAGGATATAGTGCTTCCGTTCCGCCGGGTATTCCGGATCAATAGGAACATAGCAGCCGCCAGCTTTCCACACACCAAGTATGGCTGCTACCATGCTGAACGAACGAGGCATCATGATGCCTACTGGTGTGTCCGGTTTAACACCTCGGCTGCGCAATGTGTGTGCGATTCCATTGGACCACTCGTCAAGCTCCTGATATGTGAGTGTTTTGTCTCCGATGACAAGTGCAGAGGCTTTTGGTGTTCGTGCAGCTTGCTGCTCAAACAATTGACTAATTGTTTGTTCTTCGTATTGATTTGCTTTCCTGATGTTAAACTCATTGAGCAGCTGGTTCCGCTCTTCTTGGGTCAGGATGTCGATACGGTTGAGTGTCACCTCTGGTTTTTTTCCGATGATGCGAAGTACATTTGTCAAATGAGATGCCCAGCGTTCCATGGTGGTTTTCTCAAACAGTGCGGTTGAATATTCAAAAAGAAAATGAATGTTCCCGTCACCCTCAGATGCTTGTAGTGTCAAATCGAATTTTGAAACGAGATGAGAAACTTCTGCCGGCTTCATTTGCAAATCATGCAGATGCAATGGCTCGTAACCATTATTTTGGACAACTAACATGGTATCAAATAGCGGGTTTCTGCTCATATCCCGCGTCACTCCAAGCTTATCGACAAGCTCTTCGAACGGATAATCCTGATGCTCATAGGCTTCCAATGCAGTGGCGCGCACTTCCTGCAAATACTGTACAAACGACTTCCCGCCCTCCGGGCGTGCCCGAAGCGCCAGCGTGTTCACAAACATGCCGAGTATCGGCTCAAGATCCTTGTGCGGCCGGCCGGCAATTGGCAAGCCGACGATGATTTCTTCCTGTCCGCTTAAGCGTGACAATAACGCTGTGTAAGCTGCCATAAGCACCATGTACAATGTGCTTCCATTCTCCCGTGCCAGCTTATGAAGGCCTGATGCGGCCTCTTGATCAAGCGTAAAGGAGACCTTGTCACCCGCGAAGCTTCGCACCGGCGGGCGGGTATGATCAGCCGGGAGATCCAGCACCGGCAGCTCGCCCTCGAGCTGCTTCAGCCAGTACGCCTCCTGCGTATGGTATGCGTCCCCTTTTTTAAACCCTTCTTGCCATACGGCGTAGTCTTTGTATTGAATAGGAAGCGCTGGAAGGGTCCGGTTGTTGTACAGCTCCCCGAATTCCTGAATCAAAATGTTGACGGAAACACCGTCTGATATGATGTGGTGCATATCAACCAGCAACAGGTGCCGTTCATCTGATGCCTTTACGATTTGGGCGCGGAACAGCGGTGCTCGGCTGAGATCAAACGGTTTGATAAACGCGGCTGCGGCTTCCTGTTCGGTCTGTTCGCCGAGGGCGGCTGTCTGTAATGTAAACGGCACTTCGTCATGGATGCGCTGCACCGGCTCGCCTCCTTCGTCCAGTTCGAAGGATGTCCGAAGCGATTCGTGGCGCTTGATCAGCTCTTTGAAAGCCTTGTTCAGCCTTTCAGGGTCAAGCTTCCCTTCCAGTTCTAATACAGCCGGCATATTGTAGCCGGTCCCTCCGTCCTCCAGCTGTTGAAGGACATAAATACGTTTTTGGGCGGATGAAACCGGATAGGTCTCCCGCTGTTCCGCCGGTTTCATCGCTTCATATGGACTGTCCGTTCCTTGACAGATGACGGAAGCCAGCCCTTCTACCGTGGGATGGGCAAACACATCTTTCAGCGGCACCTGTACATCGAATGCTTTGGCAATCCGGGACACAAGCGCCGTTGCTTTTAAAGAATGTCCTCCGCGGTCAAAGAAGTTGTCGTGAATCCCGACCGGGCCGTTTTTCAGCACGTCCTCCCACAGCTGGGCAAGCTTCATCTCGGTCACATTTCTCGGCGCCGTGTATGTCTCCGCATCTGCCGCTCCGCCAGGAGCTGGCAGGGCGTTTCGGTCCAGCTTTCCGCTCGGCGTAATCGGCCACTCTTCCATCTCTATCATATGGGCTGGGATCATGTAGCTCGGCAGCAGTCTTTCAAGCTGCGCCCTCACTTCGTTTCTCCGAAGCCCTTCTATATACGCGCATAATTCCGGCTCGCCGCTGTCTGTCCGTACGGTCACTGCTGCCTCCCTTATGCCTTCTATGCTTCTAAGCGCCGCTTCAATTTCTCCGGGCTCAATCCGGTAGCCACGGATTTTCACTTGATCATCCAACCGGCCGAGGAATTCCATATTTCCGTCAGGGAGCCAGCGTGCCATATCCCCTGTTTTATACATGCGTTCGCCCGGGTAAAACGGGTCTTCAAGAAAGCGCTCCTCCGTTAAGGCCGGCCGATTCAAATAGCCCCTGGCAACACCCGCGCCGGCGATGTACAATTCGCCGATACATCCGGCTGGCAGCATCCGCTGCTTCTGATTAAGAACATATAATCTGACATGATGAACAGGTTTTCCTATTGGAACCCGCTCAAGCTTTTCATGCTGCGGACAATTAAAGAACGCAGCTTCTACGGTTGCCTCCGTTGGTCCGTAAGAATTGGTTAATGTAACATTTGGAAGCAACTCGCGAAATCGGGAGACGAGATGGGTCCCCAGCTGTTCTCCCCCGGAAAACACCCGCTTGAGTCCGTTTGTCTTCATCGGTACAGCACGATGTTTTGTATGTTCTAAAAAAGCATGGAGCATCGAAGGCACAAAATGCATAGCTGTGATCTTTTGTTCTTCTATGGCCTTTGCGATCATTTCGGGTTCTTTTTCGCCTCCCTGAGGAAGCAAATAAACAGAGGCACCGGCATAAGGCCACCAAAACAGTTCCCATATTGAAGCATCAAATGAATAAGATGTTTTATGCATAATCACATCTGATTGGTTCAGTTGATAACGGAACTGAAGGGAATTCAAAAAATTCACCGCTGATCGATGTTCAACTTCAACACCCTTTGGTTTACCGGTAGAACCGGATGTATAGATGACGTAGGCTAAAGATTGCGGATGAACGTCCGCATTCGGATTGGCCAAATGATGTTCCAGCCTGTTATTTGTCTGATTGAGATAAACAATCTCTCCTGCAAATGCCGGAACAGGCAGGTCGGCAGGCTGAAGCAGGAGAATGTTTGTACCGCTGTCCTCCAACAGAAAGCTGATTCGTTCTTCCGGATAATCCGGGTCAATGGGCAGATAAGCACAGCCGGCTTTAAGAATGCCATAAATGCCAATCACCATTTCAGGCGAACGCCGTCCTATAATGGCAACGATTGTTTCCGATTTCACGCCTCGTCCGATGAGCTCCCAGGCGATACGGTTAGCCTGTTCGTTCAATTCTTTATAGGTCATTCCTCCATCTTCAAAGATAATGGCTGGTTGATCAGGCGTTTTTGCAGCTTGCTTTTCGAGTGCATAATGGAGAGTTCGATTCACCGAATAGCCTGTATCCTGAAACGGATGGCATGATTCAATGAAGGCTTTCTCTTCTTCTTTTGTTAGGATCGCTATATCGTCCAATTCTGTTTTAGGACTGACAGTTATATGTTCCACAAGCGTGGTGAAAAGATTGGCCCACCTTTGGCTCGTTTCTTTCTCAAACAAAGCTGTGCTGTATTCAAACTGACAGAAAAGCACGGAATCGTGTTCTGTCACATACAGGGAAATATCAAACTTTGATATTGGATGCTGCATATCGTTCCAATGAAGCTTTACCTCTTTCATTTTCAACTTTTGCTGTTCCATATTCTGAAGGACAAGCGTTGTGTCAAACAATGGATTCCGGCTCATTTCCCGCTGTACGCCGATTTTATCCACGAGCTCTTCAAACGGATAATCCTGATGCTCATATGCTTCCAGTGCCGTCTGCCTGACTTCTTTCAGACATTCTTCAAATGTCTTATTGCCGGCCGGGCGTGTCCGGAGAGCCAATGTATTGACGAACATTCCGAGAACTGCTTCAAGATCGGCATGGGGCCGGCCGGCGATAGGCGAACCGATCACGATATCATCTTGACCGCTTACCCGAGACAAAAAGGCTGAATATAAAGCGACTAGCGTCATATAAAGCGTGCTTTTGTTTTGACGGGCGATCTGCTTTATCCTGGCTGTAATCTTTTTATCCATCTGAAAAGTTACTTTTCCGCCTGTGAATTGCTGTTCTGCCGGGCGGCGTTTATCGGTCGGAAGCTCTAGGACAGGAAGGTTCCCGCTGAGCTGCTGCTGCCAGTAAGTTTCCTGCTTTTGGTACGAGTCACCTTGTTTAAATTGCTGTTGCCAAACGGCATAATCTTTATACTGGATTCGCAAAGGCTTAAGTTGCCGATTTGCATAAAGATCGGTGAATTCTCGGATTAAGAGCTGGACGGATACGCCATCTGAAATGATATGATGCATGTCCACCAGCAATACATGCTTCTCGTTTGCCACTTTTACAAGGCCCGCTCTAAATAACGGCGCCTGACTGAGATCAAAAGGACGGACAAAACCCTCGATAGCGGCCTCTTGGCTTAATGTAAACGGCACTTCGTCATGGATCCGCTGAACCGGCTCGCCATCGGCGCCAGATACAAAGGAAGTTCGAAGCGGCTCATGCCGACGGATCAGCTGTTTACATACAGCAGATAATTTAGCGACATCCAGTGCCCCTTCCAGATTTAAGACCGCAGGCATGTTGTAGGCGACACCCTCATCAAGCTGCTGAAGCACATAGATCCTTTTTTGAGCCGAAGATACAGGATATGTCTCCCTTGCTTCCGCTGGTTCAATTGCTGCATACGGATTTTCCTCTGCATCTCGAATGATTGAAGCCAATCCTTCTACTGTCGGATGGGCAAAGATGTCCTTGAGCGGAACTTGTACATGAAATTCCTTTGTGATCCGTGACATAAGCACCGTTGCTTTTAATGAGTGGCCGCCAAGGTCAAAAAAGTTGTCAAGGATGCCTATATGACTGTTATTCAGCACATCTGCAAACAGCTGCGAAAGCTTTGCCTCTACCAGATTACGAGGGGCAGTATACGGTGTCCCGATGATTGAAGCATCTGGCTCTGGAAGTGCTGATTGATCTACTTTTCCGTTTGGGGTAAGAGGTATGCTGTCAACCCAAACCCATTTCGCCGGAATCATGTATGCTGGAAGCTCACTTGCCATATAGCGGCGTAGATCTGCTGCATTCACCCCTTGTACACTGCAATAGTAAGCGCACAATTCATGATCACCGTTTGATTCTTGCCTGACGAGAATGGCAGCTTCTTTAATGTCTGGATGATTCATTAATGTGACTTCGATTTCTTGGGGCTCAATTCGATACCCTCTGATTTTCACTTGATTGTCTGCCCGCCCGATATATTCGATGTTGCCGTCTTCAAGCCGTCTGGCCAAATCACCAGTACGGTACATGACCGCACCGGCCCTGAATGGGTCGGGTGAAAATTTGTCGCGTGTCAGTTTATCGTGATTAACATACCCTCTGGAAACACTCGCGCCGGAAATATAGAGTTCACCTGGTACGCCGCAGGGCTGAAGCTGTTTTTGACGATTCAAAATATATAGATTAGTATAGCCTATCGGTTTACCGATAGGAGGAAACTCAGGAATAGGGTCTCCCGGATGAATGGTATACGTAGATACCACATGAGTTTCTGCAGGTCCGTAATGATTGTGCAGGTGAATGCTGCGTTTACGTAATACTTCTTGGAAAAGGCTTGAAATGATTAATTGTTCTCCAGCAGCAATCAGGTGTGTGACGCCATCAGGAAACATGTCCGCAAATTGCCGCTCGCTGAAAATCATTTTGATAAAAGCCGTTGGGAGAAACACAATATTCGTCTGATGCTCGTTTATAAATGCAAACAGCTGAGGCACATCTCTTTTTAGGGCTTCTGGCACGATGTGCAGCGTGCCGCCTTTCAAAAGCGCAGAAAAAATTTCTTGATAACACACGTCAAAGGCAGAAGTCGCAAATTGCAGAACATCTGCTTCAAAGTCAATGCCAGAGCGAGTATATTCGGACTTCAGCAAGTTCGCCATGTTTCGATGTTCAAATTGAACGCCCTTTGGTTTACCTGTTGTACCTGATGTATAAATGATATACAGCAGATCGTCCGCATTGTTGACTGACTTCATGTTACTGCCGTCTTCCTTGCTTTCAATCTCTTCTACAAGAGTGATAAGGTAATTGCTTTCTAGCGATGCGGAAAGATGGGCTTGTGAAACAACATGCGAACAGCCGCAGTCATTTAGAATATAATGGATTCTGTCAGCTGGATAATGCGGGTCAATCGGAACAATGGCGCCGCCTGCCTTCAAGATGCCAAGAACACCGGTGATAAACGCCGCAGATCGCTCCATCATGATCGCGACAGGCTCCTGTCTCGCAACACCCTTCATTCTCAATTGCCGCGCCAATCTGTTTGCCGAGTTGTTCAATTCTTGGTACGTTAACGAGCAGACTTGATCTATTACTGCCTGAGTATCCGGTGTCTTTTCCGCTTGTTTTTCAAACATAGCATGGATGGTTTCGTAAATTGGGGTTTCATCTGTGTTTTTTCCAACCAATTGCTGCTTTTCAATATCGGTCGTGATGTCGATTTCTTCAGGCGGAAGATTGGGATTAGTTACAATTTGCGATACAACATTCAGAAGATGCTCCTTGACAGAAAACACAAAAGACCGATCATGCTGCTCCGCATCATAGCTCATTTTGATATGGATTTCTTCCCCTGGCGCCACCATAAGGTAAAAGCTGTAGTTGGTTTCATCTGCCACAGTGAAGTTATGAATTTGAAAAAGATCAGAAGCATGCTCCTCTTGGTTCAGCATATGAATCTCTTGCTGTACCGGATAATTTTCAAATACGAGAATATGATCGATTAATCCTTGCTTAATCGCCGAACGGGCTTGAATTTCATATAAAGGGTGATAGCTGTATGTTTCAGCGGCAAGACGGTCTTTTTGCATGTCTTTTATGAGCTTAAGAAATGGCGTTTTTGTTCCCTGCACCCGAACTGGAATCGTGTTAATGAAAAGACCGACCATATGTTCAATGCCTTCGATTTCTGCAGGCCTTCCTGACATGACAGAACCAAATACGGCATCATCATTATGATTGTATTTTTGAAGCAGAATGCCCCAAATGGTATGAAAAATCGTACTGAGTGTTACTTCTTCTCTTGCCGCAAGCTCTGAAAGCCTGCTGCTTTCTTGCTTAGAGAATGAAAACGTAACGTGCTCCTGCCTGCTTCTCGCCTTTGTTTTTTTCTGCTTCGGGAGTATCGTTTGCTGTTCATGGCCAGATAGGTAATGTTCCCAATAAGAAACTGCCTGCTCTTTGTCTTGTTCCATCAGCCATTTGATATACGTTCCGTATGGCTGGACCGGCTCCAATGCTATTGGAGATCCATATATATAAGATGCGTAAATATGGAGAAACTCCTTTAACACAATGCTGAGGCACCAGCCGTCCATCATGATGTGGTGAAAGGTCCAAATACAAGTGTACTGGCCCTCTCCTGTTTGAATCAGAGTGATACGCATGAGCATATCTTTTTGCAAGTGAAACCCTTGAGCACGGTCCTCTTCTTTCCATTGCTCAATAAATTGTGGTTGCCTCACATCGTTTAAATGTGTAATGTCTTTTTCCTGTACGATGACATTCCGTTCTCTCAGGACAACCTGTTGGGGAGAGGAAACATTTTGGCTGATAAAAATCGTTCTGAAAATATCGTGTCTTGCTACAAGGGCGTTAATGCTGTTTTGAAAAAACTTCGGGTTGACTTTCCCTTCTATTGTAAAAGAAGCTTGCTCGACATATGCTTGTGAATCTTTTTGCAAGAGGGAATGGAAAAGCATCCCTTCCTGCATGTAAGACAGCGGATAAATATCCTGAATTGAATTCGCTTTTGTCATGTTCATGTCTCCCTGTCACGATTTTCTACAATTCTTCCACCAAGCTGGATATACTGTCCAAATCCTCTGCCGTTAATGATTCGCTGCTGAAATCGCTCAGTGTTTTTTCTGTATTTTGTTTACCGGCGCAGTGTGTCATGATGTCCAGCAAAAAGTGTTCGATCCTGTTGATGAGCTGCTTCATCGTGTTCCTATGAAAGCGTGTTGGCGGATAACTGAGATTGAAATGAAGCTTGTTCCCTGCTGCCATTGCACTCATCTCGATGATTTGTTCACGTTTCCATGTGTGAGTGATGTCCTTTCCGCTTCCAAGGCTTGATGGACGGAAGTTACCTTGTCTTTCTATGTCGTTAAACTGGCCTAAATAGTTGAAACTGATTTCGGATATTTTTGAAAACGCAATGCTTATGTTTTCAGGGTGTGTGACGTATTTCAGCATACCGTAACCCACCCCTTTGTTTGGTATCCGGCCCAGTGTATCTTTCACGGTTTTTACTGCGGTTCCGAGCTCATCCCCATGATGTTCAAAGCTTATGAGAGCTGGGTATATAGATGTAAACCAGCCAACCGTCCTGTTGATATCGAACTCCGGCAACACGTGTTCTCTCCCGTGTCCTTCCAGTGCAATGCGGATTTTGTTTCCGCCTGTCCACTCACGAATCGCCAAAGATGCCGCGGTTAACAGAATATCTTGTGTATCTGTCCCATAGGCATGGTTGACGTTTTGCAGCAAGGTGGCGGTATTTGCTTCAGTGAGTGAAAAACTTACCGTGTCCCTCCTGCTGAAGTCGTTGTTCTCATGATGCGGCAGTTCATATGGCAGTTCCGCAGCTTGTTGTTCCTCTACACTCCGCCAATACGCCTCCTCGCGAATCAGCTTGCTGCTTTGGGCATAGTCCTGTAGCCGTCTTGCGTATTCCAGAAAGGAATCAGTTTTAGGCGGAAGCTGGATCGCCTGGCCTGAAGACGCTTGTTGGTATCCGGCTGACAAATCCTCCAGCAAAATCCGCCATGAGACACCGTCAACGACAAGATGATGGATCGCAAGGAACAAGTAATCTCCGGTCACTGTTTGAAACCAAGCGGCATGTAGCAACGGTCCTTCCTGCAAATTGATGCTTTGCTGAAGATCTTCAATTTCTCGTTTGATTTGGGTTTCCCAACCGCTTTCTGACTGTGAAAAATCAGTTATTCTTAAACTGTATAGTTGTGATTCATGAATGCCTTGATTGATTTGTATCCATTGCCCGTCATCGTTACGATAAACCATCCGAAGCGCATCATGATGTTCCGCAAGTTTCTTTAAGGATGCTCTAAGAGCGTCTTCAGACAAACGACCAGAGTGGAAAAGCATGACAGACTGATTGAAATGATGTCGTTCTTCAATCTCTTGTGAAAGAAACCATCGCTGAACAGGTGTCCATGGAACATTTCCCTGAATGGGTCCTTGTTCGATGATTCTTTCTGTCTTACGAATACATCGTGATAGGTCCTTTATCTTTGGATGACGGAATAAATCACTTACCTGCAGGCTTAGCCCATGGCGTCCAAGGCGTGCGGAAACTTGAAGCGCTTTGATTGAATCTCCGCCCAATTCAAAAAATGAATCCTCTATTCCGATCCTCTGGATGCCGAGAACCTCCTGCCAGATCAACGCCAGCTGCTCTTCAAGGTCATTGCGAGGCGGGATGTACGTTTGTTTAGATGCAACATCTGGTTCAGGCAGTGCTTTCCGGTTCAATTTGCCGTTTGATGTGAGCGGAAGAGTCTCCATTTCAATGATGTACGCCGGAATCATATAATTTGGCAGTGAACGCGCGAGAAGAGAACGCACTTGTTCAGCATTCGTGCCTGCTTTCACACTGATGTAGCCAAACAGCTCTTTGCTTCCTGTCTGGCCTGTACGTGCCAACACAGCGGCTTCTTTGACCCCGTCTATTTGGCGAAGCGCTGATTCGATCTCACCAAGCTCCACCCGGTAGCCTCTGACTTTTACTTGATCATCAATACGGCCAACGTACTCAATTGTGCCATCGGGAAGCCAGCGCGCCAGATCACCTGTGCGGTACAGTCGATCGCCAGACGCAAATGGATTTGGGATAAATTTCTCTCTCGTTAAATCAGGACGGCCCAAATATCCTCTGGCGACGCCATCTCCGCCGACACAAAGTTCGCCAACAGTTCCGATCGGCTGCAGCATTCCCCATTTATTTAAGATATAAGCGGTGGAATGACCAATCGGCCGCCCGATCGGAATGGAAAGTTCATATGTTTTTTGAATGGGAAAGCACGTCGAAAAAGTCGTATTTTCGGTTGGCCCATATCCGTTCCATATTGATACTTCCGGGCACACATTTTTAATTCGATTGATGTGGCTCACCGACAAAGCTTCTCCGCCTATAATCAGATGGTTCAGCTGTGAAAATGTTGTCTCATTTTGCTCTGTCAAATGATTGAATAGAGAAGATGTCAGCCACATCGTTGTGATCCCGTGATGTTCTATGTATCTCTTAAGCTGATGGGGATCGAGAAATGCCTGTTTCTCGGACAGATGCAAAGCTGCCCCATTTAGCAGCGGTCCAAATATTTCAAATGTCGTACCATCAAAACCGATAGATGATGTCATGAGAAGACGGTCTGCAGGTGTAAATGCAATATAATTGCTGTTTTTAACAAGGCGAATGACACTTCGCTGCTCAATCATGACACCCTTTGGTTTACCGGTTGATCCAGAGGTATAAATGGTATAAGCGAGCGAATGCGGCCCTGCTGAAGATTCAATGTTCTTTGTTTCTCCTTGCTTTTGAATGTCTTCGATTATGATTTGTTCGCATTCAATGTCTAATAGCCGTTTGTCGACTTTTTCAGATTGAAGAAGGAATGTCGCTCCGCTGTCTGACAGGATGTAAGCTATTCGCTCAACAGGCAGATCAGAAGCGATAGGCAAATAGGCTCCTCCGGCTTTCAGAATACCCAGCATTCCGGCTATGAGTTCTGGCGTTCGTCCTGTCAGCAAGGCTACGACTCGATCAGGACCGACTCCCTTTCTCCGTAGAAGTAAAGCAATTTGATTTGCCCAGCTGTTCAGATCCGCGTAAGTTAACTCTTGTGTATCGCTGACAATTGCTATGGCATTAGGCGTTTGTTCCGCCTGCATTTCAAAGAGTCTGCTGATGGTTTCATTTCTTGGATATTCTATTTTTGTACGATTCAGCTCATGGATAAGGTAATGGGTCTCATCCTCATTCAGTATATTTATTGATCCGAGAGCGGCTTTGTTGTCTTGGATGATGGAGAGTAACATATTGATAAAATAGTGAAGCCACTTTTCTATCGTTTTTTTCTTATATAAGTCCGTACTAAATTCCATTTGGAACGTCAGCAAACCCTGGGGCTGTTCGTGAGCATACAGGGTTAAATCAAATTTTGACGTTTGATGCCCATTGTTTGCTGCAGGTTTGAGACGAAGTTCATCTAGCCGTATCGATTCCTGGTCCATATTTTGAAGAACAAACATCACGTCAAACAGCGGATTCCGGCTCATATCTCGCGTTAATTGCAGCTTGTCGACAAGCTCTTCGAACGGATAATCCTGATGCTCATAGGCTTCCAATGCAGTGGCGCGCACTTCCCGCAAATACTGTACAAACGGCTTCCCGCCCTCCGGGCGTGCCCGAAGCGCCAGCGTGTTCACAAACATGCCGAGTATCGGCTCAAGATCCTTGTGCGGCCGGCCGGCAATTGGCGAGCCGACGATGATTTCTTCCTGTCCGCTTAAGCGTGACAATAACGCTGTGTAAGCTGCCATAAGCACCATGTACAATGTGCTTCCGTTCTCCCGTGCCAGCTTGTGAAGCTCTGATGCCGCCTCTTGATCAAGCGTAAACGAGACCTTGTCCCCCGCGAAGCTCCGCACCGGCGGGCGGGTATGATCAGCCGGGAGATCCAGCACCGGCAGCTCGCCCTCGAGCTGCTTCAGCCAGTACGTCTCCTGCTTCTGGTACGTGTCTCCTTTTTTAAAACCTTCTTGCCATACGGCGTAGTCTTTGTATTGAATGTGAAGCGCCGGGAGATTCCGTTTGTTGTAAAGCGCCCCGAATTCCCGAATCAAAATGTTGACGGAAACACCGTCTGATATGATGTGGTGCATATCAACCAGCAACAGGTGCCGTTCCACTGATGCCTTTACGATTTGTGCGCGGAACAGCGGCGCTTGGCTGAGATCAAACGGATTGATAAACGCGGCTGCGGCTTCCTGTTCGGTTTGCTCGCCGAGGGCGGCTGTCTGTAATGTAAACGGCACTTCGTCATGGATGCGCTGCACCGGCTCGCCGCCTTCATCCTGTTCAAAGGATGTCCGAAGCGACTCGTGGCGCTTGATCAGCTCTTTGAAAGCCCTGTCCAGCCTTTCTGGGTCAAGCTTCCCTTCCAGTTCTAATACAGCCGGCATATTGTAGCCGGTCCCTCCGTCTTCCAGCTGCTGAAGGACATAAATCCGCTTTTGGGCGGAGGAAACCGGATAGGTCTCCCGCTGTTCCGCTGGTTTCATCGCTTCATATGGACTGTCCGTTCCTTCACGGATGACGGAAGCCAGCCCTTCTACCGTGGGATGGGCAAACACCTCTTTCAGCGGCACCTGTACATCGAATGCTTTGGCGATTCGGGATACAAGCGCCGTTGCTTTTAAAGAATGTCCTCCGCGGTCAAAAAAGTTGTCGTGAATCCCGACCGGGCCGTTTTTCAGCACGTCCTCCCACAGCTGGGCAAGCTTCATCTCGGTCACATTTCTCGGCGCCGAGTAGGCCTTTTCATCTGCAGCTCCGCCAGGAGCTGGCAGGGCGTTTCGGTCCAGCTTTCCGCTCGGCGTAATCGGCCACTCTTCCATCTCTATCATATGGGCTGGGATCATGTAGCTCGGCAACAGTCTCTCAAGCTGCGCCCGCACTTCGTTTCTTCGGAGCCCTTCTATATACGCGCATAGCTCCGGCTCCCCGCTGTCTGTCCGTACGGTCACGGCTGCCTCCCTTATGCCTTCTATGCTTCTAAGCGCCGCTTCAATTTCTCCGGGCTCAATCCGGTAGCCGCGGATTTTCACTTGATCATCCAACCGGCCGAGGAATTCAACATTCCCGTCAGGGAGCCAGCGTGCCATATCCCCTGTTTTATACATGCGTTCACCCCGGTAAAACGGGTCTTCAAGAAAGCGCTCCTCCGTTAAGGCCGGCCGATTCAAATAGCCTCTGGCAACACCCGCGCCGGCGATGTGCAGTTCGCCGGCGACACCGCAAGGCTGTACGGCTAAATGCGGATCTAACACATACAAACGCGCACCGGGTACGGGCTTCCCGATCGGAATCCGCAAGCGATCCCTGTCCCGCTCTGGGTCCAACACATAAAATGCCGCGTCTACCGTTGCTTCTGTCGGCCCGTATCCATGGATCAGCGAGACTTGCGGCAATAAAGAAGCAAAACGGGCTGCCGTGCCCGGCGCAAGCGGTTCACCTCCGGCGAATACACGCTTCAGGCTTGTCCCGTCACTCAGCCTTTCGATCTCCGCTTGATCGAGAAAACTGTTCAGCATAGCCGGAATAAAATGAACCGTTGTCACTTTTTCCTGATGAATGGCTTTTACAATCAATGCGGGGTCTTTTTCCCAGCCGGGTGGGAGCAGATAAGCCGAAGAGCCGGAAAGCGACCACCAAAACAGCTGCCAGACAGATGCATCAAAGGAGAAAGAGGTTTTCACCATGACAATGTCATCTTCCTGAAGCGGAAACTGGCGCTGCATGCCGGTCAGAAAGGAAACAGCTTGGCGGTGCTCAACGGCCACTCCTTTTGGCTGCCCGGTGGAGCCCGACGTATAGATGACGTAGGCGAGAGAATCGCTGTCAGCAGGAGCAAACACAAGATTTTCTGCTTTTTCGCCCGCAAGAGATGTCATATCAACTTCAAGCGTTTCGCCAGAAAAGTTCGGCGCGGAGCATCCCGGCTGTGTCAGCAAGAGCGCTGCCCCGCTGTCTTTCAGCATGTAGCTCAGCCGTTCCTCTGGATACGCAGGGTCAAGCGGCAAATACGCCCCACCTGCCTTCAAGACAGCAAGGACAGCGATCAGCATGTCAGGTGACCGCTCAGACAGGACACCGACGATGCTTTCCTTCGTGACGCCGCGTGCCGCGAGGCGGGCAGCCAGACGGCTGGCATACATGTCAAGCTCAGCGTACGTCAGTGAACCGCCGGAAAAGCGTATGGCTGGCCGTTCCGGTGTGAAAGCCGCCTGTCGTTCAAACAGCCCGTGCAGGGTTAGGGATTCAGGCGAAATAGATACTGTCCTGTTGTTTTGAGAAACCATTTCCCGTGCTTTGTTTTCATCTAGCAATGTCATCTTTGACACAGGCAGAGATGGATCAGATATGACGTCAGAGATCATGTGCTGTACATAATCTTTTATCTCGGACATCATGTTTGGCTGATAAGCGCCAGTATGAAAATGAATCCGAACGTACATGGTCCGACCTGGGATCACTTTGACACTGCATCTATAGTTGGTCAGTTCTTCCATCTCGAAATCTTCCACGGAGAAATCAAATGATCCAGCCTGTTTCAGCCCTTCAATCTCTTGTTGAGCAGGTGTATTTTCAAAGACGATAATATGATCGATCAGTTCTTGTTTAAGAGCGCTCTGTGCCTGAATGTCATATAAAGGGAAGTAACTATATGCTTCTGCTTCCGTCATGTCTCTTTGCATCCTGCTGACTAAGTCAGAAAAAGAAAGAGAATCACTTTGGACTCGGATAGGAATGGTATTGATAAACAGTCCGACAATGTTTTCCACATCGTTTAGCTCAGAAGGTCTGCCTGATATAACTGATCCGAACACAGCATCGCCACAGCAATTGAACTTTTGGAGCATGATTCCCCATAGAGCTTGGAAAACAGTGGGGAGTGTCGCACCACAAGCTGCTGCGATTTTCTGTAATTCGGAGGTTTCTTTTTCAGGAATGGTGAATGTGATCTGTTGTAATGTCCCATCTGGCATTTGATCTGTTCTTTTTGGCAGAGGCGAAGCTTTTTCGAAATGCTGAAGCCTTTTTTTCCAATACACAGCCGCTTCTTCCCGATCTTGCTGCATCAGCCATTTAATATACGTCCCGTACGGCTGTACGGGAGGCATATCAGGAAGCCTGCCTTTATCCAGTGCTTGATAAATGTGAAGAAAATCCTTAATGACGATGCCTAAACACCAGCCATCCATTAAAATATGATGATGGCTCCAGATGCAGACATACCGGTCAGGCGCCCATTTTAAAATAGATATTCTCATCAGTACATCCGTTTGGAGATCGAAGCCTTTTGATTTATCCTGCTCTTTGAATGCCTCGGTACAATGTTCTTTATCTCTCTCATTGAGATGAGAAATATCTTCAAAATGAATATGGCAATGACGATGCTTGAGTACGACTTGACGAGGTTTGGCTACATTTTTATAGATGAACGCCGTTCGGAAGATTTCATATCTGTCAAAAACAGCATCCATACTTTTCTGGAAACGCTCCAAATCAAGCTGTCCATGGATCGTAAAAGAAGCCTGTTCAAAATATGCTCTTGACTGTTCATCATACAGCGAGTGAAAGAGCATCCCTTCCTGCATAAATGACAAAGGATATATATCCTGTATTTCGGGTTGCTGCGGCATCAGTGTGAATCTCCTCTCCCTATAGTTTGTTGACGGCTCCCATAATTTCACTCAATTCATCAAGCGTTAAATCTTCATCAGTGAAATCAGAAGCGCTCCATTCTCGGTTTTCTTTGTCCGTACAATGCTCAATGATGTTTTCCAGAGCCTGTTTAAAATACCCGCCAAATGTTTGGATTGTTTTCTCCTCGAATTGAAGGCTGCTATAGATGATGTGCATGCTTAGAATCCCCGAAGAAACGGCGCCGCTGATATCCAGTGTATAAGGCCGCTCCCAGTTCGGGCTGATCTCATTTTCTGGCTTGATGTCAGAAACCTCAAAGGCTTTTGATTGAATATCCTGATCAAACTGGCCTAAATAATTAAAGCTGATTTCCGGGCTGTTTGTCTCAGAGCCCCATCTTTTGCTGATATATTTCAGCACACCGTAGCCGGCGCCTTTATGCGGTATACGGTGCAGCATATCTTTTGTCTGTTTAATGAGGTGGCCCAGCCGTTCATCTTTGTTCTTATGTTCAGAATCGCTCATATCAAGCCATATCGGATAAATCGAGGTGAACCAGCCGACAGTTCTGCTAATATCAATGTCCTCAAGATATGCTTCTCTTCCATGGCCCTCCATGCTGATTTTAAACCGGTCAGAGTCCGTCCATTGCTGCAAAGCAAGGCCTAAAGCTGTCAGAAGGATATCATTCATCTCCGTGCTGTACGCTTTATGTACAGCCGTTAACAAGCGTTCAGTGTGATAGCGAGATAGCTCAAAATCAATCACTTCTGTGTCTTTGAATGTGTTAGGCGCTGTTTCATTGTCTTTAGGAATCACTTCAATGTGACGGTTCTCACGCTCATCCCAATACGCTGCTTCACGCTGCATCTGGCGGCTTTTAGAATAGTCAGCTATTCTTTGTGAATACGTTAAATATGAATCTGTTTTGTGCGGCAGTTGAATAGATTCTCCTGTGACTGCCTGTTTGTAAGCTGTTGAAAAATCCTCGAACAAGATGCGCCATGAAACTGCATCAATAACCAAGTGATGAATCGTCAGAAACAAATGGTCACCATTCTCGGTTCTAAACAATGCAGCGCGAAGCAAGGGCCCGGTTTCTAAACGAAAGTGCTCCTGCATCTGGCTGGCCGCTTCCTCAATCGTGTTACGTGTTTCTGTTAAGTTACCCTTTACATCAAACAGTTCAAGAGCATATAACTCTTCATCTTGCAGATCTATCCCTCTGTTCATCTGTATCAACCTGCCATCTTCATACCGGCAGACGATTCTCAGTGCGTCATGATGAATCACCAGGCTTTTTAGCACCTTTCTCACTGCAATCTCATCAAATCGTTCTGTCCGGTAAAGCATAACGGACTGGTTAAAATGATGGATTTCCAAAGATTGAGAGAAAAACCATTCCTGGACAGGCGTCCAAGTGATCTCGCCCTCGACCGGTCCTTGGTCAATGACGTGCACGGCTTTTCGAACCCGAGCGGACAGTACACCAAGAGTCTGATGTTCAAACATCTCACGTACAGTCGTTTCAAATCCACGCTGCTTCAGCCTGGCACAAACTTGCAGCGCTTTAATAGAATCTCCGCCAAGTTCAAAGAAATTGGCGCTTACGCCCAGCTCATCCACATCAAGAAGTTCTTCCCAAATGTCAGCCATCACCTTTTCAATCTCATTTCTTGGGCTAATATCATCAGCAGGGTAAGCGTTTTTTTCAGGTTCCGGCAGGGCTTTCTGATCGAGTTTTCCGTTAACAGTCAGCGGGATGCGATCAATCTGTATGAAACGGGTGGGAAGCATAAAGTCAGGCAGCTTGGTTTTTAGAAAAGCCCGGACGTCTGATTCGTTCGCGGCCTGTTGATCTTTTGTTACCATGTAAGCATATATAGCTGCTTGCCCTTGCTCATCTGTTCTTGTGATGACAGCCGCCTCTTTAACAATTGGAAGCTGAAGAAGCGCCGCTTGGATTTCGCCTAACTCAATACGGTGCCCTCTGACTTTAACCTGAGCATCAATGCGGCCTACATATTCCAACTCGCCATTTGACAGGCGCTTCGCAAGATCTCCAGTCCGGTATAATCTATCTCCCGGAAGATAAGGATTGGGCATAAAACGGTCAGCGGTCAGGTCATCTCTGTTGAGATATCCCTGTGCCACACCTTCACCGCCTATATAAAGCTCCCCTGGAACACCGATTGGCTGCAGATTCATATAAGCATCCATTACATAAGCCTGCAGAGTTGTAAGCGTCCGCCCGATATTGCTTCTATTATTTGCAATGTCAGCTGCGGACAATTTTTTGAATGTCACATGCACCGTCGTTTCTGTAATACCGTACATATTGATCAGATCAGTATGTGGATATTGATCATTCCAGCTTTGAAGCATGCCGGGCTGTAAAGCTTCGCCGCCAAAAATGACGTATCGGATGTTTAAACGATCCGAATGGTTTTGATCTTCATACATCAGGCCGTAAAAAGCTGTCGGGGTCTGATTGAGTACAGTGACGCGTTCTTTTTTTAACAATAATCGGAATGCCTTGGGATCACGGGCTGTTTCCTTAGAAACCACGACTAGTGTACTTCCGTTCAATAACGCACCGAACATTTCCCATACAGAGAAATCAAAACAGTATGAATGAAAGAACGACCAGACGTCTTCGTGGCCAAATTCAAAGGGCAGGTTTTGATGCTTTAACAGACTGATTACATTGCGGTGCTCGACAACGACACCTTTTGGCTGGCCTGTCGTTCCGGATGTGTATATCACGTATGCCGGCTGATCCGCTAGGGTTTCTTGAATGTTTAAATCAGCTAGAATTGAGTCGTTTTCGCCTTCATCGATATACAACATATGACCGTTATAGTCTGCAGGTTTGATTTGACCGCGCTCTGTCAGCAATAGGTCTGCCCCGCTGTCATTAAGCATAAAGCTGATACGTTCCTGTGGATATTCAGGATCAATCGGCAAGTAGGCCCCTCCAGCTTTTAGAATCGATAAAACGGCAATGATCATATCTGGTGACCGATCGAGCAGCAAACCGACGATATCTCCAGTGCTGACTCCTTGTTTGATGAGCATAGCAGCTGTCCGCTCCGCTTTTTCATTCAGCTCTCGATAGGTAAGCTGAGAGTTGCCGCACACCACTGCGAGATGCTCTGGATACTCAGCGGCTTTTTTTTCAAATAAGCTTACAATGGTTTCGTTTCTCGGAAACGCCGCATACTGTCCCATTTCTTCAAGGAGCACATTCCGCTCTGCAGCAGGAAGCAATTGCATATCCGAAATTCTCATCTCGTTATCCGCCAGTACCCTTTTTAACAGCTCAATGAAATAGGATGCCCAACGCGCAATGGTCTCTTCTTCAAAAAGAGCAGAGCTGTATTCAAAACGGCAGCGAATTCCGCCCGAATGCTCCTCAGCGTGAAATGTCAAATCGAATTTAGATATATTATGTTTTGGAGTGACAGACGAAATCGATAAACCTGGCACTTCGAACTGAAAATCTTCACTGCTTTGAAGCACGAGCATCGCATCGAACAGCGGATTCCGGTTTACCTCTCGATGTGTATCGAGCTTATCTGCCAGCTCCTCAAAAGGATAATCCTGATGCTCATAAGCCGTCAGAGCCAGGTGGCGAATGTCCTGCAAATACGAGCTGAACGTTTTGTTGCCCTCAGGCTGGCTGCGCATTGCTAATGTATTGACGAACATCCCGATGACGCCCTCCAAATCGGTGTGCGGTCTTCCGGCAGCAGGCGAGCCGACAACAATATCTTCTTGCCCGCTTAGCTTGGAAAGCAAAATAGAATACACTGCCAGAAGGATCATGTACAACGTTGTTCCCGTTTCAGCCATTAAATGGTGCAGCTCGTCCGCCGTGTCTTTATCAATAGTTACTTCGATTGTTCCGCCGCTGAAATCAGGGAGTCGCGGCCTTGTTTTATCAAGCGGTAAATCTAATACAGGAAGACTCCCGCCTAGCTGATTGAGCCAGTAGGCCTCCTGTTTTTTGTATAGCTCTCTCGGAAACTTCTCTTGCTGCCAAACAGCAAAATCCTTATAATGCAGGTTTAACACTGGCAGCTTCTTTCCACAATATAAGTCAGTAAACTCTTGGACTAGCGTGCTCATCGAGACACCGTCGGCAATGATATGGTGCATATCGAGGAGGAAAAAACCGCGTTTATTGCCCATTGTAATCACACATGCTCTAAATAGAGGGCCGGACGAAAGATCAAACGGTTTGATAAAGGATTCGATTGCAGACTCAAGCATTTGTTCTGATTCCATTTCAAGCTCTCTCAAATCAAAAGCTATCTCTGGATAAATGATCTGCACGGGCTCTCCACTGTCAAGCAAAAAAACAGTCCGCAATGCTTCATGCCGATTCACAAGTTCTGCGAGAACGCTTCTTAAACGCTGGCGATCCAGATTTCCGCGTAATTCAAGTACAGCGGGCATGTTATAGCCTGTGCTGTCATCTGCCAGCTGATGAAGAGCATATATACGTTTTTGCGAGTAAGACAGTGGATAGACATCTCTTTGATCCGCAGGCTCAATCTGATTAATAGCATGTTCTTTTAAGCTCATCAATTTGACTGCCATGCTTTCAATTGTCGGGTGAGAGAAAACCTCACTGAGCGGAAGCTCGACATGAAACTTTTTATGTATCCTTGATACGAGTACGGCCGCTTTTAAGGAATGTCCGCCTAGCTGAAAGAAATCATCACGAATACCGATTCGCTGTTTATTCAGCACATTTTCCCAAATGTGTGCGAGGTCAGCTTCCATTAAAGTTCGGGGCGGCATAAAGGTGAGGCTCGCATTGCTTTCTGGTTCAGGAAGGGCTGCCCGATCAAGCTTTCCGCTGGATGTTAATGGCATCCGGCTGATGGTCATGATAGTTGCTGGAATCATATAGGGCGGCAATGCCCCGGCAAGATGCCGGTGCAAATCGGTGAAACTGTTACCCTTTTTCGGAACGATATAAGCAATCAGCTCCTTGTCCTCAGCAGAAGCATTACGAGTCAATACCGCCGCTTCCTTTACCCCCGGTGCCTGCCGAAGAACTGTTTCTATCTCTCTCAGTTCAATGCGGTAACCCCTCATTTTCACTTGATCATCAAAACGTCCAATATATTCAATCGTTCCATCCGGCAAAAAGCGGCCTGCGTCACCTGTTCGGTATATCCGCTCCCCTTCAAGGAATAGGTGATCAGAAAATGCTTTCTCTGTCAGCTCTGGCTGTTTGTAGTATCCTCTGGCAAGCCCCGTGCCGGAAATGCACAATTCACCCGCCGCGCCAATCGGCTGCAGTTGATTTCCGTGTAAAACAACTACTTTCGTGTTTGCAATCGGGTGTCCAATCGTGATCCGGCCTTTTTCATTCAGATGACGCAATATGGTTGTTGCCACACTGTTTTCTGTGGGCCCGTATTCATTTGCCAGTTCTGCAGAAGGACAAATTCTTTTACTCATCTCAAGCAGGTCATGCGTAACCGCTTCACCCGCAAATGTCACAATCCGAAGACTTTCTGCATCGTCAGCAGTCATCACTTCCAATAACACCCGGTACAGGGAAGGAACAATGATCATATGACTGACCTTATAACCGGCTATTTTCCGCTTAAGGGCTAGAGCATCCTTCGCTTCGTCATCCGTTGTTAGCAGTACGCACGCACCGGATAACAGCGGGGTAAACAGGCTCGTCACACAACCGTCAAACACGTATGAAAATAAATGGAGGGAAAGATCCTGTTCAGTCATTCCATACTCTTCCCGTCTCCATTGCAATGTATTGGCAACGCCTTGATGATCAACCAGAACACCTTTAGGACGCCCTGTCGTTCCCGATGTATAGATCAAATAGGCGAGATCGCCAAGCGGAACATCTGGAGTTTCTGTTTGCTGATTTTCTGTATGTTCTATCGTTATCAAATTTCCTTCATAGTGCGGCGGGATGAATGGCATAAGGTCTTCTTCTATCAACAATTGAGCCGCTTGACTGTCCTTCAGCAGGAAAGAAAGACGTTCTGTTGGAAAATGTGGATCCAGCGGCATATAAGCGGCGCCCGCTTTCCAAATTCCAAGCAGAGCTGCAGGCAATTCCATTGACCGGCCCATCATCACAGCCACGATATCTCCGGCTCCAACTCCCTTTTCTACTAAGGCGTGCGCTATTTGATTGGCTCTTATGTTTAATTGGCGATAGCTCCAGCATTCATCCCCCATTTTCAATGCAGCAGCATCAGGTGTTTTGCGAGCTTGTTCCTCGAACAATCGAGCTGTCGTTTTGTTCTCATAAAGACACTCTGTTTTGTTAAACAATCGGATAAGTTTTTGTTCCTCCGGCGGGACGATACCAATGTCACTGACGGCAATATCAGGATTCGCCAAAATGCAATCCAGCGCTTGTTTTAGATGCCCCTGAATCCTCAGCATCTCCTCTTGTTCGTAAACGGCTGCGTTGTAGCTGAATTTGATATAAAATGATTCTCCCGGAACGACAACGATATTAAAGTCGTAATTGGTTTGCTCCGACATTGAAATATCACCCAGCTTCAACGCATTTTCCTCATTTTCGCTCTCCATGCGTAATGCCTGATCAAGCTGTATAGGATAATTTTCAAAGACAAAAATATGATCGATCAAACCTTGCTTCAATGGGCTATGGTTTTGAATGTCATAAAGCGGGTAATACCCATGCTGTTCAGATGATAAAACATCCTCCTGCACGGCTTGGACCAGAGAAGAAAACGTCATGCCCTCCGCAGATCGAATTCGTACTGGAACCGTATTAATAAACAAGCCGACCATTGATTCAATCCCGTCAATCGCTGACGGACGTCCTGAAATAACGGAACCAAAAACTGCATCATCAGCTGCGTTATATCGGTGCAGAAGCACGCCCCATATGCTCATAAACAACGTATTTAATGTGACCCCCCATTTTTGGGCGGCCTCTGTCAGTTTCTCAACCATTTCCGGCGCTAAAGAAAAGCGGACCTGAGCGGCTATATAATCCGCGTCCGCTGAGCGGTTCTTTATCCGGGGAATAGAAGCGGTATTGCCGTATTCCTCCAAATATCGACTCCAGTAAGCGGCAGTCTCTTCTTGGTCTTGTTCTCCAAGCCATTCGATATAACGGCTGTACGGCACCGTGCTACCAAGCTGCACAGGTCTGTTATTGCTGAGTGAATCATATATGCTGAAAAACTCTTTAAGAATAATGCCGAGACACCAGCCATCCATGATGATATGGTGATGTGTCCAGACACATGTATATTGGCTGTTTCCTCTATCAAAAAGGGCAAGCCGCATTAATGAATCTTTTTGCAAATCAAATCCTTTTTCCCGATCCTTGATCATAAAAGCATCGATCAGAGCCTGCTGTTCATGATCGGTCAGGTGAGAAAAGTCTTCTTTGTGCACTGTCAATTCGCGGTTTGATAAGACCACCTGCTGCGGTCCTGTAAGGTCTGGTACTTCTTTAATAAAAATCGTTCTGAAAATATCATAGCGGGAAACAAGCAGGTTTAAGCTCTTTTGAAACGAGTCGATACATAGATTTCCCGTAATGGTAAACGAGGTCTGTTCAACATAGGCTTTTGAGCTGAAATCCATGAGTGAATGAAACAGCATTCCTTCCTGCATGTGCGATAACGGATAAATATCTTGAATCTTTGCCGATTGTGCCATCAATTCCACACACCTTTTCAAAGTTAAAGATCTTTCACAAGATTTTCAATGCTAGATAATGCAGACAACGTTAATTCCTTATTGCTGAAATCGCTGAGCGTTTTTTCGCGTGTTTTTTTCTGCGAACAATGTTCAATGATCTCGATAAGATGCCTGTTAAAACGATCCATAAAACACTCAATTGCGTGTTTGCTGAACACTTGGGTGTATACCGCTTTTACTTGAAGCCGTCCGTCTGTAATGAGAGCATTGATGTCCAGCTCATATTCTCGATCTCTCTCACCCGCTATTTCGCAACGAGGCTGGTAGCATGATAATTGAAATGTTTCAGCTTCCTTCTCTTCGCTGAATTGGCCGAGATAATTAAAGCTGACCTCAGGATCTTTATGCCGCAGTTCTCCTATTTGTGTTAACAATCCGTAGCCGGTTCCTTTGTTCGGCACTCTTCTCAGCATATCTTTTGTCGTCTTAATTCGGTAAGCGAGCTGATCTTCGAAAAGCTCGGGAATACTCATGTCCAGCAGAATAGGATAAATGGAAGTAAACCAGCCAACCGTACGTGAAATATCAATATTTGGAAGATGCCCTTCTCTTCCGTGTCCCTCAGTGCTGATCACGATTTGATCGTGCCCTGTCCATTCAGAAAGCGCCAATCCTAAAGCCGTAAGCAAAAGTTCGTTGGCATCAGTGCCATAGGCTTGCTGAGTTTCAAACAGCAATTTTTCAGTCGAGTCTCCGGATAGTGCAAACATCGAGCTATCACTGTTCAATTGCAGTCTGTCCGGCATATTTTCCGTGTCCTTAGGTAAAAAAGCATTATGAGCGTCCAAAATCGTTTGCCAATACGGTTTTTCTGCAAGCAATTGTTTATTTTCAGCTATGTGTGCAAGACCATTGGCGTAGGACAAATAAGAATCCGTTTTTGGCGGCAATTGGATCTCTTGGTTTTCTAAAGCCTGCTGGTATGCTGCCGCTAAATCCTCAAGCAGAATTCTCCATGAAACGCCATCTATCACAAGGTGGTGAAGTGCAATCAGAAGATGATCCCCTTCTGCCGTTTGAAACAAACCCGCTTGTAGCAGAGGTCCTTTTTGTACATTCATTTTGCTTTGAATGACGGTCTCCTCAGCGGCTAGTTTTTCAGTAAGATGCGTACTTTCCTGTGCCTCTTTTGTCCAGTCTGCGAGGTGAAGGCTGAACAGTTCATGGTCCTCATGATTTGTTCCGCGATTATACTGAATGACATGGCCCCTCTGGTCTTGTTGAAAAACCATGCGAATGGCGTCATGATGCTCGATTATTTTACGTAGTGCTAGACGAAGCGCGTTAGCATTAAATCCTTTTTTACTGAAAAGCATGACGGACTGGTTGTAGTGACATTGAAAAGCATGAGCCTGTCCGAAAAATCTTCGCTGAACCGGGGTGAGGTCAGCTTCACCTTCCACAGGCCCCTGATCCGCTTGAGATGCCAATGGTGTGATATGTCCGCTTAGTTCCTGAATTGTTGGATAACGGAATAAGTTGCGTATTGTCATGCTCCAACCTTCAGCTGCCAGCCGCGCTGCCACTTGTAATGCTTTAATTGAGTCTCCGCCAAGCTCAAAAAAGGAATCGTGAATGCCGACTTGTGACATGCTCAGTACATCTTCCCATATAGACGCCATCGTTTTTTGTATGTCGTTAACTGGTGCGGTATATGGGCGCGACAACACATTACTTGGAGCCGGCAATGCATTTTTGTCCAGCTTTCCGTTTAAGGTCAGCGGCATGTTTTCTAAAGGAATCAGATGCGCAGGAACCATATACGCCGGCAGCTCCTTTGTTAAAGCAGCACGGAGAGCATTTGTATTGACATCTGAAGGCACAATATATGCTGCCAAACCAGCATGTCCATTCTTATCATGCTGAACGGTAACAGCAGCTTCTCTGACAAGCCCCGTTTGAAGAAGAACACTTTCAATTTCTTCTGTTTCAATTCTGTATCCATTTATTTTCACTTGATCATCCATTCGGCCAAGAAGCCGGATCGTTCCGTTTGGAAGCCAGCAGGCTCGATCACCGGTTCTGTACAGTCTTTCTCCTGAGACAAATGGATTTTCTGTAAATTTCATCTGTGTTAAGTCAGGTTTATGATGATAGCCTTTCGCAACACCTGCCCCGCCGATGCACAGTTCGCCGGCAACGCCAATCGGCTGAATTTGATCCGTCTGGCTGAGTACGTACATGCGTACATTTGGCAGCGGGCTGCCGATTGGTACGTTATCTCCCGTCCAGTCTTCTCCCGTACTTGTTTCATAAAAGCTCGAATCAATCGTTGCCTCTGTGACACCATAGCTATTGAAGATGCGCACGCTTTGGCCAAAGCGCTCTGTTAATGTTTTGAAATCTTGAGCTTTCACCATGTCAGAACCAAGAATCAGTATGTCTAGGTCAGGAAGCTTGAGCTGGTTACGGTATACATACTCCATCACTGGAATAATGAGAGCAGGTGTGGACTCCATCATCGTGATTCTTTTAGAGCTCATGATTTTATATATTTCAGCAGGTTCCAGCCGTTTTTCCTCTGGGCAAACGATGAGAGTCCCGCCGTTGGTCAATGTTCTTGCCAAATCTCCTGAGAAGACATCGAATGAAAAGCTTGCGATTTGAAGCAGTCTGACAGGCTTCTGATCCAGTTCATAAATTTGACGCCACGCAAGAGCAGCATGAGTAAAGTTACGATAGGTGACAATAACACCTTTAGGCGCACCTGTAGTTCCTGACGTATAAATGATATATACTGCGTCTTCAAGAGCAGGTGATAGGGTAAGGTTACTGCTATTTTCTTCATATGAGGCTTCATCCTCAAGACAGATGTGAGACATCTCAGATTCAGGTGAGTTTGAAATCAAATGCTTCAATTCCTGTTGTAAAAGAAGAATATCTGCACCGCTATCACGAAGAATGTATTCAATGCGAGCTTTTGGATAGTGTGAATCGATTGGGATATACACTCCGCCGACTTTCATCACTGCCAGTACGCCAACAATTGCCTCAATGGAGCGCTTGGCTAAAACAGCCACTGTTGGCTTCGTCCCTGCTCTTTTTTGCAATGTCCGTGCCAGGCGATTGGCTCTTTCGTTTAGAAGCCGATAGCTAATTTGTGTTTTGTCATCAATAACAGCGATATGTTCAGGTGTTTCTTCAGCTCTTGCTTCAAATATGCGATGAAATGCAACATCTTTTTGAGAAAATTCAACTTGAGTTTTGTTGAATTCAGTGAGTATGTTTTGTTTTTCTTTTTCACTAAGTATGTTTATTTGTGAAAGTCTTGTTTCAGGATTAGAAATGGCCGCATGCAGAAATTCGATAAAATGAAATGCCCAGCGTTTAATCGTAGCTTTCAGAAATATTTCTGTACTGAATTCCAATTCGCAGCAAAGGGCACCATCTGTTTCCGTTGCTATTAACGTGATATCGAATAAAGAAATGTGTTGCGCGAAATGGGCATCCCGGACTTTTATCTCTTCCAGTTCTACGTCCTGCTTTTCCACATTTTGAAGGATAAACATCGAATCAAATACTGGATTCCGGCTCATATCTCGCGTTAATTGCAGCTTGTCGACAAGCTCTTCGAACGGATAATTCTGATGCTCATAGGCTTCCAATGCAGTGGCGCGCACTTCCTGCAAATACTGCACAAACGGCTTCCCGCCCTCCGGACGTGCCCGAAGCGCCAGCGTGTTCACAAACATGCCGAGTATCGGCTCAAGATCCTTGTGCGGCCGGCCGGCAATTGGCGAGCCGACAATGATTTCTTCCTGTCCGCTCAAGCGTGACAATAACGCTGTGTAAGCTGCCAGAAGCACCATGTACAGTGTGCTTCCATTCTCCCGTGCCAGCTTATGAAGGCCTGATGCCGCCTTTTGATCAAGCGTAAACGAGACCTTGTCCCCCGCGAAGCTCCGCACCGGCGGGCGGGTATGATCAGCCGGGAGATCCAGCACCGGCAGCTCGCCCTCGAGCTGCTTCAGCCAGTACGCCTCCTGCGTCTGGTATGCGTCCCCTTTTTTAAACCCTTCTTGCCATACGGCGTAGTCTTTGTATTGAATGGGAAGCGCCGGAAGGGTCCGGTTGTTGTACAGCTCCCCGAATTCCCGAATCAAAATGTTGACGGAAACACCGTCTGATATGATGTGGTGCATATCAACCAGCAACAGGTGCCGTTCCACTGATGCCTTTACAATTTGGGCACGAAACAGCGGTGCTCGGCTGAAATCAAACGGTTTAATAAACGCGGCTGCGGCTTCCTGTTCGGTTTGTTCGCCGAGAACTGCTGTTTGTAATGTAAACGGCACCTCGGGATGGATGCGCTGAACCGGCTCGCCTCCTTCGTCCTGTTCGAAGGATGTCCGAAGCGACTCGTGGCGCTTGATCAGCTCTTTGAAAGCCCTGTCCAGCCTTTCTGGGTCAAGCTTCCCTTCCAGTTCTAATACAGCCGGCATATGGTAGCCGGTCCCTCCGTCTTCCAGTTGCTGAAGGACATAAATCCGCTTTTGGGCAGAGGAAACCGGATAGGTCTCCCGCTGTTCCGCCGGTTTCATCGCTTCATATGGACTGTCCGTTCCTTCACGGATGACGGAAGCCAGCCCTTCTACCGTCGGATGGGCAAACACATCTTTCAGCGGCACCTGTACATCGAATGCTTTGGCAATCCGGGACACAAGCGCCGTTGCTTTTAGAGAATGTCCTCCGCGGTCAAAAAAGTTGTCGTGAATCCCGACAGGGCCGTTTTTCAGGACGTCCTCCCATAGCTGGGCGAGCTTCATCTCGGTCACATTTCTCGGCGCTGAGTAGGCCTTTTCATCTGCAGCTCCGCCAGGAGCTGGCAGGGCGTTTCGGTCCAGCTTTCCGCTCGGCGTAATCGGCCACTCTTCCATCTCTATCAAATGGGATGGGATCATGTAGCCGGGCAGAAGCGTTTCAAGCTGCGCCCGCACTTCGTTTCTTCTGAGCCCTTCTATATACGCGCATAATTCCGGCTCGCCGCTGTCTGTCCGTACGGTCACGGCTGCCTCCCTTATGCCTTCTATGCCTCTTAGTGCCGCTTCAATTTCTCCCGGCTCAATCCGGTAGCCGCGGATTTTGACCTGATCATCCAACCGGCCGAGGAATTCCATATTCCCGTCAGGGAGCCAGCGTGCCATATCCCCTGTTTTATACATGCGTTCGCCCGGGTAAAACGGATCCTCAAGAAAACGCTCCTCCGTTAAGGACGGCCGATTTAAATAGCCTCTGGCAACACCTGCGCCGGCAATGTACAGTTCGCCGGCGACACAGCAAGGCTGTACGGCTAATTGCGGATCTAACACATACAAACGCGCACCGGGTACGGGCCTTCCGATCGGAATCCGCAAGCGATCCCTGTCCCGCTCTATGTCTAACTCGTAAAATGCCGCGTCTACCGTTGCTTCTGTCGGCCCGTATCCATGGATCAGCGAGACTTGCGGCAATACAGAAGCAAAACGGGCTGCCATATGGGGCGCAAGCGGTTCACCTCCGGCGAATACACGCTTCAGGCTTGTCCCGTCACTCAGCCTTTCGATTTCCGCTTGATCAAGAAAGCTGTTCAGCATAGCCGGAATAAAATGAACCGTTGTAACACGCTCCTGATGAATGGCTTTGACGATCAATGCCGGATCTTTCTCCCAGCCGGGCGGAAGCAGATACGCCGAAGCACCGGAAAGCGCCCACCAAAACAGCTGCCAGACAGATGCATCAAAGGAAAAAGAGGTTTTCACCATGACAATGTCATCTTCCTGAAGCGGAAACTGGCGCTGCATGCCGGTCAGAAAGGAAACAGCTTGGCGGTGCTCAACGGCCACTCCTTTTGGCTGCCCGGTGGAGCCCGACGTATAGATGACGTAGGCGAGAGAATCGCTGTCAGCAGGAGCAAACACAAGGTTTTCTGCTTTTTCGCCCGCAAGAGATGTCATGTCAACTTCAAGCGTTTCGCCAGAAAAGTTCGGCGCGGAGCATCCCGGCTGTGTCAGCAAGAGAGCTGCGCCGCTGTCTTTCAGCATGTAGCTCAGCCTCTCCCCTGGATACGCAGGGTCAAGCGGCAAATACGCCCCGCCTGCCTTCAAGACAGCAAGGACAGCGATCAGCATGTCAGGTGACCGCTCAGACAGGACACCGACGACGCTTTCCTTCGTAACGCCGCGTGCCGCGAGGCGGGCAGCCAGACGGCTGGCATACATGTCAAGCTCAGCGTACGTCAGTGAACCGCCGGAAAAGCGTATGGCTGGCCGTTCCGGTGTGAAAGCCGCCTGTCGTTCAAACAGCCCGTGAAGGCTTGGCGCTATAGGCAAAACAGCTTCCGTCTTGTTAAACCCATACAACAATTTTTGTTTTTCTTTTACATTAGTCATATCTAATTTTTTTATAAATTTGTACGGATGTTGAACGGCGTTTTCCAGTAACGTAAGCAGATGGAGCTGTATTCGTTTAATATCCTCAAGAGAAAACAAGATATTTTGATAGTCGAAATTTAATTGTATGGTTCCAGTGTCTATACGCTCCTGTATTTGAACAGAAAGCTCGTTCGCGGTGTATCCGCTGAAATAAAGCGCCGTTTCATAGTCAAAACCGTCTGCATTATGCCATTGGAGCGGCTGATACTGCATAGAAATACCGATAAGGTTGTGTAATTTTTTCTGGTCTTTTCTTAATTCATTCACCAGTAAATTATAAGGAAACCGTTGGTGACGCATAACGGAAAGCTGTTCCCTGCCTACTCTGCGGACAAAGGAAAAGAAGTCCGCGTCAGGGTCAACTGTTATTCTGATGGGGAGAGAACTGACAAACATGCCGAGCATTTCTTTTTCAGCCTTTGACCCTCTATTGCCATAGTAGGTGCCAATGGCAAGATCTTTTTTAGATGTGAGCCGGCTGATGCATATGTAAAATGAAGCCATGAATAAGGAAATGATATTGATCTTTTGTTCTTCGCAAAAGATTCGAATCGTTTGCCCTAGATGAGGTGAAAGTGTGATGGTATCTCTAGATGCGGATGTGCTCTGTTTTTGGAAGGACGTCTGGCCGGCTAACGAGTGATAATCCGGCGGCTGCTGAAAGGTTTGAGTCCAAAATAAACGGTCCTTTGCAAAACGTGAAGATTGTAGATACTGACTTTCTTTTTCGATGTAGCTCAAGTAAGAAGGCTCAGGCTGATCGGGTAAAGGATCTTGCTTTTTTATTTTTTGATAAAGATCTATCAATTGATTTCCCATTACGTTTAAGGAGATGCCGTCCATAATGATATGATGGAATTTTGCAAACAGCCAAACCTCATGAGAGTGGATTCTTAGGAGAGAAAATTGGTAAAGGGGCGAGTTGAACAGTTGAAATGGAATTCTTGCTTGGTCTTGTATCCATTGCTCTATTTCTATCATTTCAACATTTGAAAAGTCTGTTGTTTCAAGTGAAGTATATTGATATTCGGCAAGGTAGAGTCGCGGTTCAAGCTCCTCTCCTTCTAGCAGCTGAAACCTGATGGCGTCATTGCGGGAGATGGAATGATTCAACGCTTCTTCTAAAGCATCATGATCAATATTGCCTCTGAATTTCACACAGGCCGTGAGATTGCAAATGCCGGTGCCTGGCTCCAGCAGTTCGGTAAACCACACTCTCTTTTGGGCATGGGTTAAAGAATAAGTATGTTCGCTCAACGGATTCCCTCCAGTTCTCATATTAAGAGGATAAGAAAAAAGCAGAAAAATGACGATAAAAGAAATTATATGACTATATAATCCATATATGCACTATATTAACGGATATTTTTTAAAGTACAATAAAAAATATTAAATTTTTATAACATTTTCTTGAATATAGTATTATTTCTTTAGTTTTCGTTTCTTTTTTTATCATTTTTTTGAACTGGAAGTGATAAAAGTATCGTTTTTTGTCAGGCCTTACACACTACTTTTTCGCTTGTGCAAATGTGCGGTTGCGTCAGGTCAAGATGGCAGACATAAAAAACCTGTTTTCGGCTTGGAAAACAGGTCTGCTGCGCTTATTGATTTGCCAAGATCACAGCGATTTGGTCCTCAATATCTTTTCCTTCCTCTTCATCAATCAATCCGTTTAGAAGAATAGAGAACACAAGGGTTTTTCCGCTCTTGGTTTCTGCGTACCCGGATAAAGAGCTGACTGTGCTTAGCGATCCGGTTTTTGCCCTTATTTTCCCTTGTGCAGGGGTGTCTTTCATACGGTTCCTCAGCGTTCCGCCTATCATTCGGTCACGATTGCCCGCAACAGGCAGAGAATGTAGATAAGCTGAGAACCACTTTTCATCTTGAATGTCATATAACAGCTTTGAGATTTGATCTGAGGTTACAGCATTAATATGAGAGACGCCTGAACCGTCCCTTAAGACAAGTGATTGGGGATCAACGCCGAATTCCGGAAGTGTATGGTTTAATACTTCCAGCCCCTTTTCCCAGCTCCCCTCTCCTTTTTTCACTTTCCCCATTTCCTTTATAAGCACTTCGGCATGTCCATTATTGCTTAATTTTATAAACGGAATAAATAGTTTTGACAAAGGCATTGAGTGATGGGAGATGAACACGTCTGAGGAGCTGGGTGCAGCGCCCCTCGTGACGTTGCCTTTTATAGTAATTCCTTGTTTTTGTAGTGCTTGCTTAAATAAATCTAAGGCATATCCAGACGGCTCCCAGACCGCGATCCACTCCTTTGTCTTGCTTGCATCAACCGGTACGCTTCCTTCAATTATGATCGTGTTTGTCCCATGCTCTCTTTCGATTGTGAGGTCTTTCTTTAAACCGGCCGCAGTCGTTTCAGCATTGTTCTTGACCGTTACATAATCCGTCCTTGGTGATACAGAAACGGAAGGCCGTTTCCCTTCTTTTTTCCCTGGGCTGACCTCTACAATCACAGTACCTGCATCATAGTCTTCATTTGGTGATACTGTTAAAGCGGATATTTGAGTGCCGTAATACGTATATTCATCACTCCATGGTAAATCAGGTGATAATCGGATGTCATCATACCACGTATCATCAGCGATCAGATTGCCTTTCACCATGTTCACGCCGGACTGTTTCAATTTCTCAGCCATTTCTTCAAAATCAGAGGGTAAAAGCGTCGGATCTCCTTTTCCTTTCAAATAAAGGTTTCCATTCAGCTTTTTCCCTTTGACGGTGCCGTCTGTCCGGATCTCGGTTGTAAAGGAATAATCCTCTCCAAGGACGGAAAGTGCCGAGGCCGCAGTCAATAGCTTCAAAGAAGAGGCGGGTCTCATTCGAACGTCTCCTGAATGCTCATATAAAACAGCGCCTGTATCCGCAGAGCGAACGGTGATGCCGGCCATTGCGCCTTCGAGTGCAGGATGCTCAGCTAATATCTTATCGATCTGCCCGGCAAATGCAGCTCGTTTGTCAGCCGCTTGTGCAGCTTGGTGCATGTAAGGTACCGAAGCAACGACAAATAGCAGCAAAACAGCAATATAAAGCTTTATGCTTTTTTTCATTTATTTACCCGCCTCTCTGCGCCTCATCATTGGCTATTGATGATTCAGTTCAATGGTGATGCTGCTTTTGGCTGTCGTTTTTTCGCCCGGCTCCAGCACTTGTAAACCAGTGAGTGATGAAGGCAAATCAAGATTCACAGCGTTTGTCACCCACGTGTAAGGTTCAGGGCATAAATACCCCTGTTTTGCGTCCGCATTGTATACTACCCAATGTTTAAATTGTTCATCAGCCTGATAAATAATGCCTAGATTTGCATGCTGATAATAAATGATTGCCTGATTTTCTCCGCCTCTTTTCTGATAAGCAGATAAAAAGACATCATCCAGCTGCTTCTCGCGTAAATCCATCCCTTTATGCAGCGCTTCTTTATTCGGTACATCTATGAGTTTCCCGGTCGGCAGCAGGCGTTCATTCAATTCCCACTGCTGATCTGCTGTCAGGGAAAATAACGAGCTTTCTTCTGGAAACAAAAATGTAGTATGATAACCGATCCCCCACGGAAACGCTTCCTTTCCTTTGTTCATGACCGTTGCATGTTTAAATAAAGTATTCCCCTTTAGCTGATATGTCATCCGAACGACGGCATGATGAGGAAATTGTCTATATACATGAGGAAGTTCTGATAGATCAATTTCTGTTTCAACGAGCACTTCTTCGTCCGTTTGCTTCATGGTTACGACGTGCCACTTTTCTTGATAAAGAAACCCGTGAAGATGGTTGTGTTTATCCTTTTCATTGATATCAAAATGATATGTTCTGCCCCGGAAACTGAATGTTCCGTCACTTACCCGGTTAGGCGGAAACAGGATCGGGATCCCATATAATGTTGGTGTGTCATGAAAGCTTTCTGCTGTTTCGGGTTCACGCAAAAGCTGGATCTTTGTTGCTTTGTCCACAAGAGAAATGACGTTGCTCCCCCACTCTGGAACGACAATCATTTCTATATGCTCGTTGCCCGCTTTGATGGCAGGCGTTCCTAAATGCGTAATCTTCTCGACGTAGTTTGACATGTGTCCTCAACCTCTCCTTGATTCATTTCTTTATAAGAGTTCAATGTCATGTGCCATATTTCCTCCATTTTATGTTTTTCCTATCAAATAAAAACACACCGTTCACATGTTGAACGGCATGTTTAATGAGTCTATTGGATGAGACGTGTAATTTGTTTCTTTTTCCACACGAATTGATAATACCCATAAATCAACAGCAAGCTGGTGGCAAACGCAGCCGGATAGCCAACCCATACACCGAGTATTTCAAGCTTTGTGTAGTGGGAAAGTACGAACGCGACAGGCACCTCTACTCCCCAGATAGCGAAAATACTGATCACGGTCGGCCATAAAACCGTTCCGCTTGCGCGCATCGTCGCAGAAAAAATTTGGGCGTTTCCAAACAGCAAATAGCTCCACAATGTAATCATCAAGAGACGGTGCGCGATGTAAAGTGTGTCTTTCTCGGTTAAAAACAACGACAAAATCTGATGTGAAAAAACATAGATCAAAGTGATCAGCACGCCGCCAATGATATAATTCAGCCAAATCCCGACACGAATCACTTGCTTTAAGCGGTCAACCTCGTTTGCTCCGATGGATTGCGCAGCGAAAATAGATACTGCAATGCCGAGACTGACAGCGGGCATCTGCACATAGCTGGCTACCTGGTTGACTACCCCGTAAGCAGCTGTCGCATTAGAACCGTAATGGTTGACGAATGAAATAACCGCTATCTCTGATAGTGAAACGAGAATCATATTAATGCTTGAGGGAATCCCGAGACGCAGCAGGAGGACCAGCAGTTCCTTATCCATTTTCAAATAACGCCGCACCGTTTTGTCGAATTGCAACGGATGGTTTCGTTTTCGCAAATACACCATTAACACGATAAATGTCACAATAGTAGAAACGACGGTGGCATATGCGGATCCATATATGCCTAGCTGCGGAAAACCGAACATGCCAAGGATTAAGAGGGGCAAAAGCGCTATGTTGATGACTGTGCTCACAATCAGCGTATAAAACGGTGTCTTAGAATCCCCTGTTCCGCGCAAAAATGTTGTATAAGCGAAATATAAAAACATAAACGGCATAGCGTAAAATAAAATACGTGCATAGCTGGCGCTGACATGAATAACATTTTCAGGCGTGCCCATTAAGCGAAGAATATCCATGGTAAAAATACTCCCGACGACGGCTAGCACAACCCCTAATAAAAACGTAAACGTAAGCGTTGTCCCGACAACAGCCTTTAACCGCTCCTCATTCTTCGCCCCATAGGCTTGTCCGATCAGGATCGAACTTCCTGAACCGATCCCAATTGTAAATGAGATTAAAAGAAAAAATAACGGGAAAAAGGATGATACAGCCGCAACCGCATCAACACCAAGCCATCGGCCTACAGCCATCATTCCGACAAGCTGGCCGACTGATTGCAGCACATTGCTTAGCAAAAGCGGCACTAAAAAGAGTGACATTGACCGCCAGACAGTTGGGTTGCTTTTCTTTTCAGTTGCAAGTTGTTCTTGTGATGATTCCATATTGAAAGCTCCTTTATTTCATTTCGTTTGTAAACATGCCCCTATTCTTTTGACAAAAACAGGATATCTAACATGATATTATTCATCACCTTACACATGAAACCCTTCCCGATTCTTCTCATTTTACACATCTTTTTAGCTTATGAAGAATAAACTGCCAAGTAACAGCCTGCTTCTTTGTGAGAAAAAGAATAAAAAATAATTTATGCAAAAGTATTGTAATCTATCCGTAATTATTGTAACATTTGTAACATAAGAGAAAGAGATTTTGAAGGAGTGAACTACAATGAAAAAATGTCTTCTATTTCTAACAACGATTGCACTTATTCTGACATTAAACACAAATGCATTTGCAAAAAACACTTCAGGCGATTTATCACAAAAACAAGCACTGCAGCTGGCATTATCAGCAAGAGAGCATTTTTGGAATACAATGAGCGGCCACAATCCAAAAGCGAAAAAGGCAGTTTGCCCATCAGGCACATTTGAGCATCAAAACCTTCAATATGTGTACATGTGCAGTGATCTAGGGACGAAAGCAAAAGCAGTGAATTACTTAACACCTATTTTCACAAAAACAGCAATCGAAAAAGGCTTTAAAGACTACCACTTCACTGTTTCAAAAGGAAAACTTGCAGTTCCGATCGGCGACGGAGATAACCTTTTAAATTGGAAAAAGTCAACTGCTAAACGAATCTCTAAAAAAGGCGGCACAATCACTTACGAATTTACCGTTCCAACTTTAGACGGGTCACCTGCAGCGAAACGAAAAGTGACATATGTAAAAGAAAAAAATAAATGGAAGGTCAATCAATTTGACGCTGTTATATAATGAAAACGCCCGGCTAAGCGGGCGTTTTTTGGTCTAAAGAAAGATGACAGACGAAAAAGCTCGTTGTCTATTTCTCCTATTCATTATGCAATTTATATACCATTTCCTCCTCTAACCTTTTGGGAATAATAATATATCAGATAAACAATCAGAAAGACGAAAGCTGCGGCAACATAGTATAACCGCATCGCCAAGAAAGGAGCAAAATTCGCTATGACCACCAATATAATGATGCTTATTCCATACAAGCTTATAAAGCGTAGTAAAGCTAAATGACTCTCCACTTATCTCCTCAAAAAAGGGCGCTTAACGCACTCTAAGGCTGCCGAGAAAACCTCGACAGCCTTAAAGAATCCCCTTATTCTTTTGAGATCTCGGATAGTTTTTAAAAGTGATTTTGTCTACACAGTATATCAACCTTTACGTCGTCTCCTTCTTCGGCTTTCCAGCTGTCCATTTAGATCATACATTCACACACGCAAATAAGTCTGGATGCAATTGAATGACTATCATTACGTTTAACGAGTGCCCTCCCTTAAAATGTTTCTTTCTTCTAACGCTTGTGTGCACCTGAAAACTTTTGTGGTATACAATTGTTAAAATAAAAAGCACCCCGAAGGATGCTTTTTGATAGACTTTATTTCGCTCTTACATCAAATTGCGTTACAAGTCGCATATTAATATTTGCAATACGCTTACCATTCTCATACTCATACCAATGTTCACATTCTTGTAATTCTTTTATAAGTGCCTTCTCAGATTCTGCATTTACTTTAGCTGTTCTTACATTTCCATTGTCAAACCAAAAGTCAACTACAATGTTCATAAACTTTCACCTCTTCTTTTATTATCAAACAAGAGATCTAGAAATGTAACAGTTTGCAAAATTTGTCGAACGATTCTCTATTCCTCATTAGGTTTATTCTAGTGCAAATAATGTGTAATAAGAAATCAATTCACATCGTTTTCTACCGTATTCTTGTTCAACTGAAAAACTCCTATAAACACCAAAAAACCCTTGTTTTACAAGGGTTTTAAAGCTTTATGAATCTGAACCCATCTAATTTTAAAAACGCTCTAGGAGAGATTCGAACTCCCGACCTGCAGTTTAGGAAACTGCTGCACTATCCGCTGTGCTACTAGAGCTTTTGTATTTATATAGTAGCTCCGATAATGAATATTTTCAAGAGGTTTGTTTAAAGCCCTCCAAAAACCTTATACGCCGCCCTTGTTGTATCTTCATCAATACCGATATATCGCATTGTAATCGAGGGTGATGAATGATTCATGATTCTCTGCAGCTCGGCGATATCTTTTGTCCGCTGGTAAAAATGATAGCCAAACGTTTTCCGCAACGTATGCGTCCCTATCTCCTCAAGTCCGCACGCTGCGGCGGCTTCTCTTAAAATCCTGTAGGCCTGAATGCGGGAAATCGGCTTCCTGGTCCGAACAGATTTAAAAAGATATTCGTTTTCTTTCATATCTTTCGTATACTCGTATATTTCCTGTTTCAACGACTCTAAGATCAGAATCTTTCTTTTCTTTTTCGTTTTGCTTTCAGTTGCCCATAAATGGTCTTTGTTTTTAACATCCTTCACTTGCAGCGGCAAAATATCAGAAATGCGGAGCGCGCTGTTGATGCCGAAAATAAACAAAAAGTAATCCCGTTTGTTTTTGTTTAGCAAATACTGTTTTACATCTTGAATTTTCTCTAAACTGCGAATCGGCTGTACAATATGCATCGAAAAACTCCTTACAATCCATTATGTAACGTATTGAGGTCTATGTTACTATTATAGCTGAAAAACGTTGAATGTCAAAGTACGGCGGCTTTTATGTAACATAATATACATAGTGTTACATAAGCGGGTAAGAAACGTTCGAAACGCCCCTTCCGATAAAACGGCATTTAAAACCTCATATAAAGCTTTTAACCTCTATGATACCTATTGCTCTAGGTATTATCTAAAAACCTCTTAAAACAAAATCTGAAGCTTCCATTTTTCTGGTGTATCTAAAAACATATACAAAAAAAGACACAATTTGAAATTGTGTCCTAATCTTCATCCTTTACATCAATATCTTCTGGGATCGGTTCATTTAATATTTCCTGGACGAGTGCTTTGTAATTCTCCAGCTGTTCGAGATGGGTTTTGAACTGCCCCTTATAAATCAAATATTGCTCACCATCATGAACGGCCCTGATTTTTCCTTCGAGCACCAAGCTTTTAATATAATCCTCTGAAAGATTTGCATAATCTGCTGTTTCTTTAATTGTTAAATACATATAGGTGTCCTTTCTAATTCGTAACTGCTTCTAATATAGCACATGGCCTATGCCGATATAATCAATTTTGCACAGAAAAACGGGTTCATGTTCTATATGATCTTATTTGTACCCACTGTTCCAAAACGTTAAAGTTTCATAGATGGTCTTGAGATACAAGGAATCGCCTTCAAGCCTTTGATGTAATTGATTTTGGCTAAAGATGCTAATGTTGATCAGACAAAATGTAACTCCTTCCCATTGTTTGTGAAGTCTCGTTCAAGTTCCAGCAGTCGCGTTTTCATTTCCATCCCGCCGCGATAGCCCGTCAGCGATCCATTTTTGCCGATAACACGATGGCACGGAACGGTAATGAGGGTCGGATTTGCTCCGATAGCCCTTCCAATGGCCCGAACCGCAGTCGGTTTTTGAATTTGTTGAGCAATTTCCGAGTAGGATCGAGTTTGACCGTACGGAATGTCACATAATGCCTTCCAAACGGCTTCTTGAAAAGGTGTGCCGTGATAAAAGATGGGAATGGTGAACCGATTGAGCTTGCCTTGAAAATAAAGAACAAGCTCATCTGCAAAGGGTTGCAATTTTTCGTCATCTCGAATGAGGTCGTTACCAGACAAGTAATAATTTGCCCATTTCCCCAATTCTTCGAATGGCTGATTTTGCGATCCAACAAAACATATACCATTATGTGTTGCGGCAATGTACATCTTCCAGTTCTCATAAGAAAACAAGGACCAATAGAGAGAACTGCTTTTTTTAGGTACCATTTGAGTATGTCTCCTTTAGGTTTTGTTTTTGCTGTCTACGGTAAGCTTCCGGCGTTTCTCCGGTTTTCCTCTTAAACAGCGTGATAAAATATGGTGTATTGGAAAGCCCGACAGACTTACCAACTTCAGAAACCGGGTCATCAAAAGTGGCCAATAACGTTTTTGCTTTTTCTATACGAACATGCTGGATGTGTAGTCCACCGGGGTCATGCCTTTGATTTTTTTAAAGGTTCTATGCAAGTGATAAGGGGTTCCGTGACTCAGAAGCGCAAGGACGTCAAGCGTCAACTTTTCGTCGCAGTGGCGATCCACATATTCAGTTATGAAAGCAATCCACTCCTCATCAGGCGATCTTTGCCCCGTTGGCTTGCACCGTTTGCAAGGGCGAAAATGTGCGGCTTGTGCTTGATCAGTATATTCAAAATAGCCAATGTTTTCTCTTTTAGGTACTCTCGATTTGCAAGAAGGGCGACAAAAAATCCCTGTTGTTTTCACCGCATAAAAAAATTGGCCGTCATAAGAAGCATCATTATGGACAATAGCCTGCCATTGTTCATCAGAAACAGGAGAGGGCAAAAACAGCTTGTTAGAATCTGGTTGTTGATTAGTTCGGTTCGGATTCGCTTTCCAATTGTATGTCATTTTGAATCACCTCTAGCTTCAGTATAAACCCGGAAACCCTCAAAGCAACTTATTGAAAGTATTTTAGAATGTAACAGCAAGATAACGAAATGAAAATGAAGAGTTGTTATGTAATCATACATAGTCTGTTTCATATGATTGGAGAGGGTCAAAAATCTACAGCACGTATGACGTTTGAATTCAACTGGTCACCAGAGCCATTTTTTTAAGAGGAGTGGACAGTTTAGAGAGCGAGCCTTTTAACCCAATTTGATTAGCGTAGGTTTTTTCTGAGGTGCTGGCGGGGATGGCTCATCTCCATATAATCAATTTTGCACAGAAAAACGGTGGAATGTTCTTTATAATATATCATTTGTCACTTGTGAAACCACTGTAAGTTTTTTACGCTAAGATTGTAACATAACAGCTTCATATAGGAGGGAGAACATGAAAAGAACGTGGAACATTTGTTTAACAGCGCTGCTTAGTGTTCTGTTAGTCGCTGGAAGTGTCCCTTTTCACGCGGAAGCTAAAAAGCCGCCCAAAAGCTACGATGAGTACAAACAAGTAGATGTAGGGAAAGACGGCATGGTTGCCACCGCCCATCCTCTCGCTTCGGAAATTGGTGCTGATGTACTGAAAAAAGGAGGAAATGCCATCGACGCGGCGGTTGCCATCCAATTTGCACTCAATGTAACAGAGCCGATGATGTCGGGCATTGGCGGCGGCGGTTTTATGATGGTGTATGATGGAAAAACTAAGGATACAACGATCATTGACAGCCGCGAACGCGCTCCGGCAGGCGCCACACCCGATATGTTTCTCGATGAAGACGGGAAAGCGATTCCTTTCTCTGAACGTGTGACAAAAGGTACTGCCGTCGGTGTTCCGGGTACGCTGAAAGGGCTGGAAGAAGCTCTGGATAAATGGGGAACCCGTTCAATGAAAAAATTAATTACCCCTTCTATTAAACTCGCTGAAAAAGGCTTTCCAATTGATTCTGTGTTAGCAGATGCCATTTCTGATTATCAGGAAAAGCTGTCGAGGACTGCCGCAAAAGATGTATTTTTGCCGAATGGAGAGCCGCTTAAAGAAGGCGATACCCTGATTCAAAAGGATTTGGCCAAGACATTTAAGCTGATTCGCTCCAAAGGCATTGACGCTTTTTATGAAGGAAAATTCGCCAAAGCGCTTTCTGGCACTGTGCAGGATTTCGGCGGATCAATGACGGAAAAAGATTTAGAAAATTTCGATATTACAATCGATGAACCGATTTGGGGAGACTACCAAGGTTATCAAATTGCAACAACCCCTCCTCCAAGCTCTGGCGGCATTTTCTTATTGCAAATGCTGAAGATACTTGATGATTTCAACCTTTCACAATATGATGTCCGCTCATGGGAAAAATATCATCTGCTTGCTGAAACGATGCATTTGTCTTATGCAGACCGTGCGTCTTACGCAGGTGATCCTGAATTTGTAAATGTTCCTCTTAAAGGCTTACTTCACTCTGAATATATTAAAGAGCGCCAGCAATTAATCAATCTAGATCAGGTCAATAAAAAACCGAAAGCCGGTGATCCTTGGAAATACCAAGAAGGATCCGCAAACTATAAGCAAGTCGAACAGCCGGAAGACAAAGTAGACGGCCAAACAACCCATTTTTCAGTTGCCGACCGCTGGGGAAATGTTGTGTCCTATACGACGACAATTGAACAACTATTTGGCACGGGTATTATGGTCCCCGATTACGGCGTCATATTAAATAATGAACTAACGGATTTTGATGCGGTTCCAGGCGGTGCTAACGAAGTTCAGCCGAACAAACGGCCTTTAAGCAGCATGACCCCGACCATTTTATTTAAGGATGACAAACCTGTGCTTACCGTCGGATCTCCTGGCGGGGCCACCATTATTTCATCCGTATTGCAAACCATCCTCTATCACATCGAATACGGCATGGAATTAAAAGCAGCTGTTGAAGAGCCAAGAATTTACACAAACAAGATGAGTTCCTATCGTTACGAAGACGGGGTTCCTGCAGATGTTCTCAGCAAACTAAACGGCATGGGCCACAAGTTTGGCACAAGCCCAATAGATATCGGAAACGTACAAAGCATTTCCATCGACCATGAAAACGGCACCTTTAAAGGTGTAGCTGATTCAAGCAGAAACGGCGCAGCGATCGGCATTAATTTAAAACGGAAATAAAAAGAATAAACTGTACTCGCTTTAATGAGTACAGTTTATTATCCGAGTGGGGAAAAGCGCAGCAACGAGGTGCTGTGAAGACCTCCCGCTGAGTTCACTTCATTGAAAAAATAAAGCTGCTTATCGAAATTATAATGAAAGAAAAAGAGAAACCGGCTGGCAAACAGACCGGTTTCTCTTATATAATATCCCCTTTATTTACGGAAGAACTGAACTCCCCATCAAATATCGATCCACTTCACGCGCCACTTCACGGCCTTCATTAATCGCCCATACGATTAAGCTTTGGCCTCTTCTTGCATCCCCTGCGGCAAATACGCCATCGATATTAGTTTGATAATCCCCATATGCTGCGCTGATTTTGTTATTTACAGAATCAACACCAAACTGTTTCAACAGCGGCTGTTCTGTGCCTTCAAAGCCGATAGCGATGAAGACAAGCTGAGCAGGCCATACTTTTTCCGTTCCAGGCAGCTCGCGGAACTCGTATTTTCCGTGCTCATTTTTCACTTTTTCCATTTGAATGGTATGCAGCTCTTTTAACTTGCCATTTTTATCTGCAACCAATTTTTTCGTTTGAATCGAGTATTCCCTCGGATCTCTTCCGAATTTTGCTTCCGCTTCTTCATACGCATATTCAAGCGTAAAGACGTGCGGCTGTTCAGGCCACATATTGTCATTTGTGCGGGCTGGCGGAAGTTTCGGGTGTTTTCCGAATTGGTGTACGCTTTTGGCTTTTTGCCGCAGAGCAGTAGCAACACAGTCAGCTCCTGTGTCTCCGCCTCCGATTACGATGACATCTTTCCCTTTGGCATCAATGAATTGCTTGTCTTTAAAGTTAGAATCTAGATAGCTTTTTGTTGCAAGTGTCAGGTAGTCCATCGCATAATGGACTCCTTTTGAGTCGCGACCTTCAATTAATAGGTCCCGCTGTTTTTGAGCGCCAGTGCACAGAATCACAGCGTCAAATTGCTCCTTCAGCTCATCAGCTGTAATGTCAACGCCGATTTCTGTGTTCGTGACAAAATCAATTCCTTCTTGCGTCAGCAATTTAACCCGGCGTTCTACAATCCCCTTCTCAAGCTTCATGTTCGGAATGCCGTATGTTAAAAGACCTCCCGCTCTGTCTGAGCGTTCAAAAACAGTGACGGAATGCCCCGCTTGATTCAGCTGGTCAGCACTCGCCAGTCCGGCTGGGCCTGAACCAACAATCGCCACTTTTTTGCCTGTTCGTTTTTTAGGAATTCGAGGCTGAATCCAGCCGTTCTCAAATCCTTTGTCGATAATGGTCCGCTCGATGTTTTTAATTGATACGGCCGGGTCTGAAATGGCTAATGTGCATGATCCTTCACAAGGAGCGGGACATACCCGCCCTGTGAATTCAGGAAAGTTGTTTGTTTTTAGAAGGCGTTCTAATGCTTCTTTCCATCTGCCCCGGTAGACAAGATCATTCCATTCAGGAATTAAGTTGTAAATCGGACAGCCGGATGTAAATCCGTTAATGTCCGCACCTATCTGGCAAAACGGTGTACCGCAATCCATACACCGCGCCCCCTGCCGTTTCGATGCTTCTTCTGAAAAAGGAGCAGAATATTCTTTCCAATCCTTTAAGCGAGTGAGAGGGTCCCGCTCAGCAGGTTTTTCTCGTTTGATCTCCATAAATCCAGTTGGTTTCCCCATTTTCCTCTCCCCTTCCTTACTGCACTACCGCTTGTTTTTGTCCCGATGTTGCTGTATTTTGCTTTGGTTTCGTGTTGGCTTCAAATGCGAACATTACGGCTTCTTCATCTGATAACCCTGCAGCTTTTTGCTCTTCGATACTTGCGAGCATTTGTTTGTAGTTTTTCGGAATGACTTTGACGAATTTTTTCACACTGTCTTCCCATTGATCAAGCAGGTCTGTTGCTTTTTGGCTGTTTGTATACCCAGCATGTTTTTCAAGCATGGCTTTGACATGCTGGATTTCTTTTTCATCCTCTAGTGATTCAAATAAAATCATTTCAAGGTTGCATTTGCGTTTAAACGCTTTTACATCTTCAGCGAGAACATAAGCGATTCCGCCGGACATACCTGCCGCGAAGTTTTTGCCTACATCACCGAGTACGACAACACTGCCGCCAGTCATGTATTCACAGCCGTGGTCGCCGATACCTTCTACCACCACATTCACACCGCTGTTGCGAACGGCAAAGCGTTCACCCGCACGTCCGTTAATATATGCTTCACCGCTTGTCGCACCGTAGAACGCCACGTTACCGATAATGACATTATCATCAGACGCGGAATGGAATCCTTCCGGTGACTTGACGATAATTTTTCCGCCAGAAAGCCCTTTTCCGACATAATCATTTGAGTCTCCGTCCAAATAAAGCGTCATGCCTTTAGGGACGAAAGCTCCAAAGCTTTGACCGGCTGATCCGGTAAACTGCAGCTTGATCGTATCCTCAGGAAGCCCTTCTTCTCCGTAGCGTTTTGAAATTTCACTGCCTGTTATCGTACCGGCTACACGATTTGTATTGTTAATGTCGATAGAAACATCTGCATTTTTTCCAGTCTCGATGGCTTTTTGTACGGCCGGGAGAATCGTTGTAATATCGAGTGATTGATCAATTTTATGATTTTGCGGCGATCGGAATGTCCGTATGCCTTCAGGCTGATAAAGCAGGGTAGACAAATCAAGCTGGCTTGCCTTCCAGTGCCCCTTCGCCCGTTCACTCACATTGAGTACGTCAGTGCGGCCGATCATTTCATCAAATGTCTTGAAACCTAACGCAGCCATATACTCACGAACTTCTTCAGCAATGAACAACATATAGTTCACAATATGGTCGGGATCTCCCATGAACTTTTTGCGAAGCTCTGGATTTTGTGTCGCTACCCCGACAGGACATGTATCCAAATGGCAGGCACGCATCATGATACAACCGAGTACGACTAACGGAGCCGTTGCGAAACCGAATTCCTCAGCTCCTAGCAAGGCAGCCATCACAACGTCACGGCCGGTCATGAGCTTTCCGTCTGTTTCTAATACAACACGGTCGCGGAGTCCGTTCAACATTAATGTTTGATGTGCTTCTGCGAGACCAAGCTCCCACGGAAGCCCTGTATGTTTAATACTGGTTTTCGGAGAGGCACCTGTACCTCCGTCGTAACCGCTGATCACAATAACATCTGCAGTCGCTTTGGCAACACCAGCAGCAATTGTGCCTACGCCTGCTTTTGATACCAGCTTCACGCTGATTCTGGCGTCACGGTTGGCATTTTTCAAATCGTGGATCAGCTGGGCTAAATCCTCAATTGAATAAATGTCGTGATGCGGCGGCGGTGAGATTAATCCGACGCCAGGTGTTGATCCGCGAACATCAGCAACCCAAGGATATACCTTGTTGCCAGGAAGCTGCCCGCCTTCACCTGGCTTAGCGCCTTGCGCCATTTTAATTTGCAGCTCATCTGCATTGACCAGGTAATGGCTTTTGACACCGAAACGTCCGGATGCAATTTGTTTGATCGCGCTTCTTCTGTCATCGCCGTTTTCATCTGGAACAAAGCGTTTTGGATCTTCTCCGCCCTCTCCGCTGTTGCTTTTTCCGCCAAGACGGTTCATTGCGATTGCTAAAGCTTCGTGTGCTTCCTTACTCAAGGATCCAAATGACATGGCACCCGTTTTAAAGCGTTTGACAATAGATTCAGCAGATTCAACTTCCTCCAATTTCAGGGGCTTGCGGGTTTCGTCAAATCCGAACAAATTCCGTAAAAATCCAATGCGTTCTTCATCAGCCGCTTTTGTATATTGTTTAAATAAATTGTAATCATTTTTGCGGCACGCCCATTGCAAGGTATGAATTGTTTTTGGGTTAAACGCGTGATGCTCACCGCCGTTTCTCCACTGGAAGTCACTACCGGGTTCAAGCGTTTTGCTGTAATCATCCTGATACGCTTCCCGGTGGCGGCGCTGTGCCTCTTCCGCAATTGTTTTCAAGTCGATGCCGCCGAGCTGTGATGCGGTTCCTGTGAAATAGCGGTCAATCACATCACGGCTAATGCCTACCGCCTCGAAGATTTGGGCGCCCCTGTAGCTTTGTACAGTTGAAATCCCCATCTTGGACATGACTTTGACGACACCTTCAGTAATGCTTTTCCCATATTTGCTGACCGCTTCTTCATAGCTAATATCCAAACGGCCTTCATCAATTTCCTGCTTGTAGGTCGCATATGCGAGATAAGGATTAATCGCATCCGCACCATATCCGATTAATGCTGCAAAGTGATGCACTTCTCGCGCTTCTCCCGATTCCACAATAATGCTGGTTTTCGTACGCAGCCCTTTGCGGATCAAATGCTGATGCAGCGCGCTGACTGCCAGAAGCGGCGGAATGGGTGTTAGGCGTTCGTTCATTTTTTTGTCTGATAAAATTAACAGGCTAACACCTTGGCTGATGGCTTTCTCAGCCTGTGTGAACATCTCCTTCAATCCGCGTTCAAGGTCCTCAGAGAACAGCACATCGATTTTTTGGCTTTTTAAATCCGGATGAACAATCGTTTTTAATGCGTAAAATTGTTCGTTTGATAAAACAGGTGTATACAGTTTAATCCGGCGAACGTTTCGCTCACTCGGGTGAAGAAGGTCGCCTTCTGCGCCAAGCCAGGTCATTGTAGAAGTTACAAGCTGCTCACGAATCGCGTCGATCGGCGGGTTCGTTACTTGTGCAAACAGCTGCTTAAAGTAGTTAAACAGTGATTGCGCTCGGTCTGACAGGACGGCCAGCGGCGAGTCATTCCCCATTGAACCGAGAGGATCTTTGCCTTCTGTGATGACAGGAATTAAATATTTCTGGACATCTTCATATGTGTATCCGAATGCCTTCTGACGAGTCAGAAGGTCTGCAAACTGTTCTTCCTCTCTTGTTTCCGGGTCAGGATTCACTTGGACAAGCTCTTCTTCAAGCCACTTTTGGTACGGGTACTCAGTCGCAATTTCTGTTTTAACTTCTTCATCTGTGATAATACGGCCTTTTTCCAGATCAATTAAAAGCATTTTTCCGGGCTCAAGGCGGTTTTTATATAAAACGTTTTCCTGTTCAACTTCAATAACGCCTACTTCAGATGAGAAAATAATATAGTCATCTTCGGTTACATAATAACGCGCCGGCCGGAGACCATTCCGGTCAAGGATTGCGCCGATTTGTTTACCGTCAGTAAATGAAATGGCTGTCGGTCCGTCCCAAGGCTCCATTAGAGAACTATGGTACTCATAAAACGCTCTTTTTTCCTTAGACATATGCGTATTTTCCGTCCACGGCTCAGGAATGAGCATCATTGCGGTATGCGCCGGTTTACGGCCAGCCATCACAAAAAACTCAAATGCGTTATCCAAAATGGAAGAGTCACTGCCGTCAGCATTCAAAATCGGCAGAATCTTGTTCAAGTCCTCCCCGAAGCTTTCAGATACAAATTGCTGCTCACGCGCGCTCATCCAGTTGATGTTTCCCCGAAGGGTGTTGATTTCACCGTTGTGAACCAAATAGCGGTTTGGATGCGCTCTTTCCCATGTAGGGAATGTGTTTGTACTAAAACGTGAATGAACAAGCGAAAAAGCTGATACAAACGCTTCATCTTGCAGGTCAGAGTAAAACGCATCAACTTGCTCAGGTGTTAAAAGCCCTTTGTAAACAATCGTCTGGCTTGAAAGACTGGCAAAATAAAAATCAAGACCTTCCGTTACTCCCCAGTTTTCAGCCTGCTTACGAATGACATACAATTTTCGTTCAAAAGACAAGTCATCCTTCAGATCAGAACTTGCGCCAATAAATACCTGACGGACAAACGGACAACTTTTTTGCGCTACTGTTCCGATTTTTCCGACATTTACAGGTACAGTTCTCCATCCAAGAACGGCTTGGCCTTCTTGTTCAATCAGTGCATTGATTTGCTTTTCGATTTTTTTTCTTTCTTCTTCCTTCTGTGAGAAAAAGACCATTCCTACCCCGTAACGCCCTTTTTCCGGCAGATTGATGTCTTTGCACGCTTTTCTAAAGAAAGCATCAGGGATTTGAACCAGTAAGCCGGCTCCGTCTCCTGTATCCGGATCACTGCCTTGGCCCCCTCTGTGGTCTAGCTGGCAAAGCATCTTAAGCCCTTGTTTGACGATGTCATGAGTCTGCTTGCCCTTTAAGTGCGCATATAGGCCGATTCCGCATGCATCATGTTCAAATTCAGGACGGTAGAGACCTTGAGCTTTTGGCATTTGATTGTACGTCATAATTCCTCTCCCCCGATCGATTTCCGATAATACCGGTCATAAAATCTAACACTCTATAATCATTGTAGGTTTTCAAAACGATATAAACAATATATAATTTAGATCAAAAGAATCTCAAAATGAGATAGATGGATGTGAGACAAACATGGAGCTGCGCCAACTGCGTTATTTTATGGAGGTAGCTGAAAGAGAACACGTTTCAGAAGCCGCGGATCATTTGCATGTGGCCCAATCAGCAATCAGCAGACAAATTGCTAACCTAGAAGAAGAATTAAATGTGACTTTATTTGAGCGCGAAGGGAGAAATATCAAACTCACACCGATCGGAAAAGAATTTTTAATTCATGTGAAAACAGCGATGAAAGCCATTGATTACGCAAAAGAACAAATTGATGAGTATCTCGACCCGCATCGCGGAACGGTCAAGATCGGTTTTCCCACTAGCCTTGCGAGCCAGCTGTTGCCGACTGTCATTTCAGCATTTAAAGAAGAATATCCGCACGTCGAATTTTTGCTGCGCCAAGGCTCCTATAAGTTTCTGATTGAGGCTGTCAGAACCCGCGATATTGATCTGGCCTTATTAGGACCGGTGCCGACAAATTTTCCAGACATATCAGGCAACATTTTATTCACAGAAAAAATTTACGCGCTAGTTCCATTAAATCATCCGCTTGCCAAACAAAAAACGGTTCATTTAATCGATTTGCGCAACGACCAATTTGTATTGTTCCCGGAAGGATTTGTGCTTAGAAAAATGGCAATCGATGCTTGCCAACAAGCTGGATTTGCTCCTCTCGTTTCTACGGAGGGTGAGGATTTGGACGCCATCAAAGGATTGGTTTCCGCAGGAATGGGCGTTACTCTTCTGCCGGAAAGCACTTTCGCTGAAACGACACCTCGTTTTACTGTGAAAATCCCAATTGAGTTTCCTCAAGTAAAACGGACGGTCGGAATCATTAAACCAAAAAACAGAGAACTTGCTCCGTCTGCGAATGATTTTTATGAGTTTGTCATTCAATTCTTCTCTAAACTAGAGCAGTATCAATAAAAAAGCAACCCGAGCTTCAATAAAGAAGCTTCGGGTTTTTTGCTCTTGTATCTGATTTTCATTAATAGACAGGCAAAGATAAATCCACATGGCAAACAAATGCTTCCTGATCAATGACTGCTTTGTTCATCAGCTCTTTTTTCTTGTCGGGTTCTTGAAGCTGTACAGAAGAATAATTGACGATTCCGAGGCCGATTTCTGCCCCTTGTGAATCCATCAGCCTGACAACTGATCCGTTTTTGAATTTGCCTTTAATCTCCTGTACACCATCCAGATATAAACTTGATTGCCCGTTCGTTATTATTCGTGAATAATCATCTGATAAAATCATTTCACCTTCAGGGCCGGAATTAAAAGCAATCCACTGTTCCTTACGATTCAACGGAAGCGTTCCCTCTGCTTCAAAATAGGTGCCTTCCGCTTCTTCATGAACGGCTTGATATAAAATATCATCGGCATCTGCCTGACCAAGAAACCCTTTAATGCCGGACGCCATTACGATTTTAAATGCATCAAGCTTAGATCGCATGCCCCCGGTACCGACGTCGCTGCCTGTGTCACCTGCGCATGCTTCGATGTCGGGCGTGATTTCACTCACCCGCTGTATCCTTTTTGCTTCTGGATTTGTGCGCGGATTGCCATTATATAATCCGTCAATGTCTGATAAAATCACAAGCATATCTGCATCGATTAAACCGGCTACTTTTGCTGCGAGCGTATCATTGTCGCCAAATTTGAGCCGATTAACGGTAACTGTATCATTTTCATTTATAATCGGGATAATGCCGCGTTCAAGCAGTACATTCATTGTATTCCGGACATTGTTATATCGATATTCATCAGAAAAATCGCTTCTCGTAATTAAAATTTGGGATGCCACATAACCATGGGCCAAAAACAGCTTTGAATATGCTTCCATCAGCAAGCCCTGGCCGATTGAAGCCGATGCTTGTTTTTCGGGAAGTTTTTCGGGTCTTTGGATAAATCCGAGCTTTCGATATCCAGCTGCCACTGCCCCTGACGAAACCAAAATGACTTCATAGCCGGCGTCTTTGAGTTTGACGACCTGATCGACCAATGCTTCTAATTTTCGAATGCTGATTTCTCCATGAAGACTTGTTAATGAGCTGCTCCCAATCTTCACAACGACTCTTTTCATGTTTGTATCAGGCGTCACTTTACCACTCCTGATAGCGGGGCCGCTGTTTTTTCGATATCGTCGCTGATTTCCTTAGAACGCTCAGCCGCATGCTTAATGGCTTGAGAAATCGCTTCTCCGCCGCCGCTCTTTTTTAAGGCTTGCAGCCCGGCAGCTGTTGTTCCGTTCGGTGAGGTGATATTGTCTCTTAATACCTCGGGCTGTTCTCCTGTTTCCATGAGCATTTTTGCGGCGCCCAAAAGCGTCTGTGCGCCAATTCTTCGTGATAACTGTTTGTCGAGGCCCGCTTCCTCGCCTGTCTTTTCAATGAATTCCATTAAATAATAAAAATACGCGGGGCCGCTGCCTGCAATTCCGGTGAATATGTCCATTTGATTTTCTTGTATTGTGTAGACTTCACCCATGCATCCGAGCAATACTTCAGCAAGCTTTTTCAGATCTTCTGAGACATGCTTGCCAAGCGCAACGGCCGTTGCAGAAGCGCCAATTGTACTGGATGTGTTAGGCATCACTCTGACAACCGGCTGTTGATTAAGCAATGATTGTTCAATAAATGAGGTAGTTATGCCGGCAAGGACCGACAGTATTAATTGATGGGGTTGAATACGTGATTTAAGTGATGACAGAGCGCTTTCGGCGTCTTTTGGCTTCATTGCCAAAATGAGCACATCCATGTCTTCAATACATATTTCATTCGGTGCAGCACCTTTGATTCCATATTGAAGCTCAAGTTCAGCTAATCGCTCTGTATTGCTGCGGTTTGTAACGCAGATGTTCTGTTTCGGGATTTTGTTGGCACGAACGATACCTGATATCATTCCTTCCGCCATAGATCCTGCTCCTATAAAGGCTACTTTTTTTTGATCAAAGATCGGTAACATCTCCTTTGTTCGCTTTTTTGTTCGCATTTTCACACGTTTAAAATGTTATCACGTGAGGAAATGATGTCAAGTAAGAAGGTCATCATTGATTTGTATTGTTTCTTTTCGACAAATATGTATACTGTGAAGCAAAACACCCAATAGACACTGCCGCTCTGGGTGTTTGTTTGTATTAAAAATTATCTGACAGCGCTTTTTCAATCAATTTTTTACAGCGGTCAAGCTCAACCTTCAGCTGTTTTTTATATAATTTGGCAGCTTCGTAATCTTTAAATTGATAGAGGACAACTTCCTGAAGCTTAGCCCCTTCTTTTTTTACTTTGATTTGCTTTAATATCCCATCATCAAGAAGCTCATGCAAAGAACGGTATACTTCTGTATGATTTGGCTTAAAACCTATTTCTTTAAATTCAGATCGAAGCACCTCAAGCAGCTTCAAGCCGTATAGCCTTTCTTGCTCTGTCATAGTGATCATATAAAGTTTTAAAAACGCGCGTTGTTTTACTAAAAAGCCCGTTGAACTCCTTTTTTCCTCTTTCATCACTTGCACTCCCTTCTTCTGATACTAAAAATATGATGTACTAAATATTCAATTCCCTTCTTTTGTTTTCCCTCTTCTATAAAAGACTGATATTGCAGGTTTCTTGTATTTACTGTTTATAAGTGGAGTGGACTAACTAAGAATACATAATGAATATTTAGTACATAGTTTGTTTAGTTCAATTATATTCAAATAAAAAAAGCCTGTCAAAAGACAAGCTTCTCGTTTTACGGATTAGTTGACCACAATCCCGCTGTTTTGATGAAGATTCGCGGATCTAATTTCAATTGTGCCACCATGTATTCAGCAAGATCCTTTGGCTGCATCACTTTTTCAGGATTACCGTCTGTTAAATTCAAATCAATTGACATATCACTAGCGACAGTGCTCGGTGTTAGCGCGCTGACTCTAATATTATGCTTTCTCACTTCTTGCATAAGAGACTCCGTTAATCCGAGAACCGCAAATTTAGAAGCGCTGTAAGCACTAGTCACAGCTGCTCCTCTTTGGCCAGCTGTAGACGAAATATTAATGATGTCTCCGGCTTTGCGTTCGATCATTTCCGGTAGCACCGCGCGAGTGACATGATACACACCCATTAGGTTAACTTGGATAATATCTTCCCACTCATCAGCTGACAGATCTAAGAAACCGCCAAATTTGCTGATTCCAGCGTTATTAATGAGGATATCAATATCGCCAAGCTGTTCCTTCACTTGAGCTACAGCTTGATTAACCTGGCCGGCATCTTTTACATCTGCAGCGGCAAATGCAGCTTTTACGCCAAGCGCTTTGACTTCTTCAGCCACTTTTTCAACATTTGCGGCAGTCCGGCCGATTAACCCGATATTCACGCCTTCTTTCGCAAGCGCAAGAGCGGTAGCGCGGCCGATTCCTCTGCCTCCGCCTGTGATAAGAGCGGTTTTATTTTGTAAACTTTGCAATTGAAGCACCCTTTCTTTGTTTACATATGCACGATATCACATTATAAGTACAATAGATCCAATACGCAAATCAAACGAATGATGCAAATATCATTTCTTCTGATTAAAAATGAAGAAATAGGGTAATGACATAAGAAAAGGAGTGAACATATGGTTATTGTTTATATCAGCATCACAGTATTGGCTCTCTCTATCATCTTTCTAGGGGTTAATGTGATTCAAAACAAGAAAAAAATAGATCCCGCTCTACAAGAGCTCACCTCTGTTACGCAGGCAATGCAAAAACAAGTCGAAGGATTAAAAAATGAGGCGCAGCTGCTGACACGAAAACAAAAGAACATTCAGCAGGATGTCCAAATGAAAAAAGCTGCCTTTCAGCAGACGGCTGCAGAAGTGAAAGAAGTTCCTCAAGCAGTTAAAAAGGTGTGGCAAGCAGGGCCTTTTAATAGCAGATAAAGATGAATGATATCCCTTTGTTATGATCAAAATGGACAATGGGATATCATTTTTTTAGGAGGCTTACGCATGATGTTAAATCGCAGTTGCTTAGAGGCGTTCACAGAGAAACTGCTTACTCTTCCCTCGTCACCTACAAAGTCAGCATTACTCGTTTCTCAATTTCGTCTTCATCAAGAAAACGGGCTTGGCATCTACTATTCACCTCATAATGAATATATCAATCGGTCTGCCACAATGATAATTGCGTGAATCTCGCCGGGTTTTTTTCAGATGAAAACAGCGTACGAAACAGCCGTCGACAGCCTGCGGCGCGGCCGGTCTCTTGAGCAAATAGCGGTAGACACGAAAAAAGCAGCTGGTCTTTCCGGTTCAATGAGGCATAACCTGATCACCATGCTGGATTTATGCGGTCTCCCGCAGGCTTTAAGCATTCAAAGCGCCACACAGCTTTTTAGAGACTTGCGGCATATGCTTCATACCACTTCCGTTATCAAATATCCTGTATTCGTTCAGCAAAAAAACTATACCGGATACAGGCCCGCCATTACTCTCTCCCCCATCCTTTGCACCTATGCCTTTAGGCATTTCCCCGCAGAGCTCAATAAAGTGACAGCACCGGCCCTTCTTATTCCGCTTGGAAAAGCCGCCGAAGCAGTCTGTGAAACATTGCTCAGCCAGCATAGTCTCCGGAATGTTCATTGCCTGCGCGGCTTTCCTCACCCATCAGGTGCGAACGGCCATCGTTTGAAACAATTCATCACAAACAAAGAGCTACTCAAAAGTCAAATTCGTTCCTTTGCTTCCTCAGGTTTGAATGTACTATAGAAAAGAGGAAATAAAAGGGATATGATAAACAAAAGATGAACTTGGGAGTGGTAGAATGTTTCCTGTATTAGAGACGGATCGGCTTACCCTTAGGAAAATCACAGATCAAGATGCGAAAACCATTTTTGCTTGTTTTTCAAACCATGAGGTGACACGCTATTACGGACTTGAAAACATGGAATCTATCGAACAGGCTATTTCAATGGTTCAAACATTTTCCGGCCTTTATCAAGAAAATCGCGGTATACGGTGGGGAATTGAGAGAAAAGACACCAAAGAATTGATCGGAACAATCGGCTTTCACGCTTTGGCCCAAAAGCACAGGCGTGCAGAAATCGGTTATGAAATCATCCCGGCCCATTGGCGAAACGGATTCGCATCAGAAGCCATTTCAGCGGTTGTATCCTACGGGTTTGCCACCCTTGGACTGACACGGATTGGCGCAGTTGTATTTACCGAAAATGAAGCCTCAAACCGCCTGCTTGTAAAAATGGGATTTCAAAAAGAAGGCGTCTTACGACAGTACATGTATCAAGATGGAATCCCTTATGATACAAATGTATATTCTATGGTAACATCAAGAGAATGAACGAACGGCATTTTCTCCCTAGCAATCATTCTTTAAGTTACAAAAAGAGATTCATCCGGGCAAGATAATACACGAAATTAACGGCGCAGGTTTTTATCTTAGTTTCTTATCAGGCTGATGGATGAAATCCCTCCAGGTCAGTTCGCTTGTAGATTTCCATATCGAAGAGCCTTACATCACTGAACAATGACGAAAAGCGCCCCTGTAACAGGGCGCTTTCTGATTAAGATGCATATTGAGGAGAGGTTTCCTCCTGTACTGCTTTTTCCTCAGGTATATGAATGCATTTCGTCATGACCGCACTCGCTAGATATAGGACGGCAAAGATCCAGACAACGCCTTGCGCACCGACAAGACCGATAAACAGCCAAGCGAGTGCAGGACCGACAAATGCTGATAAACCTGCCGCCAAATTCAATACAGACATGGCTGCTCCTTTGTCTTTTCCAGCCGCCGTCGGCACAATGGCGCCGATTGGCACATAGCCTGCCAGCAAGCCTCCCCAAATAAAACCTATCACGCTGACAACCGCTACACTTCCGCCGGAGAAAACAGGTGCATAATATAAGAGGACGGTGAAAATGCCGCAGCCGACTCCGCCGAACCACATAACGGTATTTTTCCAGCCGAATTTATCACCGACAATCCCAAAGATGAGGTTAAACACAATGTTCCCCAGAAAAATCGTTCCCCAAATTTGCAGCCACACATTGGTTGAAATTCCGTGCTGCGCCATGTGCATCGGCAAAAAGACTGGGAATCCATATGTGCCAATGCTGTTGATGATTCTGATGATTCCGCCTGTCAGCACCCGCGGGTTCGTAAAGAGAATGGTGACTCCTTTTAGAAGCTCCTCGGCTGTTTCTGACCTTTTTCTTTTCTTCTTTTCAAAACGGTCTTTATTGATGAATAGTGCGAAGAATGCACCTAGGCATACCCAGAAAATAGAGCTCCACAGCGTATTCAAATAACCGAACGCTTTGATCGCGTAGCTTGAGTACCAAGCGCCGAACACAAACATGCCCAGGCAGTATGCAATCCAAAACCAGCCAACAGCGGTGCTTAGTTTGCGCTGCGGTGTTCTGTAAATGACCCATGTCAAGAAAGAATAAGCAAAAAGCGGGTAGCCTAACCCTTTTACGAAGTAAGTCGCATACATCACCGGAAGATTAAGCTGTTCAAACCCAAACACGATAAAAGCAGCTGTACCGATCACATAAAACAACAGCCCCATAAACATCGTCCGTTTTGCGCCAAATGATTCGAGACATACACCCGAAAACCAGGATGCTATCGCCAGCGCAATCCCGTAAATGCTAAAAATTGAAGCGGATTGCTGAACCGTAAGCCCGTTTTCAATCAGAAAAGGACTGAGCCAGCCTTGTTCAAGCCCGTCTCCCATCATAAACAAAACAACCCCTAAAAACCCCCAGGCAAGCCGCTTCGGTATTCCAATTTTATCTAACATTTCTGTCTCCTCCTTAGATGCATATATCAATTACCGTATTACCTTGTTAAAGCCAATAATGAGAACATCCCTTAAAACAGCAGCTTATGCTGCCTTATATCAGCACTTCGCTTTCTGAACCTGAAAAAAAGCGCTGTGTTTGCTTCCATTCCTCATATAAAGCAAGTTCAGTCTGACAGTCCTGCGGTTCGATCACCCGGATATTTGCTGTCATCTCTTCCGTCAACTGAAAGGCTTCATTGCAAATGACTGCGGCGCCAACGACAGATGCCTGATGATATCCCTCTTGAACATAGATTTTTTTCTGAAGAAGGTCCGCGATATATTGAGTGAGCGCCCTGCTTTGGAATCCTCCTCCGCACACCCACACATAGTCACGTTCAAACGGTGTAACCTCTGTTAACATGTCAAAGTTCCATTTGATTGAAAATGCAATCTCTTGCAGCGCCGCACGCACAAAATGCGCTCTTTCTAAATGTGCTGCAAGCGGGGCATCAAAAAGAAAACCGCCTTTCGTTAACGCATTTTTTTCCGCCGATAAGTAAGAACCGAGAGCCGCCACGCATGCATTGTCTTCTTTAGCAAGTGCAGAAATCTCTTCCTCCATCACTTCGTACGATTCATTCGGATAAAAAATCTGTTTTAATTTTTGATAGTTCAGACCGGTAATGCCCGGGTTTGTTTCCACAAGCCAATGTCCTTGATCTGTATGGCAATTCAGCCAGGCTTTATGTTTTGTGTCGCCATGCTTAGCCGTAATTTTGGTTATTGGCGTTGTTGTCCCTGATACGATGACAATGTCCTCAAGCGCAGCGCCGGTGCTTTTCACAGCCAGCTGTGTATCCCCTCCTCCTGATATCACCTTTGCTTGTATGGAAAGGCCTAATTCGGACGCATACTCATGCGTTAGCGTTCCAATCACTGTTCCCGCTCTTACAAGTGGAGGAAGGATGGATGAAGAAAAGCCGAATATGCCGCACATTTCTTCTGACCAAGTATTTTGCTTCACGTCAAACAGCAAGGTTTCGGTTGCCTGTGATGGTTCATATGTCAATATTCCGCTCAGCTTGTACGTCACCCAATCACTGATGCTTGTAAAGCTCACGGTTTTTTCCCATAAAGAGGGCTGCCGCTGTTTTAAACCATACAGCTTGAGCGCAGAAAAAAGTGCAGTCGGCAGACGGCCCGTACGGCTGTATATCTCTTCCCGATTGGGTATACTCTCCTCCCACTCACGGCCGCGGTTATCAATGTTCGGCAGCCCGAGAAAAGAGTCGCCGTTTTGATCGATCAGCACAATCCCTTGCCTTTGACTCGTCGATGTCAAACCAATGATGTCAATATTCCTTGAACGAGAGAGCGCACGTTTTGCCAGTTTTATTACTTGCTCCCACAGCACCTGAGGGGAAAAATAACGGCTGTCCGGGTAAAGCGTCTCAGTGGAATAGACAATGTCCTCCCGTTCAACTGTTTGGACTCGACCCGATACACTCACGACAGCTACTCTCGCATTGCCTGTGCCGATATCGAAAACGAGATAGCCTTTTTGTTTTGTCATTACGTTGCCCTCCTTTCTTTTCCCTCTGTTTTTAGTACTTCTTTGTTATATAGTGTTGGAAGATGAAGAGTTTTTTCAGCCTGCCACTTTTTGAGGGCATCATTCAGGATCGTCACATGATGATCCTCCACTTCAAAAGTTGCTCCAGCGAGATGCGGTGTTGCCAGAACATTAGGCAATGAAATAAATTCGTAATCTGATTCCTCTGGAGGTTCATGATAAAAAACGTCCAAAATCGCTCCTCTGATGTTATGTTCTTTTAATGCAGATAAAAGATCCTCACGGTTTACCACAACTGCTCTTGACGTATTGATGAAAATCGCACTCTCTTTCATCAGATCAAAATACGTCCGATCAATAAGTCCCAGTGTTTCCTCGGTACGAGGCAGATGGACTGAAACGATATCACTGTCTGAAAACACCGTTTTAAGAGATACGTTTTCATAGTGAGGATGATCGTCTTGCACGTATGGATCGTAATACTTTATGTTACAGTCAAACGCAGTCAGCAGTTTTGCAATCCTTTGCCCAACCGCGCCGAACCCAACCATGCCGACCGTTTTCCCCGTTAATTCATTCCCTTTGAATTTGACATAGGCCTGCAAGTAATCGCTGTCCCATTTTCCATCCTTCAGCCATTGATTAGAGGCGCTGGTATGACGGAGAAAGGAAATCACATTGCCGATAAACATTTCAGCAACAGCTTGTGCATTCCGCCCGGGTGTATAGAAAACGGGTATGCCCCTTTTTGACGCTGCGGCCACGTCCACATTGGAGGGCATGCCTCTGCATACGCCCACAAATGAAAGTTCTGGAACAGATGCAAATACGCTTTCTGATACGTGGTCAAGCTCAGTAATCAATCCTATCGCATGTGTTTCTTTTAGTAGCTGAATGAGTTCATCTTCCCGGTATGCCCGGCCTTGTTCCTTCCAAGAGTGATAAGCAACCGAGCCGAACAAGTTTTCAAGCTCTTTTCGTCCTTCTTTGTTGTACGGTGCTGTAACCAAAACCGTCATGGTGCAAAACATCCTTTTCATCATATTTTTTCATAAAAAAAAATCTCTTCCCGAAGATGGAAAGAGATTCATGTATAAGCGCATGCCCTGTTTAGAGACAGACGCCGGTATAAACCTTGCTTTCCTATCTTTCAAGCTGACGCTTGCTGGAATTGGCACAATAATGTTGCCGAGGTTTCATAGGGCCAGTCCCTCCACCTCTCTGGATAGAAAATGTTGAGTATGTAATTTTCAGAATAAAGAATACGTTTATCATAAAGAAGTCTCAGATTGTTGTCAATCTCTTTTTTCAGAATTGACGTTATCATCGGAAATGTTATAATTCTTACAAAATATTTAACTAGAGAGAGGTACTGGGCCATGAAATCATTTGCCACACAACAAAACGGCATTTTTAAATCGGTTTGCTCGCTGGACTGCCCGGATCAGTGCGGATTGCTAATACATAAAAAAGATGGAAAAATAGTGAAAGTGCAAGGTGATCCTGACCATCCTGTCACAGCCGGTAACATATGCAACAAAGTCCGAAACATGACGGAGCGCATCTATGATGAAAAGCGGCTGACGACACCGCTCAAAAGGACTGGCCCAAAAGGACAAGCGATATTTGAACCGATCTCTTGGGAAGAGGCGATCGATACCATCACCGCACGCTGGAAACAGCTGATTGATGAAGATGGCGCTGAAAGCATACTTCCATACAGTTTTTACGGAAATATGGGGAAATTAACAGCTGAAGGAGTGGACCGCCGCTTCTTTTATCGTCTGGGCTCAAGCCAGCTTGAACGGACAATTTGCAGCAAAGCGGGATCTGAGGGCTACAAATATACAATGGGCATTAGCGCAGGAACCGATCCTGAGGAAACCATTCATACAAAACTATTTATATTTTGGGGAATTAATGCGGTCAGCACAAATATGCACCAAATTACAATCGCTCAAAAAGCGCGAAAACAAGGTGCCAAAATTGTCGTCATTGATGTGCATAAAAACCAGACAGGGCGTCTCGCAGATTGGTTTATTCCCATAAAACCCGGAACCGACAGCGCACTTGCCCTAGGCATCATGCACATTTTATTTAAAGAGAATCTTCATGATGAAGCCTTTCTGTCTGAATACACAGTCGGCTATGAAGAGCTCCGTGAACACGTGAAACAGTATGATCCGGATAAGGTATCGCGGATCACCGGTGTCAGCACCGACGATATATACCAGCTGGCAAGAATGTACGGCGACACCTCCCCTTCTTTTATCAGAATCGGAAACGGGCTCCAGCATCATGATAACGGCGGGATGATCGTACGGACGATTGCCTGTCTTCCAGCCATCACCGGCCAATGGCTGCGCAAAGGAGGCGGCGCAATTAAGCATAACAGCGGAATTTTAGCATATAACACGAATGCCTTGCAGCGGCCTGACTTACTAAAGGGGCGCACACCAAGATCATTTAATATGAATCAGCTTGGCAAAGTGCTTTTGGAAACAGATCCGCCGATCCGTTCCCTTTTTATTTACGGGACGAACCCGGCCGTTGTCGCGCCAGAAGCGACCAAAGTCAGAAAGGGCTTGCTGCGGGAAGACCTGTTTACTGTTGTTCATGATTTGTTTTTAACAGAAACGGCTGCATATGCGGACATCGTACTGCCTGCGACATCCGCTTTTGAAAATACTGATTTTTATACCTCCTACTGGCACCATTATATTCAGCTTCAACAACCGGTGATTGAGAGATATGGAGAAAGCAAGTCTAACACCGAGGTGTTCCGATTACTGGCTGAAGCAATGGGCTTCACAGACCAGGGGCTCAAAGATTCTGATGAAGAATTAATCCGCCAGGCGCTTGACCATCCAGATAACCCGTATTTGGCGGAGATTGATTATGACTCACTAAGTACGCATTCCTTTATGAAAGCGAAACGCGAAAAACCGCTGTTTCCGGGTAAACTCCCGACTCCAAGCGGAAAAATAGAATTGTATTCACAAAAAATGAAGCAAGACGGTTTCCCTGCTCTTCCGGCACATACGCCTCTTGCAAACGATGACGACCTTCCGTTTATGTATGTTCCGGGGCCAAATCATAATTTCTTAAACTCAACATTTTCCAACAATCCGAAACACATCAAGCTTGAAAAAACGCCAAAACTCTTTATCAACACAATAGATGCTGAAGAATACGGAATCGTTGATGGAGACGCTGTACGAATTTGGAACAGCCGAGGAGAATGCGAGCTGGCCGCTGCAGTCGGAGAACAAGTGCTGCCGGGTGTTGTAGTCAGTCAAGGATTATGGGCCGATGAACCAGGGAAAAAACAGCTTGTAAACGCGCTCACTCCAGACCGCTTATCCGATATGGGCGGCGGCGCTACCTTTTTTTCAGGCCGGGTGCAGATCGAAAAGGCGTAAAAAGAAAACTGCCAGAGCACATTCTGGCGTTTTTTTGGTTAGAAAATGAAACTTGGAGCAGGCCAAGCTCGTATAACCTAACATCACAAAATGGAGGCATGCACATGGACGTTTTTTTAGGAATCGGTATTGCTTTGGCTGGATATTTTATCGGTGAAGGCGTAAAGCAAATGAATCATCCAAAAGCATATGAAAAAAGTGATACCTTGTTAATAAAAGAACGAGATATTCACTATTACATCGGATATTTTTTAGGAATAACGACAGCAGAGGCAAAACAATTAGCCGGGGAGATGAAAGACCTGCCTTACATTGAAATAAACGGAAAAAGGTATGTGCAAAAACATCTGTTAAAAGAATGGACATTCACATTAGTTGAGAAACATCTGGGTGAATAAAGCAAACTCCGAGAAGAGCGTATTCATTAGTGACGCTCTTCTTAGTGACTTTTCATTTACGTAAATTTGTAAAAACACATGGTGTTGCCGCAACACAAACGTTGTATTCCATTTTGTTTTCTGTCAAAATGTCCTAAACGGTATCTGTTTTGAGTTCCATAAGGCAGACAAACCCTTCAATCTGTTTGCGTTTTGAAACATAAATTCATTTTTTGTGCACTTTCCTTATTAAAGCATATCCCCTCTTCAGTTCCCTCCCTTTATGATAAGATCAATCGCTCTCATCTATACATACAGACTTTTCAAAATCTCAGCTCTATATACAGCCTCTTCAAATCCGTAATGTACGAACGAAAGTTTCAAAAATGTCGGTTTTCCTTATCAATTAATACGATCGGATTGCACAATTAACAAAATAATGCGAATGAATCCCTGCCTAACAGACAGAATAAGAAGAGTTGATATTCAACACTTTTCGTAAAGGGGTGACACCAATTGAGTAAAAAAGGAATTCAAAATTCAAGTATTGAGCAAATAAGAAATGACCATGAGACTGAAACAGCTTTCAAAGCAGATAACCCTAAAAAACATGATTCTGATCCTAAAAGAACGAAATAAGTTTTGCCTTATTCCCATATCTGACACAGTAAATTTCAATAGTCTGGAGTGAGTAAAAATGACTCGAAAAAATGGAGCAGACAGACCGGATGACTACAAAAGATTTTCTTCAATTGACAAGGAATACGATTTTCAGCAGTCTTTAAATGAAAATGGTCAGGCGGAACATACAAAGGCTGAAAATCAAACTCATAAGAAAGAAAACATAACTGACAACACGGATGTCGCTGGCAGATATTTCGAACCTTCTGATTATAAAGGAACGACGCAATTGGAAAAAGGATTGGCTGAAACTCATGAACAAGTCAGCGATGACTATTTTGAAGGGACTATTGATCAAAATTTTGATTAGTCATTCAACGGGGCTAACTTAAAAGAAGCAAGTTAGTTCCGTTTTTTTAGAAACAAACACTGCAAAGCAGGAAAAACCCCACCGGATTAGATGGGGTTAAAAATGCAGCCTTATTAATATTTAAAACGATTAATGACGGTTTGAAGTTCTTCCGCCAACTGGGATAGAGATTCTGCAGCATAGGAGATTTCCTCCATTGAATTGAGCTGTTCTTGTGATGATTTTGCCACGGCTTCTGTATGTGCTGATGTTTCTTTTGTGCCAGCGGCTAATGTATGTACTGTCTGCTGAATCACTTCAACGCCTGATGTAAGCTGCTGTGTTGCCGCTGCCACTTCTTGTATTTGAGAAGTGACCTGTTCCACAAGGTTCAGTATTTCATTAAAATTCCCTGTTGTCTCTTGAGAAAGCATAATACCCGAGCTCACATTTTCTTGAACAACCTTAATGTTATTCACCGTCTCAACTGATTCATTTTGGATAGTTGTTACCACTGATTGAATGTGTTTTGCAGATTTATTTGTTTCATCGGCCAATTTCCGAACTTCTTCTGCCACTACAGCAAATCCTTTCCCTTGCTCTCCTGCTCTAGCCGCCTCGATCGCGGCATTCAGCGCTAACAGATTTGTCTGCTCGGAAATATTTGTGATCAATGAAGAAATATCACTGATTTCCGCTGAGCTCGAAACCAATGCCTGCAAACCATTTCCGGCTGAATCCACAGATGTATCTATAAATTTCATCTGCTCTAACATTTTGTTGACGGATTTCGACCCTATTTCAGCTTTATCTCTCATTGAAGAAGAAAGATCCGCTATATTACCCGTATTTGAAGCAACGGATGAAATACTGTCTAATAATTCAGTAATGGATTCCGCACTTTTTTCTGTCATTGAGCTTTGTTTTGCATTACTGTCGGCAGCCATCTGCATGGCTCCGGAAATATGTTCAGAAGTTGATTTTGATTCCTCCGCGCTTGCCGATAATTCTTCAGAAGATGCGGCGACTTGCTCAGATGAACTGCTGATCTGCCTTACAATTTGAGTTAATGATTGGGTAAAAGAATTGAAAGATTGAGCAAGCTGTCCAAATTCGTCTTTATTTTTTACAATGACTTTTTTCGTTAAATCAGCGTCTCCGTGAGCAATTTCCTCAAGCTGCTTATTCAAGCTTCTCAATGGCACCATAATGGACTTTAACAGCAATAAACTTAAAACAATGCCTAATATGATTGATACCCCTGTAACAATGCTGATGAACCATTGACTCTTTTCCCCATTGTCTCGTATTTCTCCTTTTAGAGCCTCCACCTCTTGATCCAAGCGGTCAGACAGCTTATTGACAGCTGGATCTACAACTTCTTTTCTTAACGTTCTTTCTTCTCCAAAATGGATGGTTTCTGCTTTTTTAGGATCCGAATAGTAGGCTTTTACTACTTGCTGATTTAAAGCTCTATATTGAGTGAAACTTGACTTAATGTCTTCGATATTTGATTGATCATTCTCTTTATCAATCAAGTCATTGATCCGATCAAGGCTCTTTAAGACATCGTCTGCTTTTTCCTGCATTCCCTCGTCATATTCTTTGTCTCCGTTAATCAGAAAGCCTCTTTCATCATTTGATAAACCGGCCAAACGATATTGGATGTGTTTCATTTCTTTTTGGAATTCCATTTTGTCTTTAAGTTCTTCATTTTTTTTCACAGTAGAAGAAATCATAAAAACGGAGGCACCTCCAATTCCAAAGATTGAAATCACTAATATCGATATAATCCCCAGCAATTTTGTTTTCACATTCATATGTCGATTCCCTTTCTGCACGATGTAATAGTTGAAAAAATATGTTCAAGTGTTTCAGTCATCATTCGCTTAAACCCCTGTCACTAATATCGACATGTTTGATGAAGTTTATAGTGCTATCATCTCAGTGAAAAATCCAATTTTTCACACCTGCGGGCATGGCAAAAAAACGCGCAAGACACCTAGGTATTCAAATGGTTCCTTTTTCGCTGCTTCTATACTAAAAAAGGCTTTTCCTATCTGAAATTGGCTGAACAGGCTGTAATTTCAAAAATATAATGACAACACACAGCTATTTGAAGGAGCGAAACGTCAAATGGGGATCATCAATGGAAAAGAATTCATTGACCGATTGAATAAACTAGAAAACGAAATATGGTACGATCTTTCACGCCTTTACCTTTCATCAGGTCGCCATTAGGCAAATGATCAAAATAGAATTTCTATTAGGAGTCGCGCAGCTCTTGATCGACACGATTAATGTTTCTGAATATCAGCATATTCAAGAAAAACTCTCTGAAACCATTGTAGGATTGGAAAGCATGAAGGCACTCATTGACAAGTCAGAACATGATGCCCAGTTAGATGAATACGGTTATATGCGGCCCAGTTTGATTCCGCTGCAAGTCATCAGTACGATCATTCCTACTTTATATCCGCGGCTGACTGAAATCATTCAACGAATTGGCGCTAGCGGAATGGTGACGCTGCCGACAGAAAAAGGGTTTGATTCAGCGATCCGGGAAGATCTTGGTCAATACCTCCAAGCAACCAATACAAATGCTGAGAACGGGTTAGAATTTTTCGTTTGGCATGGGATTTAACCATGAGTTCATTCGGAACAAGACAAACTCACTACGAAAGATACTTTTATGGAGATCCTATACGGATTTCAAGCAGACTGTATAGCACGTATCCGAAGCAGGAGCAAGTAAACATGATTAAAGAATTTTTATATGCACATATTGATGATTCATACGATTCATAGGGAAAATAAAAAAACAGCGGGATAAGATCCGCTGTTTCGTGCTTTTTATTCAGGAAACTGTACATGGCCCGGCACTGTATATGCATTGGACGTTCCGCTTTCAGGCAGCTTCGGAATGGTGTCTTTCACGACTTTCCCGCGGATGTCAGTGATTCTGACTGTGAGAGAGCCTGTCCCTAGATTGGTGCTGACAAAATGGTTATAGTCCATTTTTTCCATGTTGATCCACTTTCCATCCTTAGCATATTCCATTTTCATAACCGGATACTTGTGATTTCTGACTTGGATTGCCGCCCACCACCTGCTGCTGCCTTCTTTAATCTTGTACGTGAAATGTCCTGTGATTGGAGCTTTGACAACACGCCATTTGATATTGATTTTTCCATCTTTCATATTGCCGATTTTACGGAAAGCATTAGGTGACAGGTCGAGAGCTCCCCGAGCGCCTTCAGGATACAGGTCGGTAACGTAGACAATGGTTTTTCCTTTTGGCCCTTCGACTTCCAAATACGAGCCTGCAAGTGCCGCTTTCACTCCCCCGTAGTTGAGGTCTGCCGGATTGATTGCAGCAATCTCCATATCAGAAGGAATGGGATCCAGCAGGAAAGCCCCTCCTGAATAACCCGATCCTGTATACGTTGCATACCCCTCATGCAGATCGTCATATGCTGCCGAAGCTTGCGGGGAAAAACAAATGAGCATCAATAAAACCACACCGACAATAGCACTGATATTCTTTTTCATGCATGTCCTCCTCAATCCAGGCTTTAAATGAGAATCATTATCATTTTAAAGCTCAATCATCTGGTTTGAAAGAGGAAATAGATTCATAGATTGTTTTAAGACAGATTCACTATCATTCATATATCAAAGGTAGGATGTTCCTGAAAAAACCATACAAATGAATGAGTGTGCATGCCAGTCGAATTTCATATTTTTATTTACTGTGCCGCATTCCTATAGCCCTTTGCGACATGAAACAAGCTGCTCATCTGGTAACTGCTTTTATTTTTTCCCGCTCAGTTTCAACTTAGCTGTCAGCATGATGCCAAATATCATCACGATCGGAACCCAAATGATGATGTGATAAAAATCAGGCTCAGCTAAAGCTACAATAATAGCCCCCACACAATATAAGATAATAGCCAGCGCTCGCAACACAGCGTCTCTTACAAAAGCCTTCTTCTGCTTCTTAAAAAACAAACGGCCGGACAAATCCTCTAAAAGAGAAGCCAGTGTTCCAGTCAACACAGTTGAAGAAATACCGGCGATTCCCAGCTTTTTAGCTGCGATGGTTTGAATCCCCATGGATATGCTCATGAGAATAATAAGGATGTATACAGGAACAAAAGCCGAATAAAAAGAAAGACAAGCAAAGATAAACAAAATGAATGCTTCAAGTGCCAGCGCTTTTGTCACCGCAGTAGGCCACAGGGTATTTTCTGCCTTTCCGACAATCAGTGTTGATATAATGACGCCACATATAAATCCGATTAGCGCAGTCAAAGAATGAAAAACTGTGACCTCAAGGGATTTGCCGATCGCCAACCCCAACAATACAATATTCCCAGTCATATTCGCTGTAAATACATGTCCCAGGCTTAAATACCCGATTACATCCACGATTCCAGCTGTTAAACATAAAAGTGAAAGCAAGGTGTTTCGATAAGCTGCTGCAGTCAACGGTGTATCAATCCCTTCTTCTATTTCAATTGAGAGTATGTTTTTAACGAAAAATCTGTTTATTTTTTCATAACCCGGCTTTAATTAGGAAGATAGAACCTATTATTCCATTCCATTACCTGTAATAATAATCTCCGCAAGGAAATTTAATTGAAAGGGGCAGATTATGCTGAAACGATTTTGTTTATGGTTCGCCGTGTTTAGTTTGTTTTTGGTTCTCTTGCCTGGAAAAGCATTTGGAGCTGTTGATTTTCCAAATACCTCGACGAATGGCCTTTTAGGATTTGCCGGAAATGCTAAAAATGAAAAAGGCATTTCTAAAGCAAGCACAACGGGCGGAAAAAACGGCCAAATTGTTTACATTCAAAGCGTTAATGATTTAAAAACCCATATAGGAGGTTCCACTCCGAAAATTTTAGTGCTTCAAAATGATCTTTCCGCATCTTCGAAGACAACAGTCACCATTGGCTCAAACAAAACACTCGTAGGCTCTTACGCGAAAAAAACGCTGAAGAACATTTATTTAACAACTTCATCTGCATCAGGAAACGTCATTTTTCAAAATCTGACATTCGAACACAGTCCGCAGATTAACGGAAATAACGATATCCAGCTTTATTTAGATTCTGGCATCAACTATTGGATTGACCACGTCACATTCTCAGGCCACAGTTACAGCGCAAGCGGAAGTGATTTGGACAAGCTCCTTTATATCGGAAAATCAGCGGATTATATCACGATCAGCAACTCAAAATTCGCGAATCATAAATATGGTCTAATTTTGGGATACCCAGATGATTCACAGCATCAATATGACGGCTATCCCCATATGACAATCGCCAACAATTATTTTGAGAACTTGTATGTAAGAGGCCCGGGCCTCATGAGATACGGATACTTTCATGTTAAAAACAATTACAGCAACAACTTTAACCAGGCAATTACTATTGCCACAAAAGCAAGAATATATTCCGAATATAATTACTTCGGGAAAGGCAGTGAAAAAGGCGGAATCCTAGATGACAAGGGCACTGGCTATTTCAAGGATATAGGCAGCTATCCGTCTCTAAACAAGCAAACCTCTCCGCTGACTTCATGGAATCCCGGCTCTAACTATAGCTACCGTGTCCAAACGCCGCAATATACAAAAGAATTTGTCACGAAATATGCCGGTTCACAAAGTACAACACTGGTATTTGGCTACTGACACAAAAGAGGCCTGCGTAAAAAACGCCGAGCCTCTTTTTTCGCTTATAGGGTATTTTCAAGCGGTTTTATTGCCTCCCTCAAGCTCAAGTCCAGGACCAGTCTAACCATTCTTGCCAAAAAGCTTATGTTCTTTTTCGCCACAACGTCCCAATCGATTTTTTATTATACCAGTTTATCGCAAGTAAATAGAATAAAAAGAATCGGCTCAAACAATGTTTTACTATCAATTCTTCTATTCACATGTGAATTCGTTTTTATAAACTAGACCGCCATCACTTTAATATGGTTTGTCCGGTATTGTAATTTGAGGCAACCGGCGCTAACAATGATACTAGATCAATAACACACTCTGGAGGTTAATAAAGGGCTGATACAAAAAAGCCTGTTTCTATCTGTAAATATTGCTGTTAGCATTTTCAACTAACATTGCCTTCGGAACTGCTCCAATTGTTCATTCTCCAGACACCAATTCATTAAAAAAAGGCCCAAGTTTTTAAACCGGCCTTTACATTTAACCCTTTTTTCGTGCGCGTACAGCTCTTTACATTGATAACCGCACTACCTTTAACGTTTACATCCTTACAATCCTCTCTTGTAGCTCTACATCATCAGCGCAGCGCTTCTGCTAATCAATATAAACTTTATGCATCTTGTCATGAACATGCTCAAAAAAATCTAATGTCAAATCCAGCATGCTACATTATGCATTATCTAAACCAGGCCTTTTCTAAATGATTCGTGAAATTAGGGTCATTAAAAGGGACATTCGCTTTACCGAAATCCGTTGTATTCAGAGCATTCCTCGCTGCCGGTGTTAAGTCTTCCCACCCGATTAATGGCTGAGTGCCCCCTACTTGATCACTAATATGCAACTCATGGTTTATGGGCCATGTGCTGTTGTACGCAATTAATGGATGTGTATCCTTCATATTTCTTTCATTTGGCTGAACATTCGTGAATTTCCCATGTCCGGAGTATGCAATGGATAAAACGTTTGCATTTTGGTTAGACGGATTGTCGACCCACACTACAATTCCTTCCCAGTCATGTCTATGACCCAGACCTGGTGAAGGCTCATCCTTTGGAAAATACCAAGCATACATAATTGCCCACACGCCATTGTACCAAGTTGAACGTGAATAAACTTGTCCGGTATGTTTGCTGCAATCTCCTTTAGACGATCCAGATGGCTGTAACCCGCCACTTGTATTGCCTTGTGCATCTACCGCCGGAAAGGGCACACAGCCGCTATAAACCTTCAAATACGGCTGAAACTTTTTTTCTGCCTTTTGAGAAATAGTAGTTGGGACAACTTCATTGAAACCTACGACTTTGTCATGATCAATGACAGCAGCATCAACTGTTGGAACCAAGCTGATAAAACAGAGAAATGACATCAAAACAGCAAACGAAGTTTTTTTCATTTCACTTTCCCCCTTATCGCATTCGTTATGTAAAATCCAAGCTGCAAAGTCATTATATAAATAGCGGAAACCCCATTCAATCAAATTTACAGAATCTTAAAAGCTATAAACAGAATCAATACAATGATCCATCAATCTTTACCTTCAAGTTAACCTGCAGAGCTCATTTCGTTTTTTGATTTTCATGGATCCAACCTGTACACTATTTAAAAATACAAAAAAGGATGATGGATATGTGCGGCCGGTTTACTTTGTTCTCTGCATTTGATGATATTATTGACCAGTTTGACAGCGATCAATTTTTCCCTAAAGCCGAATACCGTCTAAGCTATAATATTGCACCTTCACAAAACATCTTGGCAATCATCAGTGATGGATCAAATCAGCGCTTAGGCAAGCTTAGATGGGGTCTTATCCCTCCGTGGGCAAAGGATGAAAAGGTCGGTTATAAAATGATCAATGCTCGGGCTGAAACATTAACTGAGAAGCCGGCGTTTCGAAAACCGCTTGTCAGCAAACGCTGTATGATTCCGGCGGACAGTTTTTATGAATGGAAACGGCTTGATCCCAAAACCAAAATTCCGATCCGGATCAAATTGAAATCATCCGCTCTTTTTGCGTTTGCCGGGTTATATGAAGTGTGGAAAACACCTCAAGGGACTCCTCTTGGCACCTGCACAATCATAACAACTACACCTAATGAGTTCATGAAAGATATACACGACCGAATGCCGGTTATACTGACACATGGGGATGAAAAAGAGTGGCTGAATCCTTCACATACAGAACCTGCTCATCTGCAACCTTACTGAAGCCCTACGATGCTGATGACATGGAAGCATACCAGGTTTCGTCATTAGTAAACTCACCTAAAAACAATTCACCTGAGCTTCTTGATGCACAGAATGGAGGGTAGTCGGCTTACATATTATGTGAACAAGCTTTATTTTCTTAGTGCCTACCCACTAATTCATTGTGAAACTTTAGTACAAAGATCAATTAGTTAATTCAAATGAATTAACACAATAATATTATTATGTAAACTGTTAATAAGCAATGTAGATCCCTTTAGACAATAGGGTTTACATTGCTTATTAAAACTAAGTCCTTTGCAGAAAAGCAAAGTGTTTTGTAACAACTGGATTGAATTCAATCCTTAAACCATGAATGGGCTTTGAATCAGTCGCCTCCAGTGAAGACATTCAGTCAACTTTTGGCTCTCTTTTAATACATGTTTTCTTATATAATTTTATATCCTCTGTTTGTTTTTTGCCGCCTGTCTTCCACTCTACTTTAACTAATAGATCATGTCCTATTACTTCCTCTTCAGGCATAAAGTCAAAGGTAGCGATGTGGTCTGGCATTTGACCTCCCTCTGGCATTTCTTCACCTGTATACTCTGATAAATCATAATCTTCCCTGTCATCATACTTTTTGCCATCTATGTACAAGGTGATTTTTGAAACAACAGTCCTTTTTTCATCCTTCTTACTCCCCTGCCAATACAAATTTAGAAAGTAATTTGGTCCAATTGAGTTTTTGTCTGATTTTTCAATGTTGGAAAACCATAATCCGCTTTTTCCGCTGCCCTCATATTTCACTTTGTTCCCTGACATTATGACAAAGATTGATACGGTGAAGATCACCACAAATACAGCAATTATCAATAGCCATTTTTTCATGTTGTTCTTTTTTCTCATGTTTTTCCTCACTTCCCTTATTCTTTTAGTAGAGAAATGAGATCAAAATGTTACTAAAATGGCAATAAAAAAGAGCCAATGATCCTACTGATGGCTACTTTATCCTTTTTGAGCTTAGATTCAATCGTGATAAACACAAAAGTAGAACTTATATCATAATCTTTGTTTGTTTTAAGGAAGTTTTTTCTTCCCTGCGATATGGAAAATCCCATCCATCCCGCGAGTTTTCGCATCTTCCTATACATTTGTCCAACAATCGTTTCGCATGACCGTTATTTTTATATCTGCCAGATACCCACAGACAATTAATATACATAAAATTAGGCGCTTTAATAGGCACCCATGCATGATCTGCAGGTATGTATTCAATAAAGACTTTTGCCCGTTCGTTTAAACGATAGAACACCAACCCTTCATCCATTCGGGCTTTAAGCCACCTCTTCTTTTCATTGACGGCGCTATTATACTGTTTCGCACCTAATGCACAGCAAATATGGTTGTCATCAATATTGTCCTTTGTGATTTCAATGTAGCACATCACCTCTTCTTCCCTCCTTTAAAATCATTACATAACATTTCACTTCTATTTTGCTGGAACACTTACTATTCATGACTAATGAATGAATACCACTTCTTCTTTCTTCTATTTTGCCAATGACATAAAAAACCTTCTTCTATTCTTATTTTTTCTCCTCTTCGTATCTCTTAGGAAAGTTGAATTGCACTTTTCTTTGGATGATAAACAATTCGTAATATGGAAAAATAAAACAATTATATTATTATGATTTAAATGCAGTACTCTACATTTCTTTGTTCGAAGCACCATTTGCTACGGCGCATAAAAATATATAACAAGTAAAAGGGGAATGAAAATTGGTGAAAAAGTTATATTTATGTTTAATTTGCGGATTTAAAGGATTAGTTCAAAATCCTCTGTATAAAGGCGAGTATCAAAAAACGTTTGACATTTGTCCATGTTGTGATTTTGAGTTTGGCTACAGTGAGGATCATGATGTGAGATTAGGCTATATTGTAACGCCAGATTATTTAATTGAGGCTGCATTTCAATTGTATCGCAAACAGTGGATTGAATCCGGGATGAAAACTTCTCACCCTGAAGTTATTCCAGATGAATTCAAAAATGGTGATTGCTTAAAATTTGACGTTTTGTTGAAACAATTGAAAAGCCTAAATCTCGACATAGAAAATTTTGAAATCAATGGCTTTCATGATTAACTGGTGCTATTGAAGGCATGCCAGTCTGCTCTGTACAACTTCAAACCAAAACGCGCAGAAAGTGATTCAACTGCTGTTTATTTCTTACTTTCTCTATTGGTATTCAATAAAGACTTTGTGATTATCAACAAACATTTCACTTCCATCGGATAAATGTATCCAAAATGCCTCCTCTGGTTCTTCTCTGTAGTCAAAGATGGCAGTAACTTTGACGTTCGACTCTTCTTTGATTGGTTTTCCGACTGTGATTTTCGTTTTTTCCTCAGGCAAAGTAATGGATCTAATCATCAAATCATCCCATCTTTTTTTGTTACTCTCTCCTTTCTTCCTCACCAGGAGCTTCATCCTGATTAATATTCTCTCTATATAAAGTTAAAAACACTATTTCATTGACTGGCAAATTTTAAAACAAGCTGCTTATACGCCTAATGTCCGCCGTCTTCAGTGAATGTAAAGCTCTGTTTTAAATGGCGCCCTTCCTGCCCTTTTTGCGTCCAAATAATCACCACTTCTAACTCTGAAGCCTTATTTGCCAGCATAAAATGATTAAACCTCAACGGCGAGCCATCGTTTAAACTTTGAGCTAACGTTTTAGCCTCTTCTATTTGATTTATACCATTTTCATTAGGGCATCCAAAAAGCGAAAACCTTGTGATTGAGTCAGGATCATTTCGATACAATTGCACATCCACCGTAGCCGCTTCCTTCCCTATGTTTTTGACTTCCAAGGAATATACATGATATACCCCTTTCTTAGGACGCGCTAATCCCTTTACATTTTTTGCTTCACTTACTTGTACTGACCACTGTTCTGTTTTTTGTGTAATGGGTAACACAGAAAAAGTCAGGGCGTATGTTTTTGGTTGAGCAAAATGAAATGAAAATAATAAAACACATAAGAAAAATAATACGTTCTTCACTTCATTTATCCCTTCTTTCTTTTTTAGTTGGTTCTCCAATAAAGGCATCCAATTGCCGCTCAACATTTATTTCTTTCGGTATTTGAGATGGTGCATTAGGAACGTTTCTCAGTTTGTTATTGATCATATCAGAAGAGTAAAGCGTAACAACCATACTTCCCCCACGCCGTTTGGCCCGAATGAGTATTGGCTGGTTATATTGGTTTTGAAAGAGAAAGTCAGGACCTCCCCAGCTTACTGTCGCATCGCGTCCAGGCGGAACATATGGCACGCTTCTTGTATGAGAATAACGCTGAACGATTCGCAGTCCCGCGCGATCGACTGCATTATATAGTGTTGATGATACCTGGCAAATCCCTCCGCCTACACCTTCAGACAACTCACCTTTAACAATAATGGGTGCACTTTTATATCCTTTATCTCTAGTCCTCATCCCAACAACTTGATTAAATGAAAACGTTTCATTAGGGAAAACAACATGATTGTCAATCGCTCTTGCAGAAAGGGAAATATTGTGTGAGCGGCTTTTATTATTCGCATTAAAATACGTTACGTAATGGCCAAGCTGATGTGTACTGATGTGAGCAAGCAGTTCGCTGTCAACTTTCGGATAAATGTTTATTTCCGGCACTTCTACCTTGGAGGGGCCTTGGCCATAGACAAATGCATAAAACGTTTCCCTAAACGCCTGTTGATAAAGTCTGTACCCAACCCTGCCCGGGACGATGCTTCCCTGATCGTTAAGCACAGCGTTTATCGGCTCACGATAAATGTGCTTATTGAGCTGTTTGATGAATTCACGGTACTTTTCATGGTCAATTATCGGGGTACCGGGAAGAGGCAATGTAAAGCTATCACGGGTAACAGTAGCTATCGTACGCCCTTGCTGTGTCACCGATAAGCTGTCAGTCGGCTCGCTTGGTTGAGCCAATAATAAAAGACCAGTGATCCACATTAGTATCATAAGCCGGTTTACCTCCTGATCATTAGTATGAACACCAGCTTATCCTTTGATGTATTTCTTCCTATCGTTGTTACACTATTTTTCAGCCATAATAAATCCCTAAAAGGAAATCCATATCTTTTATTGTTCTCCGAGCTGCCTGAAGCACACAGTGTCATTCGTTGCTTATAATCGACTTTTGGCTTATCTAAAATGAAAAATCTCCATATAACGATAATAAGATAATCAATTTCAATACTTTTTTATTGTAAAACGATAAATATCGTGTTACATTCAGGATGACAACAAATCGGTGAGGTGCTTTTTATGAATCAAGTCTCAACACTATTTCTAAAGATTGCTGTTATTCTTATTGGCATTCCAATTCTTGCTTTGTGCATATTTGTGGTGCCTAAGATAGCCAATTATGCAGCAGAATTATTACCAAATATAGCTTATATAAAATATCTTGTTTTCGTCTTTTTGTATGTAGCGGCGATACCTTTTTACTTTGCACTTTATCAAGCGTTCAAACTTTTAAGCTATATTGACCAGAACAAAGCTTTCTCCAACATTTCTGTAAGAGCTCTAAAAAATATTAAATACTGTGCGGTCACTATCAGTCTCTTGTTTGCGGCAGGCATGCCATTTTTTTATCTGATCGCCGAGATAGACGATGCCCCGGGTATCATAGTCATCGGCTTGGTCATTATTTTTGCTTCAATGGTGATCGCGGTCTTTGCTGCTGTTCTTCAAAAACTGTTAAAAGAAGCGATTGATATAAAATCAGAAAATGATTTAACGGTCTGAGGTGATAAACATGTCGATTATTATCAATATTGATGTGATGCTTGCTAAAAGGAAAATGAGCGTAACAGAACTTTCGGAGAGAGTCGGCATCACGATGGCTAATCTCTCCATCTTGAAAAACGGTAAAGCGAAGGCCATTCGATTATCAACCTTAGAAGCAATTTGTAAGGCTTTAGAATGCCAGCCCGGAGATATTTTGGAATATCGAAGCGAGGAAGACACATAAAAAGAACGCTTTTTCATAAAAAAATAAAGTGATGTGGCGGTGATCCTATGGATGCAACCTTATGTCCATTTAGCGTCTATTTTAAGCGTGCCCTACAGATATCCAGAAAAAACCTTAGGGGGAATCACACATCATGAGAGCCTTCAAACAACTCGTTCGTTTTGGTTGGGAACAGGCTCTTTCATGTTTGTTTCCTGTCGTCATTTTTGCCTCTTTGGCTGTTACACAAATCATCCCGCTTCCCTTCTTGCCAAGGTATGACTGGCTGCTTATTATCTGTGTTCTCATGCAGGGGCTGATAGTGCGTTCCGGGCTTGAAACAAGAGATGAATTAAAAGTGATCACTTTGTTCCACCTTATTGGGCTTGCTCTTGAACTTTTCAAAGTCCATATGGGCTCATGGGCTTATCCAGAAGAAGGATATTCCAAAATATTCGGGGTGCCTTTATATAGCGGCTTCATGTACGCAAGTGTAGCCAGCTATCTCTGTCAGGCGTGGAGAAGGCTTAAGGTTGAATTGGTGAAGTGGCCGCCGTTTTTTGCAGTTGTCCCGCTTGCTGCTGCGATTTATTTGAATTTTTTTACCCATCATTATTCGATTGACATTCGCTGGTGGTTATCTGGACTTGTCATCATTGTCTTTTGGCAAACTTGGGTCATATACGAGGTGAATGGAACTCATTACCGTATGCCGCTTGCACTCTCTTTTGTGCTTATCGGATTTTTTATATGGATAGCGGAAAATATCGCAACTTTTTTTGGGGCTTGGACATATCCAAACCAAAGCGAGGCATGGAGTCTTGTTCACCTAGGAAAGGTGAGTTCATGGCTTTTGTTAGTGATTGTTAGCTTTCTTATCGTAGCGACGCTAAAACAAGTTAAGGAACGGACTCCTCCAAAGGACGTCCTTTCTCCTAACATGCAAAGGACCCAATAAAAACAAAAAGCAACGTTCGAATCGTTGCTTTTTTTGCTATGTACACTTCCGGTAAGTCATTCAGCTTTTCTAGTATGATGTTAAAAATCCTTATAAACGGATTGAAAGAAAAACATCAAAATAATGATTGCTGCTGCCATTTTCTTTTTCTCGTTCTGTCTTCTCCCTAATTTGATCTCTATATTTTCTTTGAATGTCATCTTTTTTATGATCCATGTTACTCGATCCCTTTTAAAGTCAAGCAATACTGAATGATTCTCATTTCATGCCTTTGTGTCAATTTAACCTCTTGCTCATCATGAAGAAATGGCTTTTATAGCCTGTTTTCTTTTTCAGCTTTGTCAGTAAAATATGAGAAGTACATGAAACTTATGAACCCAGCAACTCCTATGATTGTCCATACGATATAAGCCCAAGCAGGTAAATCCATACATTTCTCCTCCTCATTTTTCTTCATTTATTTTTGAGAAAGATAATTAAAATTGCTGTTTTTCATGTTATGTAGTTTTGTGTCTTTATTTACCTCTCGCACATAGGTGGTAATAAAATCCACAATAGGTGTCATATCAAAAGGAAAATCAAAGTCCAGCAGCACTCTTCAAATGATGATTTCGCAATCTCTAACAAAAAAACAGTTTATTCAGAGCTGCTCATTCGTGTTTTCTTCTTTTACCTTCTCGTTTAACTTGAAGCCAATCAAGATATTGATAAGCGCAGCTGGAATATATAAAATTCCTGCACCTATTATTCCTAACGAAGTACTTACATTAACGATAAATGACTGCACTTCTATATTTCTCGACTTTAGACTTAATAACATAAGAATTCCTGCGACAATCCCAATAAACCGAGAAATACCCGAAAGGAAAAAACCGGTTAATACTCCAAAAAATTGTCCTATGGCTGATAACAGGATTCCTAGAATGCTAGAAATCACGACTAGTTTTTTTATACCCTTCCCCCCTTTCATTGCCACAATTGAATTTCCCTTACTTCAATGTCACTTGTTAAAAAAGCTCTGAAAGAAATGATGAACGCTTGCGTGTGAAAAACAGCATTTTTCATTCGTTTTGTTAACATGCTTCTTTTATCTTACTCCCTTAGTCTCTCCAAGGACAGCGCATAACGTGTTAAGCTTTTAAATAAAAAAACTTTTTCAAGGAGTGGTTCTTTGCTGAAAGCTTCAAAGTTGTTCATTTCATGTGTGGCTTTAATACTGTGCGTGTATTCATTATATAATCAAAGTGATTTCCTTTTAACCTCTCTCCAAGTGCTAGTTGCACTTCTGTTTGTTTTAATGGGGGTGGAGGCCCTTTTAAAAAAACAAACAAGGTCTGCGTATATCATGTTCGGATCAGCGGCTTTTATACTTGTTATAAACGCAGTTAAATACATGATCTAGCCTAATTGTTCTAATTTCACTAAAATCTCAATCACAAGTAAGTGATGAAAGCGTAAAAAACAATGAAGTCAATAGTGTAACCTGATTGCCCATAAAATTGGAATAAACAAACATATACAGACCAAAGTTCAGACCGTATGAAATACTCGAAAACGCAAGAGAATGAACATAACTTTTCAACTTCTTTTGATAATGGCTCAAGTGAGCATCTCCGCATTTTCAAATCATGGGTTACGTTGTTATGTTCCGCTCAGGTAAACTCATCGTAATGCTATAGTGTGCTGGTTTTATTTGTTTTTATCTTTTGGAAACGGTATTATCATAGGAATGAATAACGCCCATAACGGAAGTGCGCTCTTGGTAACGATAATACCTACTGAAGCAGCCAAAGCAGTCGATATCCATATGACTGCATAAGTCGTGGTTGGTTTCAATGTAATCCCCCTGATTTTATTTCTCGAAGTGTGCAAGAGACTTCCAATACTTGTCACATCAGTATACCATTTTCACTTTGAGTGATCGATAGATTATGACCTTTTTAAAAGACTAGCAATTTATGCAGTTCAATGTGCAGATATGACAGATTTTAATCAAAATCATTTGAAGCTACATGATTGGTAAGTAAAACATGTACTTTATAGATAGAATGATGATTCCGACAATTATGACGATCCTATCGTTTTATACTTCATTAATATGAAATATGACATATCTGACAACTTCAGCTACAAGAAGATATATCATGTACCTCGCATAAATAAATACATCTTCATCCGCATTTTTTTATTTTTTGAACACCCATGCGAATAAACCTAATACAGTTAACACTGAGAAGATTTCAACAATTATTAAAATAGACATCTTTGCTCCTTTCCATTTACCTCGACACTTTCCATTTGTGTATAAACCAGTCGTTAAACATCATGCCCGATTCTCTTCTTCTTACGTCTCCACCTTGCTATTACTGCTGGCATTAATAGTAGAGTACCAACAAAAAGCAACATAAAAAAGATTACAAACAGCGTTCCTGTACCCGGCACGATTTCTTCATAGGTAATAAAGCGTTTATCCCCCTGCACGACGAAAAAACGAGAATTTTCGAGAAAAGCCAGATGAAAGGCGATAGATGTCCATAAGCTTCCTGTTACAATACGCAGAAGTTGAAGAATGAAACCAAAAGATAACAATAAAACGATGTAACCTAATGTGATAGCTGGTGATTCGATTCCTGCTATATACTGCAAACCACATACAGCTATTGGTGCAAGCACAAATAGGATCGGCTGCAGAAGTAAGGCTATAAAACAGTTAAATCGCCCGTTTAGAGCATTGTACATCGTCCCGCGAAACGTTAACTCCTCTGGAAAAGCTTCATAAAAGAATGCGATGATCATATTTAAGAGCAATACTGTAACCAAATGTCCGGAGAAGTGAAATTGTGTAATGGTTATCAAGCCTAATAAATGGGCGATAGTAAACCCAGTTCCAGAAAGAAAAATCACATACAGTGCTCCCATAATGGCTTTCGGAATGGCTTGCCGCCAGCCAGACAATCCGATAGAGCAGAATGGTCTACTGGACGTCCGCTTAAGAAGAATATAAAGCAGCGGAACAGTAATGAACGTCACTAAGCCTGCCTGAATACCTTGCTGCAAGAGCTTGGAAGCTCCTGCTTGGCGTGCCATTGAACCGACAAAAGTAGCAAAAAACAACGCAAAAACGAACGTTCCCCAGCTGAAAAAAATAGCCCCCAGCCATTTAAGATGATTGGTTTGTTTTCCGTTTTGAATTTGATGAAATTGCATTTTCATCCCCCTTTCACAGCATGTACAGCGTCAAACAAGAAAGCTAAATAAGCGTCGATTATTAGCTTTCTTATTACAATACGTTCCAAATGCTGTTATTGTTTCAAATTTTTGAATCACCCTGCTTGCATTGTATCGCTTTCTTTCATCATAAAAAAATGCCCCATCATTTCTGGGGCATGGCACTGATTCTATCAATTTATTGTATTCATTAGCTCGAAGAAGTATTCAGGTTTTTGGGTCTTGTTTAACTCATACCATGAATGCAATGTTTCTGGTGCACACACATCTAATGTTTTCAGTACTTCCATCGCAAATTCAAGGGGAGCAATTCCTGATGCGGTTACCAAATTCTCATTAGATACTGCAGGCCCCATCTCATAAAATGGTTCTCCTTTATAGTGAGGACAGACCATTTTCAAATAAGCTAAGTCATTGCTTGTGTGCTTTCTGGTATCTAAGTATCCATAATGCGCGAGGCCCTCGGTTGCACCGCAAATCGCAGCAACAATCGTGCCAAGCTTTAAAGCTTCGCCAACTTTTTTCAAAATCGGTTGATGAATATCTTCTCCCCAAGTATTCCCTCCGGGTAAAATCACAAGATCCTCACTCTCAAACGTACACTCATCAAGGGTAAAATCTGGTTTTATGCTTAGCCCTCCCATCGTCTTTATTACTTCTTTATGAGCTCCTACTGTAACTACTTTTAAAGGTGCTACATCTTTTTTAAAATATCTCCCTGAGTTTAGTTCAGCAATTAAATAGCCATATTCCCAGTCTGACATGGTATGAAATACATAAAGATACACTTTTTTTGTTTGCATTGATTACGCTCCCATTAGGATGGCTTCACGCCATGCTTTTAATTAGGAACACTGATAAAATCTCATGCCAGCTGCACTATGATATTTACCATAATCACCTTTAAAATGGGTGTTTATCTATTTTTCTTCCCTTTCCCTCATGGCCCTATTCACTTACTATATGAAAAATCAAAAAACGAGATGAATGAATGGGTTTAGTTTAAACTTTCATTGGAAATATATCGATTTTACTCCTATTTTTGTGTTATTAATAGAAGGTGAATACATCATCAATTGAATGAGGAGGTCGATTCATTTGAAAAATAAAGCGCCATTAAAACTTGGAATCTGTATTGGACTTTTATGTTTAAGCCTTACTGGTTTCAAACCCTTTGATGCATCAACGCATGCTGAAGCAAAAGCCATAGGAGACACAAAAGTGACAAGCTGTATAACGGATGAAAAATTTGTTCAACTTGAGAAGAAATTTGATGCGAAACTGGGCGTTTATGCAATTGACACAGGTACAAACAAGACGATTTCCTATCGGTCCAATGAACGATTTGCATACGCATCAACCTATAAAGTTCTCGCCGCAGCTGCTGTCCTGAAGAAAAACACAATTGAAAAACTTAATGAAGTCATTCACTACAGCAAAGACGATCTTGTTACGTATTCTCCAATCACAGAAAAACATGTGGATACAGGGATGAGCTTGAAGGAAATCGCTGAGGCTGCTATCCGTTACAGCGACAATACTGCTGGGAACATATTGCTTCAACAGCTTGGCGGCCCTAAAGGTTTCGAAAAATCACTGAAACAGATTGGGGATCATGTAACCAAGGCAAATCGTTTCGAGACGGATCTAAACTCTGCCATTCCTGGGGATATTCGAGACACAAGCACCGCCAAAGCACTAGCAACAGACCTTAAAGCTTTCACTGTTGACAACAACCTTACACCTGACAAGCGCACGATCTTAACTGACTGGATGCGGGGGAACGCTACTGGTGACGAACTGATTCGGGCGGGTGCTCCTATAGGATGGGAAGTCGGCGATAAGTCTGGAGCCGGAAGTTACGGAACACGAAATGACATTGCTATCGTTTGGCCGCCTCATAGAGCTCCTATTGTTGTGGCAATCTTATCAAACCGGTTTACGGAAGATGCTCATTATGATAATGCTCTTATCGCTGAGGCTGCAAAAGTCGTTCTTAACAATTTCAAATCATGATATAAATCAAGATTGTCAGTGAAACACATGATTGATCCACCTTATAGCTTTCTCATTTTTTTAATACCACACCGTTCTTCTTTTTCATGAACGGTGTATTTCATTTTTTTAGCGTTTATCCCTGATTTCAGTAAACATCGTCATTACTTAGTTTAGGTAAGCCAGCATCTGAAAAAAAAAGCAAATTGTTTAATTTCTAATGTGAAAGGCGGAGAGGAAAAATGAATCAAATTGATTTTTATGATAAGGTTGGAAAAGTAAACGGCTGGAATTTCAGTGAATTTAAGTGTGAATCTGAAGGGGTTAAGTGGAATTTTTACGAAGAAGTACAAGCAAGATGTAATCACTCAGATATACTTTTGGATATAGGTACTGGCGGAGGGGAAAACGCATTAAAAATTGCATCTTCATTATGTCTCTTAATTGGAATAGACCTTTCTCGCGGGATGGTGGAAACGGCAAAATCCAACCTTAACCATTCGGGTCTCTCAAACGTTCGATTTCTCCAAATGTCCTCTGAAAATTTACAATTCCCTGCTGAATTCTTTGATTTGGTGTCAAATCAACATGCCCCGTTCAACCCTAAAGAAGTTGCTAACGTATTGAAAAAGGGCGGGACGTTTTTAACACAACAAGTTAGTGAAGGTGACAAACTGAATGTAAAAAAACATTCGGTCGAGGGCAGTCATTTGCAGAAAAAGATGGGACATTAAAAGAGCGATATATCCAAGAACTAAAAGATGCTGGATTTTCATATATCCAAGTACATGATTATGACGCTATTGAATATTATCAAAGACCCGAAGACCTAATTTTCCTGCTCAAACATACTCCTATCATCCCTGATTTTGGTCAGGAACGGAGTGACCTTCATATTTTGAACAACTTCATTGAAACCAATCAAACTGAAAAAGGAATTTGCACAAATGCTAAAAGATTCATGATTGCAGCCCATTTATAATTTCTTTTCATGTGCGTTTCTGTATAAACAGGGACGCTTTTTTATTATTCAAACGTAATGGATACTAGAATCATATTAGTCATCCAACCGGAAAGCGCTCAAATTGTTTGCTAGTGATTTAAGGAGGTATTCCTCCCTTCTCCCCTAAAGGACAGATTAAATCAGAAGGCATTCAGTAATACCTAGTGGAAGCTTCTTGGTTAATACATAGATGTTCTCAGCGCAACTCGTTGGGATCTAATGAAAAACACGTTTTTAAATACGTGTAGAAAGTTCGTTACCACAAATGCAAAGCAAGAAACGAAAGCGCCCATGCAAATATGCCGAACATGACAAAGAACCTAAGAAAAGTTTCATATTTTGTAAGCTTTCGTTCTCTTTTTGTTGTACCTAATCTCCAATAAAGGGCGTAGCCGGAGAACAATAAAATTAATTGTCCCAGTTGTGACACGGACTCAAAAAATTCTATCCCATTCATTGCTTTCACCTCTTCCTTTATTATCGCAGACGGAAAAACCGTTTCCAACAGTTTTATAAAATTAAACAATTGATCCTTCGCTTCGAAGTTTTACATTTCCTTAAGGGTTGCTTTGTTCACCTAAGATATTTTTCAATATATTCACAGCACAACATATTGTTTTTAAACGAGAATATATGTCCGTTTGGCATTCCTAACACAAAAGTTGTGAACAGAACGTGATAAACGCCCTTTTCACTGAATATAATGTCATATATTCATAAAAGAGGTGCTTCCAAAAAGTGACTTCTCTAACAAATGAAGACATGGTGAAGATCATTAGAAACGGACTTAACGCATCACATCATCCAAAGCATATTATTGTTGTGGGAGCTGGATTGGCCGGGCTGGTATCAGCATCTTTGCTGAAAAATGCCGGACACAGAGTAACGATTCTTGAAGCGAGCGGCAGAGCAGGCGGCCGTGTCCGCACGTTGAGATCTCCCTTTAGTGATGGTTTGTACTTTAATGTTGGCCCGATGCGCATTCCGAATATCCATATGTTAACCTTAGAATATATTAAAAAATTCAGGCTGCCGACAAATGTATTTATCAACAAAAGCCCAATGGACATCATTTATACAAATGGGATCAAAACACGTCTCCATCTTTTTGAACGACATCCTCAGATCTTAAGATACCCCGTTGCACGAAACGAACAAGGAAAAACCGCTGAAGAGCTGTTGCTTTCTGTATTACAGCCTATTCTGCATTTTATTTATCAAAATCCTGCGAGAAATTGGCTGATTGTTGAAAAACAATACAAAAATGACTCGTTAAGCTCGTTTTTAAGCACTTATTTTTCATATGGTGCGATCGATATGATTGGTGTCCTACTGGATATGGAAGCGTATATGGGGATGTCCCTTGTTGAGGTGTTACGGGAATCCATCCTTTTTACTTCGCCCACTCACTTCTATGAAATAACAGGCGGCATGGATCGGCTTCCTTACGCGTTTCTTCCTCAACTAAAAACAAATATTCTATACCATCAAAAAATGATGAAAGTGTCTCAAAATGCGACTAGTGTTACGATCCATTGTCGGCACCAACAAACAGCAGAACATGTAACGTTCACAGCTGATCTCGCTATTATCACCATTCCTTTTTCAACATTGCGATTTGTGAAGGTCGAACCATACCATTCATTTTCCTACTATAAACGAAGGGCTATTCGTGAACTGAACTATATGAGCGCAACAAAAATCGGCTTAGAGTTTAAAAGCCGATTTTGGGAAAAAGCCGGACAGCGCGGCGGCAAATCGATTACTGATCTTCCGATTCGTTTTTCGTATTATCCAAGCACTGGTATTGGAGAAAATGGACATGCTGTTGTTCTGGCGAGTTATACGTGGGCGGACGAGGCACTGATGTGGGACAGTCTTTCAGAAGGAGAGCGTATTCAGTATTCGTTACTGAATTTATCTGAAATATATGGCGATATTGTATGGGCTGAGTTTGTGTCGGGCGCCTCTTTTAGCTGGAGTCAAAATCCTTATTCTGCGGGAGCCTTTACAGCTATGGAACCAGGTCAAGAATTAGAACTGTATCCCTATATGCCTGTCCCTGAGGGAAGAGTTCATTTCGCTGGAGAACACGTCTCACTCACTCATGCGTGGATGCAAGGTGCAATTGAATCCGGAATCCGTTCCGCTTATGAGATCAATCGTTTATCTTAGATCTTGCTCTGTGCTAAATTTTGTTGTCTATAACAAAGAAATCCTTACATTCGTTCACCCGCCATGCTATTTCATATAGCGATGAGCTGAATTGTGTAAGCCGATGTACATGCCCTTTGCGGCGCACACGAATGTGGCGTGTCAAAAGAGGTACTACAAAGCCATACACAGCGCAGTTCATCGCTTTTTTTATTTGGTCAGGTTACAAGTGAGGTCACACTTTTAAAATCCATCTTATCTGCTGCTTCTACTTGCATTGTTGGAAGTGCGTGACATATGTTCTTAATGTTTGTTTAATAATCATTTACCATTGAAGTCATATATTAGGATTCCAGCAAAAAGACCGTCGCTTCTTAGTAACTCACAATAACAAATGACAAAAACTCTTAAGGAACGATCAGCAGCCCGTTAGCTACCCGTGATGACCTGTTACCACACTGTTACGTTAGAACTTCCACTACTTTGATAGCCCTCTGTCGCTAAGACTTGGTAAGACCAATTACTACCCAGATTCATTCCGTGACTCTTCCATGCGTTAACATGATTGCTGAAAGTGATTGTAGCGTTGCTTCCAGTTGGTCTCTTCGACTGGCGAACACTCCAGTACTGGGTAAAAGTAGTGTTATCGCCATCAATGGATGGAGCATTATAACGTGTAGTTGTATATATGTCATATACACCCCCATCACTGTATACCGTACCTTTATACGTTCCAGTAGGTCTATAAGTACCCCATGAATCCACTACATAATATTCTATGAGAGGTGATCGCGTCCAACCATATAAAGTCAAATATCCATTGCCTTTCGGCGCCCAAACGCCAGCGTTATAGTTTATTGTCCTAAATGGAGAACCTGTAGTCCAACCTTTACCAACAACAAAATTTCCGGTATTAGACCAATTCACACTGTAATTTCCGCCAGACCCATTGACAGCGTTTACTATTCCGCCCCCATCCGTCCAATTTTGCCAGTAGTCTGTGCTAGCTGCAGAGGCGGTTGACGAAAACAAACTAATACTCATGAAAGCTGCCGTTAATCCAACTAAGAATTTCTTTTTAAGCTTAAACATATGTTACCTCCTTTATATTTTTTCTGATTTTGCATGAGGTGGCACTCGTACATGTTTAAACCATTCTTACTTACTAAGCCGAAAGCTTTTGATCGTTCCCTTCAATATAATACCATGAATTCACGAGTGAATATGATGAGTATTTGTAATTTAATTACAAAGGACTAAATTTGCATGATAGGTGGTCTTGTTTCACTTGCTTCAATCTGGCCAAAGAAAAGAACTTAGAAGGAATCGTACTCAAGAAAGTGACTCTCTTTATGAAATTAATAAACAGTACACAGTTGGCGATAAGTAATTAATGATGAATACACCGATGTTCTTCTTACTTCTGTCTTATTCTGAAGAGACTGCTAAAATTAGATCAAGTCAAAAGCACGATAACCTCATCGTATGTTGATGCTAAAGAAAAACCAGAGTTCAAAGATCAAGCATGTGAATAGTAAAGAAACATCCCCTTTATTTTGAGGGGATGGTTGCTTTCAAACAATTGTTTTATTGAATTGATACTCTCTATTAAGTTTCTTTAGTTGTCCAATACTAACTTCATATTTACCTCCGTAAACTTTACTGATTGTTTTCACTTCTTCCTTTGGCCCAAAATAAATAATGTTAAAATCATCAAAATCATTATTTGTATTTTGATTTATGGGAATAAAACCACTTAATTGAGCTGTTGTTTTTACACTAATTCGTCTGCTATTACTCACAACATCAAATCCGTCATGATTCGTTTGACGTGCCAGAGTGCCATTGGTTTGAAGTGCACAAATGAATTCACCAATCCTGCCAATTAAATGCCTCAATTCTGTAGGATTACAGTTTAATATATTCATTTCATATCTCAGGTGGTCAGTAAGAAACAATTTTACTCATAATTGAAGCAGCATTAGTGGTGAACAAAATGTAAGTATTATTTGTTGTTTTAATTACTACCCTATCCGTTGAGCCGTAAGGAAACCCAATCCTGACTGCGCTTTTCTCCTCTCCCCCATAGTTTGGGTCAAGGAATACATCGTTAATTTCTTTGATTGGAATTTCAATTTTGGTTAGCTGCCAATTGATTATTAAGTTTTCATTTGATTTTTCAACGTTGATTCCCAGCATAAAACATTCCCCTTTTGACTTTGAGTTCAGTAAAATTTTAACATACGCCAGAAAGTCTTAAAGAGAAATGCAATGATATTAAAGAAAAATTAAATTTACAATAACCGCATTCACTTTGAGCCTATCGTTGGCAGCTTGTAGCTCAAATGATGCTGAAATAGTGCGCACAGCATAAAGAAATTCAATAAGTCTCAAAAGCTGCATTGATCATGACTGGGTTTGGAACATCCTATCACAAAAAACCAACTCGCTATTACTCAATACTCCAATCCTAATATGTACATCTACATGACAGTAAATATAGAAAAATAAGATACGGATCATCAAAATGACAAAGTAACTCTTGCATTTCTGCAGCCGCCATGCTATATTCATATAGCGATGAGCTGAATTGTGTAAGCCGATGCACATGCCCTTGCGGCGCACACGAATGTGGCGTGTGGTGCATCGCCTCAATACGCAAAGACGTTTGCCTTAGGCAAACGTCTTTTTTGTGTTATCCGATTTTTGTGCCGTTTGGGACTGGCTGCCCCGGCTGCAGCAGGACAACGTCGCCCTGCCCGGGTATGCCGCCAAGAACCAGTACTTCCGATTTAAATCCTGCAATCCGGCGCGGTGGAAAGTTGACGACTGCTATGATTTGCTTGTTGATCAGGTCTTCTGGCTGGTAGCGCTTTGTGATTTGCGCACTGGACTGTTTCATGCCGATTTCTGCTCCAAAATCAATCACAAGCTTAATCGCCGGGACTCTTGCTTCAGGAAATTCCTCCGCTTTTACAATCGTGCCTGTTCTGATATCCAACTTCTCAAAATCTTCAATGACTGCCATATCGATAACCCCTTTTTCTCCCATTATAAAAGAGATCTCCAATGTTTGTTTAACCAAAAAACGATCATTTTTTATCCAAATATAAGGTGTTTTGATATAGACGGGGCGGCATGCCTGTCCTTTGTGTAAACCATCTTGTAAATGAAGAGAGATTTTGAAAGCCCAGCACCTCGCTGACGACAGTAAGGGTTTCCTTTTTCTCCATCAGCATTCGTTTCGCTTCCTCAAGACGAAGATCAGCGATATAGTTCTGCGGCGACTTCCCCGTCTGCTTCTTGAACCAGCTTGAATAGTAGGCTGGGTGATAATGCTCGATGTCTGCCAGCTTTTTAATCGTCAGCCGCTCAAATAAATGGCTGTGAATGTAGACAATTGAGGCGTAGGTGTGGGATTGCAGTTTTTCTTTTATGTATTGAACAAGCATATGCAGCGAGTTTGCAGTGCCCGCTTTTGCTTCCTCCGTCAGTAAATACCTGATGGAAGACCAGAAAGGATCAAGTGCAGCTTCAATTCCCGATCCCGCATGATACTCATCAATTTTCATCGCATAAAGCGGAACATCCAGTACAAGACACTCATTTCTGCCAATTGAACGGAAACGATGCTCGCACTCAGGCGGAATATACAAAAAATGATCCGGCTTTAATTTCACCTCGCGCCCCTCCGTCTCAAGATCAATACTCCCTTCAAGCGGAAAAAGAAATTGGCTGTACGCATGCCGATGTGAATGATAAAGACGTGTATATGTCCGTTTTTCGCAAATGATCTCTTGAAGCGAGTCCATCAGCAATCCCCTCCTCTCCTTTGGTCTTCTTTTCATTCGGGAACGGTATTCCGACATTTCATATAAAGACTGCCGCCCTTATAATACTTTGACATTATACAATATTCAGAAATATAAGACTATACATCATATTTTTATTGTCTATTAATAATCCTGACAAATACGTCCGAATTGAAAATGGCAGCTTTCTGAAATATCCTCTTACGTTCAAAAGCTTCTTTTGTGATGAAAACCGTAAAGCCTTGCACCAGGCTTCTTGTCGCGCGAATGGCAGCCTCTTCGTCTGTATAACTGTTTTCAACGAGCTTCAAAGACAAGCTAGACATTTTGGTCTGAGATTTTGCCCTTTCGTTCTGAACCTTAAGGAAAACTGCTTCATAATATTCTTTATTTAAACTGCAAAATCAACAGATGCATGAGCTAAAGAAGGCGTAGCGGAATCACCCTATCTTTGCTTTTTGGATGGCCTGGCGCATCCGTTCTGCGGGTGATCTCAGGAAATTCCCATGTCCCACCGCGAGACACGAAGGCGCCTTGTCGGTGAGCAATTGTGCGCTTTTAATGGCTTCCTCCTTATTCCATGTGCCGAAGGCGGGAAAAGGAAACGTCCATTTCACCTGGCCTGATACAGCAATTCCTCCGCGCAATTGAAACGCATCACCAGCTATGATTGTGCCGTTTCTTGTATCAATAAATGACATGCTGCCCGGTGTATGGCCCGGTGTGGGGATCGCAAGCAGTGAACCGATTGTTTCATCGCCTGTCAGCAGCTGGTGAGGCTTTGTTTGCACGTGTTTCGGAATACCTCCTTTTATAGATGTCTGCGGCTCATCATGACGCAGCGATGTGTCGCCTTGCAGCAGAAAAGAATCCCGTTCTGAGATCATCACCTTTGCATGGGGAAATGCTTCTGTCAATGCATCCAGTGAGCCGACATGATCCCCATGTGCATGGGTCAGTAAAATATGCTGAAGGGGCTTTCCCAGCTGATTTACAGCTTGAATGATTCCTTTATAGCTGCCCGGTAGTGCGGCATCAATAAGGGTGACTTCATTTTCTTCCTCTACTAAATAGCAATTGACCGGAAATAATGCCGGCAAGAAAGTCAGCTGCCAAACCGTTTGATGCTGAGTCACTCTCATTTATTTAGTCCCCCTATTAAAAAACGAATGGTGTTAGTTTTATTATGGACTAACATCATTCGTTTTCTCAAGCATTCAGTTCATGAGTGTTTTATGGCGACATATATGCGAACTTGCGCCCGCTGAGGTACTGCTGCACTTTGATCGTACATTTCAAAGTCACCTGTAAATGTGCGGAGATGACGCTTATCCCAAGACCAAATTTCCTTCCACGTTTCAAGCACAACTTCTTCAATAGGACCGATTCTGGAAGTGAAAACGGCATAATCGGAAGCTGGCAAATCAATGGTTTCATAGGGTTCCGAAAGAGTGCTACTTTCCTTCTGAAACGTACCGACTGAAAATGTGTAGAGCCCATTCGTCTCCTGTTCGTAATTGGAATATAAGGCGATAATGTTTTGATCTTTCTCAGCCTGCGAGAATAGAGCGCTCATATCGAGCTGCCAGAATTGATCCCACAGTGCCGGAATCCGCCTTTGTTCCGTCATTTCCAAAGCATTGGTGGTCCGTTGTGAAAGCCCGGCAAACCGTTTCTGTTCTAAGTGTGTCATATGTGAAAAACTCATACGATCCCTCCTTTTTACCTAGATTATAAAAAAAGAAACCTGACAGCAGTGTGTCAGGTTTCATAAACTTTTTGCATTTGATGAATGGTATCTTTTACTTTATCCCGTATATGGAGAGGCTTCAGAATCTCAATATCCTTTCCGAACTGCAGCAAAAACCCGATCAGCCATTGATCGTCTGGAAGAGAAATGACTGCCCGGCAAATTTCATCTTTATCATAATGAAGAACTTCATTTCCGAACCATTCCCGTATGCGCTGGCGTGCTGCCGGCTGAACAAGAATGACCAGTTCAGTTAAGCGGTCCTTTTGGTACCAATTCTTATCCCATGGCAAGGTATCCAGCTGAATGTCTTTTCTGGTGAATGATTGATATAAAATGGTCAGATCATTCATCCGATTCAATTTAAAAAAGCGAAAATCGTTTCTAATCAGGCAATAGGCGTATAAATACCAGTGTCCCGCCTTGCAAACCAACGTGTAAGGTTCCGTTTGACGATGAAGTGTTTCCCCGCTTGCGTTTGTATATGTAAATGATATGGTTGACAATTGATCAATGGCGGCGCTGATATTCTCACGAAGCGCCTTTTGATCCTCAGTTTGGCCCCAAGCCGTCATGTCAATAAACCATTTTTCAGTTTGGTGCTGAAATGCTTCAGCAGACTTCTCCGGTATAAGATGCTTGATTTTTTGATAAGCTGTACTGTGAGAGGCGGGTTCATACATAGACGAGACACTCTGCAAAGCAGAAGCAATCGCAAATAACTCCTCCTCTTTCAGCCACTCTCTCTCAAGCCGATACGACTCCATAATGCCAATTCCGCCTCCGGAGCCCTGTGAGGTCACAATTGGAATACCAGCTCTATTGATCGTCTCAATATCACGGTAAATTGTTCTTACAGATACTTCAAACATCTCAGCAAGTTCAGCGGCCTGTACTTGTTTTTTACTGATTAATAACACAACCATTGCTAACAAACGTTCCAATTTCATTTTGCGCACCTTTTCTTCCATTGTTTTACAAAAAAAATCTATCTTAACATTTTCATAAAGCTTGGGCATATCTATTATGCGGCCCAACGAAATCCCGCATATGGTATGAATACAGGGGTCTCCCCTTCTTTTTTGTGTCAAGTATTACTATTTTGAACCGGATAAGCATACACTTCTCAACGGAGGGGATTTCACATCATGCATCTTACACTTCAAAGCATTTATCCTGCCATGATTATTATCTTTTTTCTGTATAAAAAAATTAAAAGGTCCATCGGATATCAGCCGCTGAGGCCTCGCTGGCTGTTCACCCGTATGATTCTTTTCTCACTGTTTGCTTTCGGTCTTTCAATCTTCAGCATCATTCATCCGTCTTTATATGGTTATCTCATTTTCGGCACTCTTGGCGGCTGGCTTCTTGTCTTTTTCGCCAAAAGAAACATCTCCTTTGAAAAACGCAGAGGAAAAATTTACTTTCGCACTCATATTTGGGTAGAAATGATTCTTTTAACCTTATTCCTTTCTAGATTTCTGTATCGAGTGACAGAGCTGTATCATACTTCACCTGATTTAAACAGCCTTGGATCGTACAGTCAGTCAATCGGAACGGATCCTCTGACAATTGGCGTCTTTTTTCTAATAGCTGTTTATTATATCGGTTTTTCTTCGTTCGTCATCAAGCTCAGCAGAAACGAACTCGATCAGAACGGACAGAATAAAGCAAAAGACATCCTTGCCCGCTAACAGCGATAAACGCAAGGATGTCTTTTTTAATCATGTTGGGTATGATGGATCATTTGCTGAAGAACATCTAAAACGTGTTCATCCTCCGGAGAGTAATAAATGGATGTTCCTTCTCTTCGCGATTTGACAAGCCGGAGATTTTTTAAGAATCTGAGCTGGTGGGAAACGGTGGATTGCAATAAATTCAGTTTTTCTGCAATTCCGTTTACAGCATGTTCACCTTGGGATAATAAATGGAGAATCCTGATTCTGGTCGGATCAGAAAGCGCTTTGAACGTTTGCGCGACAAGAAACAAGGTTTCCTCGTCCAGATCAGCAGCCGCCCGCTCCATTTCTCTAAATTCAGTCATCTGTATCACCTTTCTTTATTCATAGTTTTATTTTATAACAAATGTGCTTGGGTGCAAACCAGCCGCCTGTGTTCCAATTCAATCTCATAGGTTAAATTTATGTTTCAAATCAGGTTTTTACTTGGTCTGATATATCGTACTGTGTCATAATAAAGAGGTCATACTGCTCCAAACATTGAGGGTGAAACACAGTGAAGAAAAAGAGAAAAGGCTGTTTCGCTGCTGCGGGTTTTATGATGATTTTTGTCTTTGTCACCGCCTCTTTTTTATTCGTCTTGCTTTTTTTTAACCGGGATTTAATCAAGAAACTTCCGATTGACACGAAAATGATTGTTTTGGAACGTTTAACTGATTATAAACCGCTGGTGGAAGACGAGCTTGAAAATCAAGGACTCACCAATTATACATCACTCATACTTGGCATGATGTATCAGGAGTCAAAAGGAAAAGGCAATGATCCTATGCAGTCCTCTGAATCTCTGGGGTTAAAACGCAATGAGATCACAGACCCTCAACTCAGTGTTAAACAAGGCATCAAGCAATTTACCCTCATGTACAAGACCGGTAAGGAAAAAGGTATGGATTTGGATACCATTATTCAAAGCTACAACATGGGGGCAGGTTACATTGATTTTGTAGCTGAACATGGAGGAACGCATACTGAGGAATTGGCAAAACAATACTCCGAGCAGCAAGTCAAAAGAAATCCCGATCTGTATACTTGCGGGGGAAATGTGAATAATTTCCGCTATCCGTATTGCTACGGTGATTATACGTATGCAGAAAAAGTAAAAGAAAAAACAAAAACTGTTGAAGAATCTTTACAGGTTGCAACACTTGAAACCATGGAATCAGAGGCCCATAAATAGGAGTCTATCCATTTGCACGCAAAAGCCCAACTATTTGGGCTTTTGGCATGTCTACAAGCACAAAAAAGCCATACTGAGTATGGCTTTTAATAATACGGTGATATCATCAGATATACAATAACGCCTGTAAGACTTACATACAGCCACAAAGGCATTGTCCATCTGGCTATTTTTTTATGGCGCTCGACCTGCATGCTAAAGCCTCTGATCAGTGTAAACAGCGCAAGCGGCACAATGACTGCAGAAAGGACGATATGCGAAATTAAGATAAAGAAGTAAATCGGACGCATGATACCTTCCCCGCCATACAGCGTATTCTCCGCGATCGAATGGTAAACAACATAACAAACCAAAAATAGTAATGTTGTTGTAAAAGCTGCTAGAATAAAGCGTTTATGAGCTTTAATATTTTTCTGTTTAATCATCATCAGCGCGGCCAATAAAAAGATAAATGTAAAGCTGTTGAATATCGCATTCAGCATTGGCAAAATGTGAATATTCGCATGGCTGAACTGGTCTAATTTAGGCATAAAAAACAGCACTGCGATTAAACCGTTAATCAGAACTGTCAGCGTAAGGACAATCCCCGTATAATTTTTCGGTTTATTTTCTGTTTGATTCATTTGATGATCTCTCCTATTTGTACTGACTATCCAAATCGTATGCAAATTCAAAGAGGTTGTCAACGTTTTCGAATGCTTCGTCAGAAATTAGACACACTTCAAAGGCCGGCAGCTTGCAGCCCCGGCCCTGTTCGATTTCACGCCTCTTTGATTAAATGCTCAACAGCTTTATGTTCATTTTCATTCAACAGGTTCTTTTGGATTTTCGAATGAATCGGTTTATTCATATGCTGATCCAAAATATCCGCTGTTTCTTTATCACCGGCGATAACCATTCGTTCCCATCTTTTCGCGGCTGCTTTTTGATCAAGGTTGGCAGCCAGCCGCTTATACAGTCTTGTTTGGTTTTCCGTTACATGTTCCCTCATTCGATCCTCTTCAAACGGCACCGCTTTTTCTGCAGAGGAATGGCGATTCTCCCAAGACTCATTGATGATATCATACTCATAATGCTCAACCGCCTCAATTTTACCTAAAACGGTTTCAATAATTTTCACTTCATGCTGCTGCGTTAAAATAAACGCCGTGCTTGGGTATGTTTGACGCAAATCCCTCAACTGATCCAGAACAGCTGTTTCTTCCCAGTAAAATCTTGTTTCTACAGGGATTTGTAGCTTTATTGGTTCCCATATACCGCTATCGGAAACAAAAAACACGAGACTTCGGGGCATATCCTTCCCCATTTTATTAAGGTATTGATTAATCTTCGTTCTGATCCCTTCCAGACACTTCTCTTCCTCTGGATCACTTGCTGCCAAATACTCTTTTAATCGGCCAAATCCTGACTTTAGGGCAATCTTCCATTCTCCCCCCTGCTGCTCGGGATCTCTCATGTCTGTATTGAGATATAGGGAGAGAATTTTATCGGGCGGTTCCAATTGGACATAGTGTAATTTCTTAATCAATGAATCAATCGCCATTCCAATTCCTCCTTTTTCAACAAGTTAGTTTTCTTTTTCCTCTCTTAGAAACAATCAAACCTTACTTTGCGCTAATTTCTACTAATAATGGATTTGTTATTTACAGATGCCCCTTTCATCTAATACAATTGATAACTGTGTTTCTAAAACGGTTTGTTGAAAGGAGTTTGGTCTTGTTTACTGTTAAAGAAAAAAATCGCGAAGAACTAGAGGAAGAACTGCATGATTTAGAATTTCAAATTTACCGCATGCAGGAGAATATGAAGGATCTATCTAAAGATGCCAAAGTGCTTGGTATTGATCAATCGAAACATGAAGAATGGATGATTGTTTCCTCGATTGATGATGGCCAAACATGCAAAATTATGCTTACTGATTGTAAAACGGCTTATAGAGGAAAAGACTGTTTTTCACTTGTAGCGTCCTACAAGGAAGATGCCATTCATATCGGCGACATAAAAGGCCCTCCGAATCACGGGTTTGGTTCCATTTGTATGAAATATATAAAAGATATCGCCAGAGACCACAATATCCCAAAAGTCACCGGGGACATTGCCAAACGGGATTGGAATCATGTAGACCGGCTGATTCATTTTTATGAAAAACATGAATTTACAGTATGCATTGATCATGATACACAATCAGGCAGCATTAAGTGGGTTGATTTGTAAAAAGTCTGGAAGAATGAACCAAGGTGTGCTCTAATGGTGTAAAACCATTGTTGGAGGAATCTATGTACGCCTCAAAACTGAAAAAGGGAGACGAAATCCGGATCGTGTCTCCCGCGACCAGCATGTCTCTATTATCAAATGAAACAAAAATTCAAGCAAAAACGGCGTTAGAACGATTAGGTTATCGGGTAACCATTGCTGAACATGCAAATGAATGTAACGAGTTTGATTCATCCTCTATTGAATCAAGAGTCCATGATCTGCACGCTGCCTTTTTCGATCCAGGTGTCAAAGCGATTTTAACGACACTCGGCGGTTTCAATTCAAATCAGCTGCTGCGTTATCTTGATTACGATAAAATCAAACAGCATCCAAAAATTCTGTGCGGGTATTCCGATATCACGGCTCTTTGCAACGCCATCTATCAAAAAACGGGCCTTGTTACGTATTCAGGCCCCCACTTCTCAACATTCGCAATGAAAAAAGGACTCGACTATACAAAAGAGTATTTTCTTTCTTGCTGCGCTTCGGACAGTCCGTTTGAGGTTCACCCTTCTGGCGAATGGAGCGATGATCGCTGGTATTTGGATCAAGAAAACAGGCGCTTTTATCCTCATGAAGGCCCTGTTGTGATCCAAGAGGGTTTTGCGGAAGGCACCTTGATTGGCGGAAACCTATGCACACTTAATTTGCTGCAGGGAACGGAGTATTTTCCTGAAACAGAGAATTCCATCTTATTGATTGAAGATGATCATATGTCAGACATCCATATGTTTGACCGTGATCTGCAATCGCTCATCCACCTCCCCGCTTTTTATCATGTGAAGGCGATTTTGATCGGCCGATTTCAAAAAGCATCCAATGTATCAATAGAACAGGTAAAAGCCATGATTGGAACAAAAAAAGAATTATCCGGCCTCCCAATCATCGCAAATATAAATGCCGGCCACACCTCACCAATTGCCACGTTTCCTATAGGGGGAACATGCAGGATAGAAGCTGTTTCAGGTGCATCACGAATATGGATCGATAAACATTAATCAACTTGTAAATTATTTTACAAGCTTTTTTAGCGTAAACAGTGATGCAAGCGGCACGACATGACAAATGTCATATAGGGTGTATGATGGGTGCTACTACAAAGAACTCCTCTCATTCGCGTATACTTAACCGAGACACACAATGAGAGGATACTTACTATGACTGAACAAACCACTGCGCAAAAACAAAAACAGCTGACAAAGCAAGTCGCTGCTTTTGCTAAGCCCGAAACAAAAAACAGCCTGATTCAGCTTTCGAACACGTTTATTCCTTTCTTTGGACTATGGTTTCTTGCTTATCTGTGCCTCAATGTCTCCTATCTCCTTACGATAGCATTAACAGTGATTGCCGCAGGATTTTTGACAAGGATCTTTATCATCTTCCATGACTGCTGCCATCAATCATTTTTCAAACAAAAGCGCTATAACCACATACTCGGTTTTGTGACTGGTGTCCTGACTCTCTTCCCTTATCTTCAATGGCAGCACAGCCATTCGATTCATCATGCGACAAGCAGCAATCTGGATAAACGCGGAACAGGAGACATCTGGATGTTAACTGTAAACGAATATCAAGCTGCATCCAGACGAACAAAGCTTGCATACAGACTTTATAGAAATCCGTTTGTCATGTTTATTCTCGGACCGATTTATGTTTTTCTGATTACGAACCGTTTTAACAAAAAAGGGGCAAGACGTAAGGAGCGTGTTAACACTTACCTTACAAATCTGGCAATCGTGGCATTGGCTGCTGTTTGCTGCCTAATCTTTGGCTGGCAATCGTTTTTACTGGTGCAAGGCCCTATTTTTCTGATCTCAGGCTCAATCGGTGTATGGCTCTTTTATGTGCAGCATACCTTTGAAGATTCTTACTTTGAAGCGGATGAAAATTGGAGTTACGTGCAGGCAGCTGTGGAAGGCAGTTCATTTTACAAACTCCCGAAACTGCTTCAATGGCTCACAGGAAATATCGGGTACCACCACGTACACCATTTGAGCCCCAAGGTTCCTAACTATAAGCTTGAAGTTGCACATGAACATCACGAGCCATTAAAAAACGTACCGACAATCACCTTAAAAACGAGTTTGCAGTCACTTGGTTTCCGCCTTTGGGATGAAGATAAAAAACAATTTGTATCATTTCGGGATATCAAACATATCCCTTCCAGCCTTCCGCCTGATTCAACAGAAAAACAAAAGCTGCGGAACGCCTGATGATGAAGGAGGTCTTCTCTTATACACAAGAAGGCTTCCTTTTTATTATTCAAGGGTGCATTCTAGCTTTCGCAATGATAAAGTTACATGTAAGATGAAAAGCTGAAAATGAGGGAATATCATGATTAAAAAGCATTTTACATTTCAAAAACTAAACGGGATTACGCCCTATATATGGACGATATTTTTCATCCTCCCCTTCTACTTTATATGGAAATCATCATCTACATTTGTTATCATCATCGGCATCATTTTGACGCTTTTGTTTTTTTCGGTATATCGATTTGCTTTTGTTTCAAAAGGCTGGTCCATTTATTTGTGGGCGTTTTTGTTAATCGGCATTTCAACCGCCTCGATTACGCTGTTCAGTTATATTTATTTTGCTTTTTTTATCGCGTATTTTATTGGAAACATAAAAGAACGTGTCCCTTTTCATATTTTATATTACGTCCATTTAATAAGCGCAGCCGTTGCAGCCAATTTCAGCCTCGTATTAAAAAAAGAATTCTTTCTGACTCAGATCCCTTTTGTCGTCATTACCCTCATTAGCGCGATTTTATTGCCCTTCAGTATCAGAAGCCGCAAGGAACGCGAACGACTGGAAGAAAAACTAGAGGATGCAAATGAACGGATTGCTGAGCTGGTGAAATTAGAAGAGCGGCAGCGAATTGCCCGTGACCTCCACGACACACTAGGGCAAAAGCTGTCTCTCATCGGTTTAAAAAGTGACTTGGCGAGAAAATTGATATACAAAGATCCTGAACAAGCAACACGTGAACTGAAAAGCGTTCAGCAAACAGCGAGAACGTCTTTAAATGAAGTCAGAAAAATCGTATCTTCCATGAAAGGCATCCGGCTCAAGGATGAAATCATAAACATTAAACAAATTCTTGAAGCAGCCGGCATTACGTTTATCTACGAGGAAGATCAATTGCCAAAAAATATCTCATTGCTTAATGAAAACATATTGAGCATGTGCTTAAAAGAAGCTGTCACTAATGTCGTCAAACACAGCCAAGCTAAGAACTGCCGAGTCGACATTCAGCAGCTCTGGAAGGAAGTTGTCATTACAGTGACTGATGATGGAACATTTCAAGGTGAAGAGAAGTACTTTTCAAAAGGACACGGCCTGCTTGGCATGAGAGAACGTCTTGAATTCGCAAACGGACACCTTCACATTGATACAAAAAACGGCACCACGCTTACCATGTCAATTCCTAATAACTCTAAATAAACAAAAAAGGGTGACTTACATGATTCGAATATTTATTGCGGAAGATCAGCAAATGCTCTTAGGCGCTTTAGGATCACTTCTGAATTTAGAAGATGATATGGAAGTCGTCGGCAAAGGGACAAACGGTCAAGACGCTGTTGATTTTGTCAAAACACATCAGCCTGATGTATGCATCATGGACATAGAAATGCCTGGAAAAACGGGGCTTGAAGCTGCTGAGGAGTTAAAAAATACAGGCTGCAACATTATAATCTTAACCACTTTTACCAGACCCGGCTACTTTCAGAGAGCCATTAAAGCTGGCGTTAAGGGCTATTTGTTGAAAGACAGCCCGAGCGAAGAGCTCGCGAGCGCCATCCGAAGCGTCATGAACGGAAAACGCATTTATGCACCTGAGTTGATGGAAGACATATACAGCGAAGCTAATCCTCTTACAGACAGAGAAAAAGAAGTGCTCGAACTTGTCGCTGACGGTAAAAACACAAAAGAAATCGCTCAGGAGCTCAGCATCAAAAGCGGGACAGTTCGAAATTATATCTCAATGATTCTAGACAAACTTGAAGTAAAAAACCGAATAGAAGCCATTACCCGCTCAAAGGAGAAAGGCTGGTTTAAATAAAAAGGATCTTGGCAAATGCCAAGATCCTCAGGCTGTCGAGAAAATCTCGACAGCCTTTATTTTTCCTTAAAATATCCATTCTTCTGTAATAAAATAAAAGAAAGACTAAAAAGGACGGTGTCTTTCTCATGTTCCACACAAGAAATTCTTCTCAAAACGCAGCTGAATTTGTTCTGCTTGACCAACTCGTCGAAGAGGATCACCTGCTTCGAAAAATTGATAAACACATTGACTTCTCTTTTATCATTGAAAAGGTTAAGCCTTACTACAGCGAAAACAAAGGCCGCCCCTCACTCGATCCGCTGATTTTATTCAAAATGATGTTTATCGGCTACCTCTACGGTATCCGTTCAGAAAGACAGCTTGAAAAAGAAATTTATTACAATATGGCGTACAGATGGTTTTTGGGCCTGAATATCAATGACCCAGTTCCGCACCACTCCACCATCAGCTGGAACAGACGCACACGCTTTAAAGATACAACGATTTTCCAAGACATTTTTGATGAGGTCGTTCTTCAGGCCATCAATCATGATATGGTGGGCGGACGTGTCCTTTTCACTGATTCAACTCATCTGAAAGCCAATGCCAACAAGCACAAATACACAAGAAAAACGATTGAACAGGATACACAAAACTATATCAAAGATTTAAATGAAGCCATTCAAGAAGATCGAGAGGAGCACGGAAAAAAGCCATTACCGGCCAAAGAGGAGGTGAAAGCTGAAAAAGAGATCCGCCACAGTACCACTGATCCGGAAAGTGGTTATATGTATCGCGAAAACAAACCGGAGGGTTTCTTTTACTTAGATCACCGAACAACGGATATGAAACATAACATTATCACCGACGCCTATGTTACGCCTGGAAATGTCCATGATTCTGTGCCTTATCTTGACCGATTAGATCACCAAATTGCACGATTTGATTTTGAAGTAGAAGCCGTCGCTCTTGATTCTGGTTATTTGACGACTCCGATCTGTAAAGGGTTAGCTGACCGCCATATTTTTGGCGTTATTGCGCATAGACGATATCACCCTACTAGAGGCTTGTTTCCAAAATGGAAGTTTCATTATGACAGTGAAAAAGACAGATACATTTGCCCGAACCAGCAAACACTTACATACTCAACAACTGACCGAAAAGGCTACCGGTCATATAAATCAAATCCTGAAACCTGTTCCGCGTGCCCATTGCTTGAACAATGCACAAGATCAAAGCACCGCCAAAAGGTCATCACCCGGCATGTATGGGAGGACCACAAAGAAAAGGTCAGACAAAATCGCTTATCTGTTTCAGGAAAAACCCTCTATAAAAAAAGAAAAGAAAAAATAGAGCGAAGCTTTGCAGATTCAAAACAGCTGCATGGGCTTCGCTATTGCAGGTTGAGGGGAAAACGGAATGTGAGTGAACAAGTTCTCCTCACAGCCGCATGCCAGAACATGAAGAAGATTGCCACATACCTAGCTAAGCAGAGCTAGGTATGTGGGAGCTCTTTTTCAGTTTTTGAAATCCGCTGAACAACTAAAGAAACAGCAGAAAACAAAAAAGGCTTGTAGAAAAAACGTCGTTTTCTCTACAAGCTGAGGATCTTGGCAAATGCCAAGATCCTTTTTGCTAACCCGCAATTCCCCATGGTGAAAACAAAAGATACGTCGCCGCAACCAGAATCAAAATGATGCCTGACGCCAGTTTTACGTGTTTCCAAGGTGTGACATCCACTTGCGGGTTGTGATCAAGCTTATAATCCGTTTCCCTCGGATACAGCTTTCCTGTCAGAAGCATCACAGCCACTGAAAATGGAAAGAGCACGGCAAGGATGTATAGAAAATGAATGTGCCCTAAATAGATTTTTGATAAGCCGTATAAAAGAATATGGGCTGGTATTGCTATTTTCACAGCTAAAGCCGGCACTTTTTTTGTAAAGAATCCAATGACAATCGCCGCTAATATCGGAACATTAAAAAATCCGAACATCTCTTGAAGATAGTTGTACAGCCCTGATGGCGCATATAAAATAAAAGGCGCAATGACAATCGAAACGAGCCCGAGAACCGCGACAAAAATCCGTCCTGTTTTGACGAGATCAGCTTCATCTGCATGAGGCTTAAATACCGGTTTGTATATATCTAGAGTAAACAACGTAATGGTACTGTTCAGAGAGCCGTTGAACGAGCTTAAAATCGCTCCGAATAATATAGCGGCAAATACACCGGTAAGCGATGCAGGCAATAAATCGACGATCAGCCGAGGATATACACTGTCAGCATTTCCAATGCCGCCTCCATATAAATGAAAGGCAATCACTCCAGGCACGACTAAATAAAACACGCCAATCAGTTTAAAGAAACCTGCTAAAAGAGCGCCCTTTTGCCCTTCAGCTAGATTTTTCGCTCCTAATGTCCGCTGAACGATCGCTTGGTTAACAGCCCAGTAAAAGAGATTGTTCACTAAAAGCCCTGTTAAAATCGTTGGCCACGGCACATCTGCCGAATTGCTGATATCAATTGAATTGAGTTTTTCCGTATGTAAAGTGGTCAGTTGCGCAACTCCGCCCCCAAAGCTGCCCTGCCCGACTGCAAGAACACCTAATACCACAATAAAAAAACCGCCTAAAATTAATCCGATTCCGTATATGGCATCCGCTGATGCAGCGGCTTTCAATCCGCCGAAAAAGATATAACAGCAGCTCGTTACGCCAATGATTAAGGATATCAGCAAGACAGCCATAAATGTACTGATGCCAAATGTCTCTGTAATGCGGAATACTTGATTCAACACAAGAGCCCCTGAATACAGTACTGTCGGCAGGAATGAAACAGCGTATCCGATAATAAGCAGCACGGAAACGATCTGCCTTGTTCTTTGGTCAAACCGCTTCTCTAGAAAATCAGGTATGGTAGTAATTCCTGTTTTTAAATAACGGGGCAAAAAGACAAGTGCCAGAAAAATTAACGCAAGCGGCGCACTCGCTTCCCATGACATCGCTGTCATAGACCCTGCATAGCTTTGTCCGTTTAACCCAACCATCTGCTCGGTTGATAAATTGGTTAACAGCAGCGAACTTCCGATATATAACGCAGTAAGACTTCTTCCCCCGAGGAAATATCCATCGGACGATTGCAAGTTGACCTCCTTTGTTCTCCGCCATGAAAATAGAAATATCCCAATATTGATAATCAGAAAAGATACAATAATCCAAAGCAACAGTCAGCAACTCCTTCTGCACATAGTTAGATGATAGGGACATATACCATCTACCCATTTTTCACACGCGAAAAACATCAGGTGCGCTTTTCTTTTATCAGCATAAGATAGAAACATAGCTATACAAACGAAAAAGACACAAGCCAAGAGCTTGCGTCTTTTATCACAATCTATATGATTAGTTTAAGATTTTTACATTTACAGTTTTGACGCCCCAATTGGATGCATCACTTTTATTAGGTACAAATACGTCGATTTTATTTCCTTTAATAGCGCCGCCAGTATCTCCTGCTGTTGCTTCACCGTAGCCTTCAACATAGACTTTAGAACCTAAAGGAATCACATTAGGATCAACCGCGATGACTTTCGCGTTCGGGTTCTTGTTTAAGTCAATGCCTGTTGCTGTAACGCCGGAAATGCCGCCGTCGTTAGCAGTATAAGCAGTAGCCGTAACTGTTAGCTCTTTTGAAGCTTCTTGATGATTTGTATTTGATTGAACAGCCTTTTCTTCTGTAGGAACAGAAGTTTCTGCTGCAGCCTTTGTTTCTTGTTTTGGTTGTTGTTTAGGTTGCTCTTTTTGCACAGCTTCTTGTTTTGCTTCAGTTTGAGGTGCGCTTGTTTGCGTATTCTCAGTAACCGCAGTTGCTGCTGTCGCCTGACCTTTTACTGATAGTGTTGATCCAGCATAGATCATGTCAGAGCTTAAGTTATTCCAAACTTTCAGGTTGTTGACTGTCGTTCCGAATTGTTGAGCAATCTTTGTCAGCGTGTCTCCCGCTTTAATTGTATATTGCCCAGTAGTGGTTGTTTCTTCTGAAGAAATGGTCAGTTTTTCTCCTGCAATGATTTTATCAGAAGTTAACTTGTTCCATTCTTTTAAGTCCTTTAGGTTCACTCCGTTTTTCTGAGAGATTCCCCAGAGCGTATCACCCTTTTGCACCGTGATTTCTTTTGCAGAAGCGTGAGCTCCGAATGCAGTTGATGAAAGTGCAGCAACTGCTACAAAGGACATAATCGTCTTCTTCATAAGTAAATCCTCCCTTGTTAGCTTTTTATTGGCGGCTAACAGGTGCTATCGTAACACACGTAAATGTCAAATCAATAACAAAAAGATATGATTTAGATTACAGTTCCTTTACATGAAGGAATTCTCTCGGCTGGAAAGACTTGCTGAACCCTTGGTATCATAGGCTTCATAAGTCGTTTTCATTTGAGGCGAAAAAGAGAAAATAAAATGTGTTTTTTATAGAAAAAAAGGTTGATTTCCTATTTTTTTAGTCTGTCACTCTTGCATAAGCTTGTATTTCCTGTAAAAAAAGCCGGCCGTATTTTGCTCTTTTTTGTTCACCGACTCCTTTTATTGACAAAAGTTCCTCGTCATTTACAGGCTGTTTGCCTGACATTTCTTTTAATGTTTGGTCAGAGAAAACGACAAATGGCGGAACCCCCTGCTCTGCTGCAATTTCTTTGCGAACCATCCGCAGACGCTCAAACAGTTCATCATTTTCAGTAATCGCAGCCGCTTTTATTGCTTCTTTTCTTGTTACAGATAATTCCCCTCTCAGTACATTGCTTCCTTTACTGCTGACTATAAGAGTCGGAAATGTTCCATCTGACATCCTAATGAAATCGTCAGAAATCAGAAATTCGATAAAGTCACTGATTTCCCCTACTGATTGGTGTTTTAATATCCCGTATGTTGAGAGATCGGTAAAGCCGTTTTCAAGAACTTTTTTATTTTTAGACCCGGCCAGCACCTGGGCAACCATCATCTTGCCAAATCGTTCTTTCATGCGAATGATACACGATAAGACCATTTGCGCCTCTCGCGTCACGTCATGGGCCGTCCTTGTATCGGTGCAGTTCCCGCAGTGTCCGCACGCATCAGGCTCCTTTTCTCCGAAATACATAAGAATAAAACGCTGTAGACAATCTTCCGTGTGACAATAGTTGACCATTTGTCTCAGTTTTTTTAGATCCTGCTTTTGTTTCTCTTCATGTTCTGATTGTTCAATTAAAAAACGCTGCACCATAATATCTTGCGGCGAAAACAGGAGAACACATTCGCTTTCAAGACCGTCCCGCCCAGCTCGTCCAGCCTCTTGATAGTAGCTTTCCATATCTTTCGGAATTTGGGCATGCAAAACAAATCTTATATTTGATTTATCAATGCCCATTCCAAAAGCAGAGGTTGCCACCATAACCTGCAGCTCATCATTAAGAAACCTCTCCTGCTGCTCTTTTCTCACATCGTCAGCCAAGCCCCCGTGATACCGCCCTGCACGAATCTGGTTTCGTTTCAGTTTCTCATAAATCCGATCAGCTTCTTTTCGGGTCGCTGTATAAATAATGCCTGCTTCATGTTTGTTTTGCTGCACATATTCATCAATAAAACGGTCCTTATTTTCTCCTTTTGCTACTTTAAACGTTAGATTGTCACGGGAAAATCCGGTATAGACCGTATTTTCTTTATGAATATGAAGCTGTTTGCAGATATCCTCATGGACCTCGGGTGTTGCCGTTGCTGTTAATGCCATGATGACAGGTTTGTCATGTAATTCTCGGAACAATATTTCAATATTCCTGTAGCTTGGCCTGAAATCGTGTCCCCATTGAGAAATACAGTGTGCCTCGTCTATTGCGACTAAGGGCACATCAATCCCCTGTAAAATCCGAATAAACTCAGCGGATGTTAATCGCTCCGGTGTAATGTAAAAGAGTTTATAAGCCCCTTCTTTAAGCCCGTTCAGCCTTCCATATATTTCCTGGTTGGATTGTGTGCTGTTGATATAGGCGGCGCTGATCCCCGCTTCTTCTAACGCATCGACTTGATCCTTCATCAAGGAAATCAACGGCGAAATGACAATCGTCGTTCCTTCAAACATCAGGGCGGGAATTTGATAGCAAATTGATTTCCCTCCTCCCGTCGGCATAATGCAGGCTGTGTTTTGCCTCACTTCCGTCACCGAGCGGATCGCTTCTTCTTGGCCGTTGCGAAGCTTTTCGTAGCCAAAATAATGAGCCAGAAGGGATTGGGCTCTATGTAACATAACGTGTAAACCTCGCTTTTTCTTGAATTTCTCCTATCATATCACAAAAAATCGCCCTTCATTTCTTTCACACTGAAATTGAATTTTCACGATATCAAACCTATTTAGATAAAATAAAAAGCCATTTCCAAAAAGGAAATGGCTTTCGCTACGTCTTGCCGTATGCAAGTAAGAAAGTTTTAAACCACCACTCCTCAAAGTGGGTGTTTGCAGAAGCGTTCCTGTCGTCCTCTACACTGGAGGCATGACATTCCGGCTTCGATATAAAACTCCCTATTACAGCTTAAAGGTTAAAACTTAATTAACAATACGCACAAAGTAGCTTCTTTTATATAGTACACCATCAGTCGATTTTTATCAAGAGCTCAGAACAATTGTTTAGAAAAACTTTTTCCAGCAATAAAAACTGATTTTTCGCTATTATATCTGACGATTCGACAAACACAAAATATATTACAATAAGAAAAACAACCTATTCCGCCACGAGGAATGATCACTTTCTTCTATATAATAGATGTGAACAAAAAACTCCTATCGCAACGATAGGAGTTTCTGCTTCATTAGAATTTTGCAGCAAGATCTTTTGCTTCTTGTAATCCTTTTTCAACAATTGCTTGCGCTTGATCAGGCGCTGCGTTATGTCCTTCGATGACAACTGTGTGCAAGTCTTGAACGCCCCAGAAACCAAGAACTGTTTTCATGAAGTTTAATGACATTTCAAGTGCAGCCATTGGTCCTTCAGAGTAAATGCCGCCGCGCGCGTTAAGAAGCGCAACTTTTTTGTCGCCCATTAAACCAACTGGCCCTTCTTGTGTGTATTTGAATGTAACGCCTGCACGAGACAGGTAATCAACATAAGTATGAAGCACTGCCGGCACTGTGAAGTTCCAAAGCGGGAATGCGAAAACAACTTTGTCAGCTTTTACAAACTGATTGAGATATTTGTCAGCGATTGCTGCTTGTTTTTTCTCTTCTTCTGTCATGTCCATTCCTTGACCTGCTTTAAACGTTCCGTTAATCATATCTCTTCCAAGGTAAGGAAGGTTTTCTTTATGAAGATCTAATTCAACCACTTCATCAGCAGGGTTGTTTTCTTTATAAGCAGCTAAGAAAGCTTCGTAAAGTTTAGTTGAAACGCCCTCTTCAGCTGTACGATCGCTTGATTTTACAAATAATACTGTAGACATTTGTATTCCTCCCGGTAAACTTTTTATATTTACTTACAAATAGTATGTTACTTTCTTTTCTACCCGAAGTCAATCACTTTATTTTGAATGTGAGATTTATTTCAAAAAAAAGCAAGTACATCTACTATAGGTGTACTTGCTAGCCATTTTCACTTCGAATCTTGTTCTCGATCCAAAATTTCATACGTTTGTGAGCTTTTTTGATCAACTGTTTCTTCATTGGATAAATCTTTTACCTGTTCGTGAAACTCTCTTTCAAATGACGGAGCATCTGTCTCCAAATCATCCTCCGTATTTGCTTGAGCTTCTACTGTCATTCTTGCATAGGGAACGGCTTCAAGCCTTTCATAAGGAATGTCTCGGCCCGTTTTTTCACACACACCATACGTTCCGTCTTTCATTTTTTGTAACGCATGATTGACCTCCTCTAAAAGCTCCCGGTCAATTTCTCTCACCGTTTGGTCTGTCATCCGGTCTGTGACAAGTGTGCCGTGATCCCCCATATGGTTGTCAACTCCGTTCGTTAGCTCCCCCACTTCTTCCGTCATTGATTCTGTTTCCTTTTTCCCGTCAGACAATTCCTTTTTCATATCGAGTAATTTATGGTAGAGATGCTGTTTTTGTTCTTTTGTCAGTGTCATATGTATCCTCTCCTTTCTATCCTGTTTCCCGTTTTGGCTCCTGTCAAACATGGGAACTTTGATGGAAAGGAGAGCTGCTGCTTTTTTACGGATTCTGACCATCGGCGATTATGAAATGTTTAGGTTTTCTTTATTTCCCTTCTCCTCTTGCCGTACACGGTATGTGCACTCTGCTCTGTTTTTACATAAAAAAAGCCTAACCATTTTTGAACGGCTGGCTCATCAAATATTCAGCTGCATAAGTGCTTTGTCAGCACAGCTTGAACTTCGCTTAAATCGGTGTCTTTCGCAAATTCTAATTCAAAGGTTTTACTTCTTGTCATCAATAAAAGTCCAGTGTCTGGATCAAACATGCCCGCTTCTTGGATCGCAAAGCTTTCAATTGTTTTATATGGTAGAAATACACGAACTTTCTTTTTAGAAAACATCTTATTGTCAAAGAAAATAATCCGTTTATTTGTAAAGCAAATTTGGTCAACCCGGAGCTTATAAATCGATTCTATTCTTTCCCCTTCAACGAGCAAAGCTTCAAGCTTCTTTGCGTCCGTTGATCTGTTAACAGAAAAAATACCCAATGAAGAACCCCTCTTTCTGCATTTATCTATTTGTTTTATCATTCATTACATAAAAATAAGTCCTTTATCCCTATATAAGAATACGACATAGAACACATTTAAACCATTACGAACAGATTACATTTTTCAAATTTTTGATGTGTTTTTCGCCTTTTGTGCTGTTGTTATCAAGTAATACGCACGTGTAAAGAAAAAAGTTTCAATAGTCAGCAATATTTTTTTAAATCAAGTTATTGATTTTGTTTTATTTTTCCTGTTTTAGCCAAATCAAAAAACCGCAGCTGGGCTGCGGTTTTTGATTTCAATCTTTTTTCTGGCTAATCCTTTAAGATATCAGGCATTACATCTCCTCGAAGTATTCTTTATAATAGCCGCCGACTTTATTCGTATTGTCGATGACAAAGAGAAACTCCTCTGTTTCGTTTTTCACTTCATATTCTTTTCCCGGCGTTAACACGCGGTTTACGATATATTTTTTTGCGTTTGTCTGGACACATTTTACCTTTTTGATGGTTTCTTTTTCTAACCAATTGTTATGAATCATAAATGAAATCTCCTTTTCATATCTATAAGCTTATTGTAGCTTTTTTCTTTTGTAAATTGCAATATCGGTTATTCATTGATTTTGGCTTGTTTTCTATTATAAAATGTTTGTATACGCTTACTCTTACAGCAAATGTCATCGTTTCTTTCTGCTATTGAATCAAAGAATCAATGTACTATCACCAAGAATCTCAAAACAGACCATAAAAATGACTGGAGGTTTGTTACGGATGAGTTCTTTAACGATGCAAGTGACGAAAAGGCTGGAGACATTTTTACAGGGAACCAAGAAGCTGTACATTGATGGAAAGTTTGTTCCGAGTGACTCAGGGGCAACCTTTGACACTCCCAATCCGGCGACCGGCGAAACCTTGATAACGCTTTATGAAGCCCAGGCTGCGGATGTCGACAAAGCGGTTAAAGCTGCCCGCAAAGCCTTTGACCAAGGTGAATGGAGAACCATGTCTTCAGCTTCGAGAAGCAGACTGATGTATAAGCTGGCAGACTTAATGGAAGAGCATAAAACAGAACTTGCTCAGCTTGAAACGCTTGATAACGGAAAACCGATAAATGAAACGACGAATGGAGATATTCCGCTCGCTATTGAACATATGCGCTATTACGCCGGCTGGTGTACAAAAATAACTGGACAGACGATTCCGGTTTCCGGCGCCTATTTTAATTATACGCGCCATGAGCCTGTCGGCGTCGTCGGCCAGATCATTCCATGGAATTTCCCGCTTCTGATGGCGATGTGGAAAATGGGTGCGGCTCTTGCAACAGGCTGTACAATCGTGCTCAAACCGGCTGAACAGACACCGCTTTCAGCTCTTTACTTGGCAGAGTTAATTGACGAAGCCGGCTTCCCTGACGGTGTCATCAATATTATTCCGGGATTCGGTGAGGATGCGGGAGAAGCGCTGACGAACCATGAAGCGGTTGATAAAATTGCCTTTACCGGTTCCACTGAAATCGGAAAGAAAATCATGTCGACCGCTGCGAAAAGCATTAAGCGGGTTACATTGGAGCTGGGCGGAAAATCACCTAATATTCTTTTGCCTGATGCGAATTTGAAAAAAGCAATCCCAGGCGCTTTAAATGGTGTGATGTTTAACCAGGGCCAAGTCTGCTGTGCGGGTTCGCGCGTTTTCATTCATAAAGACCAATATGATCAAGTTGTTGATGAGATGGCATCCTATGCTGAATCACTCCGCCAAGGAGCTGGACTTCATAAGGATACACAAATCGGGCCTCTCGTAAGCAAGGAACAGCACGAACGCGTTCTTTCCTACATTCAAAAAGGCAAAGACGAAGGGGCAAAAGCAGTGACTGGCGGAAGCTGCCCTTTTGAAGAAGGGTATTTTGTCGCACCGACAGTGTTTGCGAATGTTGAAGACGAGATGACCATCGCAAAAGAAGAGATTTTCGGGCCGGTGCTGACTGCGATTCCGTATGATACAGTCGATGAAGTCATTGAGCGAGCAAATCATTCAGAATATGGACTTGCGGCTGGATTGTGGACTGAGAACGTCAAGCATGCCCACTATATAGCGGACCGCCTTCAAGCGGGAACCGTCTGGGTGAACTGCTATAATGTGTTTGACGCGGCGTCTCCATTTGGCGGTTATAAACAGTCAGGGCTCGGACGTGAAATGGGTTCATATGCCTTGGATAACTACACAGAAGTCAAAAGTGTCTGGATTCATCTCGAAGACTAACATGCATGTCAAAAAAACTGCTGCCAGCCAGCAGTTTTTTTCTTTCTGTAATGACGGCTAGAAACGCTGAATATATATGCTTCTGAAGGAGTTGAGCGTGATGGGCACACTTCAGGAGAATGTCAGGCGTTTTCAAAAGAAAACCGTTTTAGAGTTAAAAGACCGGCAAAATGCTGACGGTTCGTGGACATTTTGTTTTGAAGGACCAATCATGACAAATTCATTTTTTATTTTGCTCCTCACCTCACTCGATGAAGGCGAGAATGAAAAAGAACTGATATCAGCGCTTGCGGCCGGCATTCGTCAAAAACAGCAGCCCGATGGCACATTCATCAATTATCCCGATGAATCGAGCGGACATATAACGGCTACCGTACAAGGATATGTCGGGATGCTGGCTTCAGGGTGTTTTCTTAGATCTGACCCGCTTATGAAGAAGGCAGAACAATTTATCATCTCACATGGCGGTTTGAGGCATGTTCATTTTATGACAAAATGGATGCTTGCCGCAAACGGGCTCTACCCTTGGCCTGTATTGTATTTACCATTATCGCTCATGGCGCTCCCGCCAACATTACCGGTTCATTTTTATCAATTCAGCACCTATGCCCGCATTCATTTCGCTCCTATGGCTGTAACACTCAATCAGCGATTTGTCCTTAAAAACCGCAACATTCCATCCCTGCGCCATCTCGATCCGCACATGACAAAAAACCCTTTCACTTGGCTTCGATCTGATGCTTCTGAAGAAAGAGATCTCACATCTATTTTGTCACATTGGAAACACATTTTTCATGCACCATTTGCTTTTCAGCAGTTGGGCTTACAGACAGCTAAAACATATATGCTGGACCGGATTGAAAAAGACGGAACATTATACAGCTACGCGAGCGCAACCATATTTATGGTTTACAGCCTTCTGTCACTTGGTGTGTCGCGGCACTCGCCTGCCATAAGAAAGGCATTGAAAGGCATCAAATCGTTAGTGACACAGTGCAGCGGGATTCCTTATCTGGAAAACTCCACTTCCACTGTTTGGGATACGGCACTGATCAGCTATGCCCTTCAAAAAAACGGCGTGACTGAAACTGACGGCTCTATTGCAAAAGCAGCTGCCTTTTTGCTGAAACGCCAGCATACGAAAATAGCAGATTGGTCTGTCAAAAATTCAGGTTCAGCCCCTGGCGGGTGGGGATTTTCAAACATCAATACAAACAACCCTGACTGTGACGATACGGCTGCGGCATTAAAAGCGATCCCCCGCAGTTATTCTCCTTCAGCTTGGGGGCGAGGAGTATCTTGGCTATTATCGATGCAAAACAATGACGGCGGATTTTCAGCTTTTGAGAAAAATGTGAACCATCCTCTGATACGCCTTCTCCCGCTTGAATCCGCCGAGGACGCGGCAGTTGACCCTTCAACCGCCGACCTTACCGGACGTGTGCTGCACTTTTTAGGCAAGAAAGCCGGATTCACAGAAAAACATCAACTTATTCAGCGCGCAGTGAACTGGCTTTTCGAACATCAAGAACAAAATGGGTCATGGTACGGGAGATGGGGGGTTTGCTATATTTACGGCACATGGGCTGCTCTTACGGGGCTGCATGCCTGCGGGGTTGACCGGAAGCACCCTGCAATACAAAAGAGCCTTCGCTGGCTCAAATCCATTCAGCTAGATGATGGCAGCTGGGGAGAATCATGCAAAAGCGCCGAAGTCAAAACGTACGTTCCGCTTAATAGAGGAACAATTGTACAGACGGCCTGGGCTTTAGACGCTTTGCTCACATACGAAAATCCCGAACACCCCTCTGTTGTGAAAGGTATGCATTACCTTACTGACAGCAGTTCTCATGGCGCCGATAGTCTGGCTTATCCAACAGGGATCGGATTGCCAAAGCAATTTTATATCCGCTATCACAGTTATCCATATGTATTCTCTTTGCAGGCTGTCGGGAGATATTTGAATTCTATTAAAAAGGAGACAGCAAATGAAACGTGAATCTTATCAAACAGAAATGTTCAATTGGTGTGAAGCCTTGAAGGACCAGATTCAAAAGCGAGGACAGCTTGATCAGTTTGAAGATCAAATTGACAAGATGATTGCAGCATTGGAAGATGACCAAACAACAGAAGATGATTGGTATAAGCAGGCCGCTGCCCTTTATCGGGATATTACAGAATCAGAGGATACAAGTGAAAGACGCGCGTACGTCCCTATAGGAAAACATGTGCTGCCGAAGCTTCCGTACAAATATTCCGCTTTAGAACCTTATATTTCACGCGACATTATGGTCCTTCACCATACGAAGCATCACCAAAGCTATGTTGACGGCCTGAATAAAGCAGAAACAGAGCTTAAAAAAGCAAGAGCATCAAAGAATTATGACTTGATCACTCATTGGGAAAGAGAGCTTGCATTCCATGGAGCAGGCCATTATTTGCACAGCATTTTCTGGTTTTCGATGCATCCAAACGGAAAACGGCGTCCTACCGGGGCATTGTTCCAAATGATTGATCTTTCATTTGGAAGCTATTCCGCTTTTAAAGAACATTTTACTCAGGCCGCTAAAAAAGTGGAGGGTGTCGGCTGGGCCATTCTGGTCTGGGCGCCTCGGTCGGGACGGCTGGAGATTTTAGCCGCAGAAAAGCACCAGCTCTTCAGCCAATGGGATGTGATCCCTCTTTTAGCGCTTGACGTATGGGAACACGCGTATTATTTGCAATATAAAAATGACCGGGCGAGCTATGTCGATCACTGGTGGAATGTCGTGGATTGGCGCGAGCCAGAAAAACGGTTCCAGCAGGCAAAAGAAGTCGTTTGGAAACTCTATTAAAAAAAGCCCCCTTTTCCGGGGGCCTCATGTTTTAAAAAATGCCGATCACATGCAAAAATACGATGATAATGGCAACAGGAGATAGATAACGAATGAGCAGGAGCCAAACCGCAAACCACTTTCGTTTCAAATTGGACCCGCTTTTTAGCTCGTCAAACAAATCCTGTTTCGGTATTTTTAAAGGAACAAATATAGAAATCAATAACGCGCCTAACGGCATTAAGATATTGCTGACAAGATAGTCGGCCGCATCAAAAATAGACAAGTGAAAAATAGTAACGTCACTTAAGACACCGTATGATAGTGCAGACGGCACACCGACAATAAAAATAGCAATTCCGCCTACCCAAGCGAATCGTTTTCTCTTATTGACATCGCCTTTAGAAAGCACTGCGACCAGAATTTCCAGCATTGAAAAAGCGGATGTGAGTGCCGCAAATAAAAATAAAATTAAAAATGCTAATAAAAAGATAATTCCAAACGGCATTTGATTAAACACAGTCGGCAGCACGTTAAATAACAGCACAGGCCCTTGGTCTGGTTTGAGGCCGAATGAAAATACAGCTGGAAAAATCGCAATTCCGGCCATGACAGCAACAAGCATGTTCAATACCGTTACGGATACAGCAGACTGCACAAGATTTTCCTGTTTTTCTAAATAAGAGCTATACGTTACCATGACAGATACGCCGACACTTAATAAGAAAAAGGATTGGCCCATCGCATATAAAATCGTATTGGCATCAATTGCTGTTATGTCGGGCATCAGGAAAAACTTGAGCCCTTCCATCGCGCCATCAAGTGTGACAGAACGCACCATTAATATGAGAAATAATATAAAAAGCGCCGGCATTAACACTTGGCTGGCTTTTTCAATTCCGCTGCTTACCCCTTTGGCAACTACTAAAATGGTCACCACCATAAAGAGCAGTTGGCCTCCTACAGCCAAATAAGGATTTGAAATTGTACTAGCAAATATCGTATCAAAACCAGATGTTTTCGTTAAACCGCCAGTAAAACCTTTTGTAATATAAATTAAAATCCACCCGCCGACGACGCTGTAGAAAGATAAAAGAATAAAGCACGTCGCCATGCCTAAATAACCGATCCAATGCCACTTCGTCCCCGGAGCGAGTGTTTTATAGGATTGAACGGCATCTTTCTGTGTTTTTCTGCCTATGATGAATTCACCAAACAATAAAGGCAGTCCGATTAAAACCGTAAATAAAATAAAAATAAGTAAAAATGCGCCTCCACCGCTGGTGCCCGCTACATATGGAAATTTCCATATCGCACCAAGCCCGATAGCTGATCCTGCCGCAGCCAAAATAAAGCCGAGCTTCGAAGACCATTGATTTGCTTCCTTCACCCTATCACTCCTAATTTATCAAACCATTATAAAGATTCATTGTAAGAATATCCTCCTATATAGTCAAGAACATTTTCTTTAGTTTACATAATATTTTTATTGTTATTCATATAAAGACAATTTAATTGCTGATATTGAATTATTCAGAAAATTAATTATAATAAGAGGATGCTTTAAAATCTGCGAGAATTTCTGCTGAAGTTCTTGATAAATGTGTAAGGAGTGTTTTGATGGACATCATTAGAAAAATAAGTCATTTCGCGGGACAAACCTTCGGTATATGGGTCATTGTTTTTGCCGTGCTGGGGTTTTCTTTCCCGTCTTTTTTTACATGGATTAGTTCTTATATTACGATTCTTCTTGGCATTATCATGTTTGGAATGGGTCTTACACTGCAAGCCGGTGATTTCAAAGAGCTCCTCAGAAAACCTTGGCATGTCATGGTTGGGGTGATTTTACAGTATACCATCATGCCGCTTGTTGCTTTCGGTCTGGCATTTGGGCTGCACCTTCCAGCAGAAATCGCAGTGGGTGTTATTCTTGTCGGCTGCTGTCCTGGCGGCACAGCCTCGAATGTCATGACTTTCTTAGCAAAAGGAAATACAGCTCTTTCTGTTGCTGTTACAACAATTTCCACCTTATTGGCGCCCGTTTTAACACCGATTTTGATTATGGTGTTTGCCAAGGAATGGCTTCCTGTCTCTCCGGGGTCTTTATTTATTTCAATCTTGCAGGCTGTGTTATTTCCGATCATTGCAGGCGTGATCGTCAAAATGTTTTTCAGAAAACAAGTGGAAAAAGCCATACATACCCTTCCGCTTGTTTCTGTCATTGGCATCGTTGCGATTGTCTCAGCTGTCGTCAGCGGCAACCGGGAACATCTGCTTCAATCTGGGCTGCTCATTTTTTCTGTTGTCATTCTGCATAACGGTATCGGTTATGTGCTTGGATTTCTTTGCGCAAAGCTTTACAAATTGGATTATCCATCTCAAAAAGCGATTGCAATCGAAGTCGGCATGCAAAATTCAGGACTTGGGGCCGCACTTGCCACGGCTCATTTCGCACCGTTATCTGCCGTACCTAGCGCGATGTTCAGTGTGTGGCATAACCTTTCAGGCTCCATGCTTGCAACGTACTGGTCAAAGAAAGCGAAAAAGAAACAAACTGCACCTAACAGCAATCTGTCACTTTAAATTCCCATTAAAAAAGGTACATCACTTTTTACGTGATGTACCCTTTGTTAATTATCCCTCTAATAAAAGCTGTTCAGGATCTTCCAGTAAATTTTTGATTGTCACTAAGAAACCAACCGCTTCTTTACCGTCAACAATCCGGTGATCATAAGATAAAGCGATATACATCATCGGACGGTTTTCGAAACGCTCTTCATCAATTGCGACAGGGCGCAGTTGAATCTTATGCATGCCCAGTATACCGACTTGAGGGCTGTTTAAAATCGGAGTCGACATCAGTGAACCGAAAGTCCCCCCGTTTGTAATCGTGAAGGAACCGCCCTGAAGCTCACTAAGGGTTAATTTATTGTTTCTTGCTTTTTTCGCAAGCTCGCCGATTTCCTTTTCGATTCCTGCAAATGTCAGACGGTCCGCATCCCGTACAACAGGAACGACAAGGCCTTCATCAGCCGCAACAGCAATCCCGATATCGTAGAATTTCTTAACGATGAGCTCATCGCCTTGAATTTCCGCATTCAAAAGCGGATATTTTTTCAGCGCAGCGACGACTGCTTTCGTGAAGAAAGACATAAAGCCGAGCTTCACTTCGTTTTGCTCAAAGAATTGATCTTTGCGGCGTTTTCTGAGATTCATGACAGCCGTCATGTCTACTTCATTAAATGTAGTCAGCATTGCTGATGTCTGCTGTACCTCTACAAGGCGTTTTGCAATCGTTTGTCTGCGGCGTGACATTTTTTGCACATCGACAGGTTTGTCAAAGCTTTGCTGTGCTTTTTGAGCCTGAGGCTGCTGTTTTTGCTGAGGAGCCGGTTTTGATGCCGGTTTTTCGTACGCTTCGACATCCTGCTTGCGCACTCTTCCAAGCGGATCTCCCGTTGGAACCTGAGACAGGTCAATTCCTTTTTCTCTAGCCAGTTTACGGGCTGAAGGAGAAGCGATTGTTCTGGACTTTGCTTCGGTTTGCGCTTCCTCGCTCACCTCTTGCGCCGCTGGTTCAGCTTGTTTCTCTTCTTTCTCGCTATTTTTGCTTTCAGCTTTCTCTGAAGGAGCAGGGGCAGAACTTTCACCCGCGCCTTCTGAAATCGTACCGATAATTTCTCCGACTTGGACGGTATCACCCGAATCTTTCAATACCTCTTGAAGTACGCCCGATTCTTCTGCTGTCAATTCAACATTTACTTTATCCGTTTCTAGTTCAAGCAGATATTCACCCTGTTCTACATAGTCACCAGGCTGCTTTAACCATTGGGCTATTGTTCCTTCTGAGATTGATTCTGCTAATTCAGGTACCTTAATTTCCGCCATTTTTTCATTTCCCCCTTAGTTTTTGCGAGTCAAGCTATCAGATACAATACGTTCCTGTTCTTTTTTATGAACTGTCGGATCTCCTTCTGCAGGACTGGATCGTCTTCTTCGTCCAATATATTGAACGCCTACTCCCTTTGGTGCAATTTCTGTCAAATACGGGCTGATATAACTCCAAGCCCCCATGTTCTGCGGTTCTTCCTGCACCCAAACGATTTCTTTCAGGTTCGGAAGTTTTGCAAATAATTCTTTGATTCCTTTTGCCGGGAATGGATACAGCTGTTCAATTCTCGCAATGTGAAGCCATTCTTTACCGTCTTCTAACTTGTTGAAATGGTCGCTGATGTCTATGGACACTTTCCCGCTGGATAATACAAGTCTGGTTACTTTTTCATAGTCATGAGAAAGTCCGGACTGTTCATAAACAGGCTGGAAGCGGCTTTCGCTGAGCTCCTGCACTTCCGAAACCGTATTCGGATTACGGAGAAGGCTCTTTGGCGTCATAATGACGAGCGGCCTGATTTCTTCACGAAGCAGCATTTTGGCCTGTCTTCTTAAAATATGAAAATATTGTGCGGCGCTTGTCAGGTTGGCAACCGTCCAGTTGTTTTCCGCCGCAAGCTGCAGGAACCGTTCGATTCTTCCGCTTGAGTGCTCGGGCCCCTGGCCCTCGTAACCGTGCGGAAGAAGCATGACTAATCCGGATTTTTGGCCCCATTTTGCGCGTCCGGCAGAAATGAATTGGTCAAAATACACTTGAGCAGCGTTGGCAAAATCTCCATACTGCGCTTCCCACATGACAAGCGTTTCTGGTGAATGCACGTTATAGCCATATTCAAAGCCGAGAACCGATCCTTCAGACAGCGGGCTGTTATGAACCGCAAAAGATGTCTCACAGTCAGTTAAGTGATGAAGCGGCACAAATTCTTCGCCCGTCTCACTGTCATGAAGCACAAGGTTTCTTTGGGCGAACGTTCCGCGCTCAGAATCCTGTCCTGTTAAACGAATCGGTGTTCCGTCTTTTAAAATAGATGCAAATGCGAGTGATTCTGCCAAAGACCATTCCACTTTTCTGTCATCATCGAACGCTTTGGCGCGTCTTTCTAAAATGCGCTTAAGCTTGCCGAAAACGTTAAATGACTCCGGCCAGTTGACCAATTCGCCATTCAGCTTGCGGAGCACATCAAAATCAATGGATGTGTCAACATCAGGAAAACCGTTTGAAACAGGCTCTGGAAGTTCAATTTCAGTAGCGGTCGGTTCCTTTTTAGCCGGCACTTTCTGATAAGCATCCTCAATGCGCTTCGTTACCGATTTTTCGATGTTTTCAACAACTTCCTCATCAAGCACGCCTTCTTTCACAAGCTTTTCAGCGAAAATGTGTTTGACGGTCGGATGCTTTCTGACAGCATCATACAGCATTGGCTGAGTGGTAGACGGCTCATCCATTTCGTTATGTCCGTAGCGTCTGTACCCGATCAAGTCAATCAGAAAGTCTTTGTTGAATGTTTTTCGGTATTCTACCGCAAACTTAACAGCTGAAAGACAGGCTTCAGGATCATCCGCATTCACGTGGACAATTGGAATTTCATAGCCCTTCGCCAGATCACTGGCATATTTTGTTGATCTTGATTCAGCGCTTTCTGTTGTGAATCCGATCATGTTATTGGCGATAATATGAATCGCACCGCCTACTTGATACCCTGTTAAAGAACTTAAATTCAATGTTTCAGCGACAATTCCTTCCCCAGGGAATGCTGCGTCTCCATGAATTAAAATTGCAAGCGATTTCGTTTCGTCCTGCACAGGGTATCCGCTTTGTGTTCTCGTTTCCTGTGCCGCTCTTGTGCTGCCTTCAACAATCGGGTTGATAAATTCCAAATGGCTCGGGTTGTTTGCTAACGTAATGCGCGCTGATTTGGTTGCAGCGTCTTGAAGCTCCCGATTCGCCCCGAGATGGTATTTGACATCCCCTGTCCATCCGTAGCTGATTCCGATTGATCCCTCAGACGGGACAAGATCTTTGTTCGGCGCATGCTGGAATTCGGAGAAAATGATTTCGTACGGTTTGCCGAGCACGTGCGCCAAGACATTCAGGCGCCCCCTGTGCGCCATCCCGATGTTGACACTCGTCGTACCGGATTTGACAGATTGTGCAATAATGTCATCCAGCACTGGAACAAGTGCGTCCAGACCCTCAATGGAAAAACGCTTCTGTCCGACGAATGTGCGGTGTAAAAACTGCTCGAAGCCCTCTACTTCTGTCAGTCTTTCCAGCACAGCCGACAGCTTTTCAGCTGAGTTCTTCTGAAAGAGCTCGCCGGATTCAATCATCTTTGTCAGCCACTCGCGCTCTTTGAAGTCATGCACGTGGTCAAATTCAAATGAGATCGTTCTTTTATACGTATTTCGTAAATACTGAATGGCTTCTAAACCGTTCGTAATGTTTTTAGGAGCGTCTTTGCAAATTACTGACGCAGGTATTGCTTTTATTTCCTCTTCTGTTAGCCCGTAATCGGATAATGGAAAGAGTTCGCTCTTTTTCCCATCCTTTCTGAGCGGATTGACGGAAGCGTTTAAATGGCCATAGGTTCGGATATCTTCTGCAAGTCTGACTGCGGCTGCGATCTTTTGAATCAGATCGGCTGTAACACGCCCCTTTTCTTCTGTTCCCGAGGCCTCTTTTATATCGTTTGGCGGAGCACCGAGCTCGTCGAACATTTCCTTTAGATCCGGGTCAATGCTGTTCGGATCCTGGGTGTACTGATCGTAAAGCTCCAGCGCATAGCCGAGGTTCGGACCGTAAAAATCTTCCCAATTCATTCGTTGTTTCATACTATTTTGAAACATTTGAATATTACCCCCAACTTAGATAATCAAGTGATTGATTCACTATCTTAAAATAACTTTCGAACGATGTGTCCAAAATTATGTAATAAAAACGCTTCCAACGATATTTTACCACTGTTTGCAATTTGATTCTACCTTGATTGTTCACAAAATAGTAAAAAACCTTCATAAAAAACAAAAAATTTAATCATTTGAAAAAAGGAACGCCAAAAAGCATAGGATCAAGAGTTAACCTATGCTTTTATGGAGCAGTTTTTTCAGCAGCGGATACAGAACATCCGGGAGCTGATCGACATCCGGGACGAATATACTGAATTTTCCGTACATATCCTGAATGGTCTTCATCTGTGATTCTTCTATTTCTGTGTTGGAAAGAAAAACATTTATGACTTCTATTCCTCTTTTTCGCGCTTCAATAACCGCTTCACTTGTATCGACTATTCCGTTTTGTTCATAGCCAAACGCGGCCGGCTCTCCATCCGAGAAAACAATTAAGAACTTTTGCGCCTCGCTGCGCTGCAGCATTTGTTTCGTCATCTGGCGGATCGCATAGCCGTCACGGTTATCTTCCTCAGGCTCGAGCTGCATAATGGCAGACCCGGCATCTTGTCTTAATGACGATTGGAAAGGAATAACCGTATTGAAATAGTTTGGCTGGCTTGTTTCGGTCGCATCGTTTGTGTCTTCCCAGAAACCGACAATCTGATGCGGAACGGCTACCGATTTCAACGCTTCGTGAAACAGCACGATTCCCCGCTTTGTCTCTTCCATTTTGTCGAACATGCTGGCTGAACAGTCGACCAGCAAAGTAAAAGCTGCGTCAATTTCGGAAGACGGTTCTTGCTTTTTGTAGAACAGGCGCGGATTCCGCTCAGTGAAGTAACGGAGGAGCTTATTGTTCAGCCGACCGGCATGAAGATCTGTTCTCGGCAATGTTTTTTTATGCTCCAGCGTTTTTTGAATCATTTGTTTCAAACGCTTTTGATATGATTCGATCGTTTTTGCCTGCTGTTTATAAGAAAGCGCTTCTTCACTGGTAGCCGGCTTCGGTTCTTTGTAAATCGAAAATGCATATTTATTTTCTTTTCCGTCGGCCATACCCGCTCCGTTTGGCTGGTCTTTCCGGGACTCCAGCGCTTCCAGCTTGGAATAGTCTTTCCGTTTTGTTTGTCTGGCTGATCCTTGGACTGAACCAAGCGCTTGATCTCCATCGTCGCCTTCCCTTGAAGCGTCTTTTCCTACATCTGATTTCGCGCCGTGTTCAATATCAAATTGAAGGAAGCTCTTAGACGGAGCTTCTGTTTCCCGGTGCCACGTCGGCATTTCTTCTTCATGAATATCCTCGTCGCCGTCTGACTTTTTCGGAAGCGTGATGTCATCACTCAGCTTCGGCGCTTTTTTCTCTTCTTCAAACAATGGCTGTTCTGCAGCTTTTGCGTAATCAAGCTCAGGCAAAAAGAAGTAGGTATTCAGCATGTCTTTATCAAGCACCTCTTCAAGCCCGTCCATGAGGTCTTCAACAATTTTCAGAACCTGACGTGTCGTATCTGCTTCATACACACGCAAAAGCTGCTGCTCAATAAACGGGCGCATCAGATCGATATCTTCACGCATAGACGGAAGGGTCTCGAGCGGCGATTCAGCTGTTAGCTTGACATAGATCGCGCAAAAGAGGGCATCCGTAAAAATGCTTCGCTCTAAATTTAAATTCAGCTGGGTGGAGAAGTGTTTTCTGTACATGTCTTTTCGCTTCGCAAATACATGTTTCGTACCCGGACGCTCGTGTTTGATGCATTCTTCAATTCTGATGTCCTCAAGCAGCATAAACAGCTGCTTTGCAAAGCTTTTGAATGTCAGATGCCGATGAATATCATCCAAAAAGCTCGCAAACTCTTGCAAAGAGCTATATCTCGTTCCGACCGAACGCAAGTAGACGTCGCTTTTTAGGCCCGCTTCCATGTCCTCAGCCGCCCTGTCCTTCCAAAAATGGCTCATATAAATTTTCTTTTCAAAAGGGTTGTAATACGACTGAACGCCATACTCCACTTCTACCGCTTCACTCTTGGTCAGTGTTTTGGCCAAATCAGTGAGCATCATAAATAAAAACGAATCGATTGTGCTGTCGTTAAATTTGATAAATTTCATCGCAGCTCCCTCATTCAAACAGAGTTTCAGCGATATTTCGGACTGCCGCCTTTTCCCGGTCATCATCAAGCTTTTCTACAATTCCCCGTTCAATCGCACGACGCGGCGGAATATAAGCGGCTAAATCACATGTATCAATTAATGCTCTGATGGATGCCGCCTCCTCAGACACCTGGCCGTTATTGGCCTGGACGATCAGGTCAGAGGAAAGCGTGATAAACCGGTCAATCAATTTCTCATCTTTCAGGGCTGACTGAGACATGAGCACTTGTTTTAGCAGCTCGCCTTTAATATAAGGTACATCAATGATGACAAAACGGTTTTTCAATGCTTCATTCAGCGGAACAGTTCCGACATAGCCTTCATTGATGGCCGCAATGACTCCGAACCCTTCTTTAGCCCGAATGACCTCGCCTGTAAACGGATTTGTCATCATTTTTCTGTAATCTAATACACCGTTTAAAATGGGCAGTGTTTCCGGCTTTGCCATATTGATTTCATCTATATAAAGAAAATGGCCTTCTTTCATAGCTTTTGTGACAGGCCCGGAAACAAACTCGATCGTTGCCTGGCCAGATTGATTTTCAATCGTTTTATAGCCGACTAAGGCTTCAGCGTCCAAGTCCACTGAACAGTTGACACTGTGCATCGGTTTATGAAAATAGCCTGACAATGTTTCTGCCAGCTTTGTTTTTCCTGAGCCAGTAGGCCCTTTCAGCAGGACATTTTTTCCCATGGCTAATGCGATGATGGCGTCAAATAAAATCGCTTCATCCTCCGCCTCATAGCCTGGCGTTCCGATAAGCGACTGAAACTCAGGGGAAATCGGCTGGTCTTTATATAATAAAAGCTTTTGTTGTATCTCTTCAGGCAATGTTACGTGCTGTATTTGAGTTGTCATAGTCTGGTTCCCTTTCCTGTTCATATTCCATAAACGAGTATACTAAAAAAGCCCTTGTATACTCAATACAAAAGGGCTTGGATGATTTTACTGCTTCTCGTTATTTCCGGAAAGGGCTCCGCAGACGATACGCGCACCTGAATTTCCGCTAGGATTTGTTAAATAATCGTCGGCATGTTCATGAATAATAAACGCACTCCCATCATGATCGAGGATATTTAGCTTACTTCCTATTTTCAGTGAGGTGTCCGGCGCATTCATTATGACATCTACTTTTCCATCGGCACCAACTTCAAGGTTTGGCAGATCTCCGGCATGATTCCCCATCGGATTGTTGAAGCCGTGTTCTTTGTTCAGCGGATTAAAATGGCCTCCCGCTGATTCAAAATCCGGCCTGACACATGAACCTTTCTCATGAATATGAAAACCTAGTGAAGCGCCGGGACGCAGGCTGTTAGCTGAAACGTGAATATCGAGGCCTTCGTCATCTGATTCTTTGATTTCTATAAAACCGACTGCTTTGCCTTCACGATTAACCAGCTGGACATGGTGACCAAACGCTGACGTTTTAATCACTTCTTTTTCCGGCACCCGTTCAGGAGGATCATGAGGGTTTTTTTGTCCGCATCCCGCAACTCCCAGGGCCGTCAGCAACATCAACAGCAAGAGACGGTACATACTGTCTCCCCCTTGTTTTTTCTAACAGTGTGGTCAATCATTGTCTGATCTAAACAAAAAAGCCTATAAAAAGGCTTTTTACAGCGTGTCGGATAAATCCTCGCATTCATTGCGGCCCTGCCGCGAGCTCAGTCGCTACAATCTAGAGACCCTGCTCAAACGCCTGTGTCACACCGTATCGTGCGGAAGTCGCCTCCGATGCTCACGCTTCAAGGGTTTTCAATTACGATGAAAAGATGACAACATCCTAAACCGAAAACGTTTTAGGATGTTGTCCATACTCATTTTTAAAAATAGGTTCTTGCGCCCAAATAGCGCTGTTTCCAATATGAATTGCTGAGATTGGAAATGTCGACGCCTGATGAGCTTGCATGAATAAAGTCTCCGCCGCCCAGGTAAATCCCCATGTGAGACGGTCCTGATTTATATGTGGTAAAGAAGACAAAATCTCCAACTGACGGCTGGCTGACTTTTTGCATCACATTCCAATACCCTGCCGTACTTAATCTAGATATCGATGATACTTTGTTAATGAGGTAATAAATGTAACCGCTGCAATCAAAACCGGCAGGCGTGTTTCCGCCCCAGCGGTATGGCACCCCGACATATTTTTTCGCTTCTGTTATCATTCTGTCAATCTTCGAGCCTATTTGAACGTTTGATCCCGAGTTGTCTTTTGGCTTTGTCTGATTTGAATTGTCAGGTTTTGATGCTCCCGAAATCGTCAGAACCTGCCCGATTTGCAGAACATCAGATGATAATTTGTTTTTATCACGGATGCTTTGCACAGTAACCCCGAGCTGATTCGCGATTTTCCACAGCGAATCGCCTGCTTTCACCTTGTATGTAGCTGTTTTTGAAGAATTGGAGTTTGACGGCTTCTTGGAACCGCTGCTTCCGCTGTTAGATGAACTGTTCCCTTTTATTTTGAGTACCTGCTTAGGGTACAGCGTATCTGATGTTAAGCCATTTAAGGTTTTTAATTCGGCTACTGTCATATGTAAGCTGTTAGCGATTTTCCACAGCGAGTCACCAAGCTTAACTGTATATGTACTTTTTGACGAGCCTGAGGAATTGGAACCGCTGTTTTTTTTCGATCCGTTTGAGCCGCTTGAACTGCTTGTCCCTTTAATCTTAAGCTTTTGTCCGGGCCGAATGAGGTCACTTGTCAGGCTGTTTATACTTTTAAGCTCAGAAACACTCATTTTATGATTTTTAGCAATCATCCACAACGAATCACCATAGGCAACTGTGTATGTTGACGTTTTGCTTGAGTGTGATGGGGATGTCGTGCTTTTTTTGCTGCTCTTAGGAATTTTAAGGCTTTGTCCGGCATAAATCACCGTTGATTTCAATTTGTTTTCGGATTTCAGAGCTGATATCGTCGTATCGTACTGGCGGGAAAGTTTCCAAAGAGAGTCACCGTTTTTCACTTTAATTGTTTTTGCTTCCGCGGGCGCTGCGGCAATCGATGACCCAACAACTGCGGAAACAGCCAAGCCGGCTACAATCTTCTTTTTCATTCAATCAACCTCCTAAACTGTTTATGCGCAAAAACAGTAGTATTTTCTTTCCAAAAATGGGCACACATCAGTTTTATCGTCACTTTTTCAGCAAGTTAAACCCTTTTCAAATAATCCGCAGCCATTTCAGCATCGTTCGACCTTTAGTCCTTCAAACAAACACCTAATATTTTACATGAGTTGCCTATATTTTTTCGAAAGTCTAAGGAACTATTTAAGCGAGGGGTACAAATGATGGGTTTCTTTGATGAACGGAGCAGTTTTGCCTCCTTTCTTGTCTGTTTTTCCTATCAATTCTCTATCGGCGTGTCAAATCCCTTCACGAAAAAATAGAAAGCCTGTCCTATTGTAAGAACAGGCTATTACACTATGCGTTAGCAGATTGCTTTTTGTGTTTCACAAATTCAAGAATACGATCGGCAGCTTTATTAGAGCCGCCCGCCGCTTGGAGTGATTGTCCAATTTCTTTTGCCTTTTCAGAATATGCACGATTGTTCATTACTTCTTGAATCGTCTCTTTCAGAAGGCTTTCAGATAATTGTTCTTTTTTCAGCGCTTTTCCTGCGCCGACTTTTTCCACCTGATTTGCGACGACAAACTGGTCACCTCCCATCGGAATGACAACAAGCGGGGTTTCAAAATACAAACCTTCACTTGTGCTGTTCATCCCGCCGTGAGTCACAAATAAGCTAGCTCTTTTCAGGATCTCTAGCTGAGGGACATACGGGCGTACAATAAAATTTTCCGGAATGTCGTTTAACTCACTCGGTTTCATATGCTTGCCGATGGAAAGCACAACTTTACCGTCAAAGTCTTTACACACTTCTAGGCATTGATTAAAAAACTGCTTTTGATTGTTAAAAATGGTTCCCATTGAAATAAACAGCACGTTTTCATTGTCAATTTGATCAAATGGGAAATCCTTGTTTCCGGCTCTTTCCGTAATGGAAGGACCGACAAATACATAGCGATCGCCAAATTTCTCGGCTAATGGCTGAAATTCTCTTGATGTAAAGACAATCGTCAAGTCCCCATCTGCTAAAAAAACATCAAATGGCTTCTTGATCTCTGCTTGAAATTCAGTATTTAAGGTTTCTGAAAGCTGCTGATAAGATTCATAATGAGGCGAATCTTCAAGTGATCCTTTCATGTATGCTCCCATCATTTGCTTCGTAAATTCTTCATTCATTGCAAAGGTTGTACACAATGAAAATCTCGGCAGCTTCAACAAATTGGCAATGATTTTACCAGCGAGAAGATGGTGATCATAGATAACATAATCATATGATTCATGTTTGACTTCATCATAAATATGAGTCACGATCTCAATACAGCCTTTCAAAAAGACGCAGATCATTTCTGTGACATCTCTTTCTTCGTCTCCGGTTGCGTTTTTCCCGAAGTGATCCTCCCGAAAATCCTGATACTCACGAAACTCAACATCAAGAGCGTCAATTTTTTCTTTGTATTCCTTCACTGCATAGTAAGTAATTTGTTCTCCCCGGGATTTCAGCTCCTTCATTACACCGATAGACGGATTAATATGCCCTTCACCGGGGAAACCGATCATTAATACTTTAGCCATGCGGCAGCACCCTTCCTATAATAGATGTAATAATTTTATACGGTACTACAAATACAAAATCAGGTAAAGTATTTAACTTAATTAATATTCATCACATATAACTTTTCTACCAGTTTATATTTTCTGATTCAAGCCAAAAAGCATTCAGCGTAAAGTGAATGCTTTAAAAAAGAGGTGGATTCAGTCCTATTGACTCAAGATAGGAGTCATTTTCAGGCCCTTTTATTTATTTTTACGTTCTTGGCGAAATTAATGGATATAATACACCGTCTTTAGCAAACGACATCTTCCCTGTCTCTTCTGAAACAACGAGCACAAGCGCATCCGTATACCCCGACATACCAAGAGCAGCGCGGTGCCGGGTTCCCAAATGGATATCCACTTCCTTTGTTGTCAGCGGGAGGACATTGCCTGCTGAGACGAGTTTGTTTTCTCTCACCAATAAAGCGCCATCATGAAGAGGGTTTCCGGGGAAAAAGATGCTCTCAATTAATGAAGCGCTAATTTCCGCATGAAGGGAGGTCCCTTTTTGAATAAAGTGTTCAACCGGGTCCGTTCTTTCTATCACAATTAGAGCACCATGCTTATGTTCTGATAAAGCTTTAATCGCCTTGGCCAGCTCAATGAATGCCGGCGTAAATTGCTCAATGTATGACTGCAAATAAAAGGATGATGCGATGCCCTGCATGTCCTGAAAAATATGCCCTAATTCATCTAACTCACAAAGAAGGCACTGGTCTTTTTCGTGAAGTGTTTTCAAAATTAGCGACGTATCAACCAATATTTCCTCCAAGAATATTTGTATCTTTCCCTTAAATACATTTTCCGACATTTGTTCATAGCGCATAGACCTTCATCTCCTATCAAATTTCCAACTTTTCACGCATGCTTATTTTATTGATGCACATTCTATAGGTAAAGGAGGGATGTAAAGAATGGAAATTCAAAGAATCATTCAGTATATTTTCACCTTTTTAGGCGTGATTTCGCTTTCTTTTATTTATGCCCAAATGTTTAAAAAAACGAAGCCGACAAAAAAAGAATAGGGCCGGCGTTCATTGCTTTTTATAAACAAAATGTTATAATTTCTCTCGTTATGAAAAAGAAACGGAGATCAATGTATGAAAGAAACTCAAAACGCCCGGCAAAAGATCAAACAGCTTTTGCACATTTTCATTCCGATATTCATTACCCAGGTAGGGCTTTCTCTTATGACGTTTTTAGATACGGTGATGTCAGGGAGAGTGAGTGCCGCTGATTTAGCCGGTGTCGCCATTGGCTCAAGCCTTTGGACCCCTGTTTATACGGGACTTGCAGGCATTTTAATGGCGGTCACTCCGATTGTCGCTCATTTATTGGGCGCTGAAAAAAAACAGAAGATTCCCTTTACTGTTTTACAGGCTGTATATGTGGCTGCGCTTCTTAGCATCGCCGTTTTAGTGATTGGATATGCTGCAGTTGACCTTATTCTTGGTCGATTACACCTTGAGGCACAAGTGTATGAGGTTGCCAAACACTTTTTAGGTTTTTTATCGCTGGGCATTTTCCCTTTATTTGTTTACACCGTTTTGAGATCATTTATTGATTCACTAGGAAAAACGAGAGTCACCATGATGATTACACTTAGTTCTCTTCCGATCAATTTTGTATTGAATTACGTATTCATCTTCGGGAAATTCGGGCTGCCGGCCCTTGGCGGCGTTGGCGCCGGACTAGCGTCAGCGCTTACTTATTGGTGTATCTGCATCATCAGTTTTTTCATTATTTATAAATTCGCACCGTTTTCGGAATACGGGATTTTCCTTACAATGTATACATTCTCTTGGAAAGCATGCAAAAATATGCTCAAAATCGGGCTGCCGATTGGATTTGCCGTCTTTTTTGAAACGAGCATTTTCGCAGCTGTCACGCTTCTGATGAGCCATTTTCATACAGTCACAATCGCGTCCCACCAGGCGGCCATGAACTTCGCTTCACTTTTATATATGCTGCCGCTCAGCGTGTCCATGGCTTTAACAATTGTTGTCGGTTTTGAAGCCGGTGCATCTCGTTTTAAGGATGCACGCTCCTATAGCTTAATCGGCATCATGATGGCAATCGGTTTTTCTTTGATGACCGCTGCCTGTATCCTTTTATTCAGAGGCCAAATCGCCGGCATGTACACGTCTGACCCTGATGTGTTCCGGCTGACACAGCACTTTTTAATTTACGCACTGTTTTTTCAGCTTTCCGATGCTGTTGCAGCACCGATTCAGGGAGCGCTCAGGGGATACAAAGATGTAAACTATACGCTGGCGGCCGCTTTTGTTTCTTACTGGGTCATTGGCCTTCCTGTCGGTTATGTGGTCGGCACGTATACAAGTCTCGGCGCGTTCGGGTATTGGATCGGACTCATTGCTGGACTCGCCGCCGGAGCAGTTGGACTGTTTTTCAGGCTGGCTAACCTGCAAAAACGTTATTCGCAAAAACAATACATTTAAAAGAGGTGATCAATCATGGCTAAAAATAAGAAATTATACGAATATCTTTCTCAGCATGCGGAGACGATCAGTTCAACATGGTACGAAACAATCGAGGAGGCTGATCCGAATTCCATTTATGCATCAACAGACCCTGCTGTCATTCACAATTTAAAGAACCAGAATCTAGCTTTCAATTATAAGATAAATCGCATTTTCATAGATGATGAGGAGGTATACCTGCCTATACTGAAAGAATGGGCCTTTGAAGTGACACAGGATCAAGAGCATTTAAAGACTCCTATTCACTATATTATCCGGGAGTTTGTCAGAGTGAGAGATTTATATATTTCCTATGTGAAAGAATTTGTCCATCTCAATCAGGACACTGTGAAAGGCGAAGAAGCTGAAAATCTTTATCATTCCCTTATCAAAGCGTTCGATCTTGTGATTCATATTTTTATAGAAGAAATGTACAAAAACACAAGCCTCCAGCTTCAGGCTCAAAAAGACATGATTACTGAATTAAGCGCGCCTGTCATTGTGCTGTTTCACAGCGTCGGATTGCTGCCTTTAATCGGCGATATTGATACCGTACGCGCCAAACTGATTATGGAAAACACCCTGCATCAATGTGCGGAGAAAAAAGTGACGCAGCTGTACATTGATTTATCAGGAGTAGCTGTTATTGATACAATGGTTGCCCACCAGCTGTTCAGCCTGATTGAAGCGCTGCGTTTAATCGGCGTTTCCTCCACATTGTCGGGAATCCGCCCGGAAATCGCGCAAACCGCGGTCCAGTTAGGTTTGTCTTTCGAAGAAATTTCCATGAGATCCACCCTCGCGCAAGCGATCGCATCTGACTTAAAACTAAAAAAGGTATAAGGCTTAAGGCCTTATACCTTCAGCTTGTAGAGAAAACGACGTTTTTTCTACAAGCTTTTTTGTTTTCTGCTGTTTCTTTAGTTGTTCAGCGGATTTCAAAAACTGAAAAAGAGCTCCCACATACCTAGCCCTGCTTGGCTAGGTATGTGGCAATCTTCTTCATGTTCTGGCATGCGGCTGTGAGGAGAACTTGTTCACTCACATTCCGTTTTCCCCTCAACCTGCAATAGCGAAGCCCATGCAGCTGTTTTGAATCTGCAAAGCTTCGCTCTATTTTTTCTTTTCTTTTTTTATAGAGGGTTTTTCCTGAAACAGACAAGCGGTTTTGTCTGACCTTTTCTTTGTGGTCCTCCCATACATGCCGGGTGATGATCTTCTGACGCTTCTTTGATCTTGTGCATTGCGCAAGCAATGGGCATGCGCAACAGATCTCAGGATTTGATTTATATGACCTGTAGCCTTTTCGGTCAGTTGTTGAGTATGTAAGTACCTGCTGGTTCGGGCAAATGTAACTGTCTTGTTCACTGTCATAATGAAACTTCCATTTTGGAAACAAACCTCTAGTAGGGTGATATCGTCTATGCGCAATAACGCCAAAAATATGGCGGTCGGCTAACCCTTTACAGATCGGAGTCGTTAAATAACCAGAATCAAGAGCGACGGCTTCTACTTCAAAACGAAATCGTGCAATTTGGTGATCTAATCGGTCAAGATAAGGCACAGAATCATGGACATTTCCAGGCGTAACATAGGCGTCGGTGATAATGTTATGTTTCATATCCGTTGTTCGGTGATCTAAGTAAAAGAAACCCTCCGGTTTGTTTTCACGATACATATATCCACTTTCAGGATCAGTTGTACTGTGGCGGATTTCTTTTTCAGCTTTCACCTCCTCTTTGGCTGGTAATGGCTTTTTTCCGTGCTCCTCCCGATCTTCTTGAATGGCTTCATTTAAATCTTTGATATAGTTTTGTGTATCCTGTTCAATCGTTTTTCTTGTGTATTTGTGCTTGTTGGCATTGGCTTTCAGATGAGTTGAATCAGTGAAAAGGACACGTCCGCCCACCATATCATGATTGATGGCCTGAAGAACGATCTCATCAAAAATGTCTTGGAAAATCGTTGTATCTTTAAAGCGTGTGCGTCTGTTCCAGCTGATGGTGGAGTGGTGCGGAACTGGGTCATTGATATTCAGGCCCAAAAACCATCTGTACGCCATATTGTAATAAATTTCTTTTTCAAGCTGTCTTTCTGAACGGATACCGTAGAGGTAGCCGATAAACATCATTTTGAATAAAATCAGCGGATCGAGTGAGGGGCGGCCTTTGTTTTCGCTGTAGTAAGGCTTAACCTTTTCAATGATAAAAGAGAAGTCAATGTGTTTATCAATTTTTCGAAGCAAATGATCCTCTTCGACGAGTTGGTCAAGCAGAACAAATTCGGCTGCGTTTTGAGAAGACTTTCTTGTGTGGAACATGAGAAAGACACCGTCCTTTTTAGTCTATCTTTTATTTTATTACACGAGAATGGATATTTTAAGGAAAAATAAAGGCTGTCGAGATTTTCTCGACAGCCTGAAGGTATAAGGCTTAAGGCCTTATACCTTTTTGATTAATCATTCCATTGATACGTCCAATATACTTCTTCTTCAAACCATGTTGCCATAACAGGTTCATTGTTTTTCAATTTTTCTTCAAGTTCTCTTAGCATGCCTTCTGTTTGAGTTCTGTGAGCTCGTAACGCATTCAACTTAATATCAGCTACTTCTTTGATATCAAGTACGACATCAGCTTCGCCGAGTACCTCTTCTCTGTTGCGAGTAATCGCCATGCAAAGTGTACGCGGACGGTCTTCTTTCTTTTTTCGGTACAATGCACGAATGACCGCTTCTCCGCATGCATCATGGTCAGGATGCACGCCGTGTTCAGGATAAAATGTGACAATTAAACTTGGTTTTACATCATCTATGATCTCTTCCATAATATCAGCTAAATACTCATCGTCTTCAAATTCGAGTGTCTTGTCACGGAGCCCCAGCATCCGCAGGTCATGAATATCCATTTCTTTGCAAGCGTTAATGAGCTCTTGTTTTCTTAAGAGCGGCAATGTTTCCCGATTCGCGAAAAATGGATCGCCCATATTTCTCCCCATTTCACCTAAAGTGGCACAGGCGTAAGTGACGGGAATGTCTTTTTTTCTGTTTAAGGCAATCAGGCCTGCCACTCCGTATGATTCGTCATCAGGGTGAGGCAGGATTACAAGTACGTGTTCTTTCATTATTTTTCACCCTCTTCTTTAAACTGTGAACGGTTTTTCACTGATTTGCAGAGAAATAGCCAGTTTACCGCCCGGCAGGTGTCCGGCCATTAATATACGGTTTTCTTCATCTATCGTGTATTCAGTCAAACCTTCAGCATAAATCCAGCCTTCTTCTGTTTTTAAGCCGACACGGTAAGGCCCGGTTCCTTTGATTTTTGCCTGATGATAGGTGACTTTTGCATTGCGAATATATGCAACAACTGTCATGTTTTTTTCGTTTAAGTGTGCTGAATAAGAACCGGTTGTGGTTTCTAAATGGATATATACAGGGCGGTCCGCATATCGTTCTAAAGATGCTTGCACATCTTCTTTTATGATTGCTTTCATTATTGCTCCCCTCTTTCTTCTTTTAAATGCTCTGCACGTTCTGTATGTAATTTGACCAGCTGACATTTCACTGCCGGTTCGAGCTGCGCATTCACAATGCGCTGGATTGCGGCAAAATATTTTTCCAGCATCGGTTTCCGGAGTCTCGGATGTGTTCGTTTATCCAAGAGCTCAAGATCAATTGCCTCTGCTACCGCCTCCGCGTCATCACTTGCGAGAGATCTGTTGTTCCAGAGTGAAGCGTAGGCTTTCACTATCTCTATATCATTGTCCATCGTCTTGCTCCTTTATGTCTTACATACATGAAATGATTATACATAATATATGCTTCAGCTAAAAGCCAAAGGCCTCAATGGCTTTTTGACGCCCGTTTCCACTTCACTTGTGAAAACGTAAACAAGAGCAGCGCAGCCCATATACAACTGAATGTAAAAGCCTTCGAGCTTGAAAAGGGCTCATGGTAAACAAACAGCCCGATCAGCAAGGTAATGGTCGGTGCAATATATTGCAAAATACCGATCTGATACAGCTGCAGCCGTTTCGCTCCTTCCGCAAACAATAATAGCGGCAAAGCCGTAAACACACCAGCAAAAAAGAGAAGCATCCACATGCCCCCGCTTTCTGCACCCGCTGGCTGAACATGGCCGCTCAGCAGCAAATACCCCAATGCAATCGGCATAATCATAAATGTTTCCAGCGTTAAACCGATGGCGCTCGGCAGGCTGGTTCTTTTTTTGCTTAACCCGTACAGTCCGAAGCTGAATGCGAGCAGAAGCGCGACATAAGGAATGGAGCCGTATTGGAACGCAGAGATGATAACGCCGGCAGCTGCAATCGAAACCGCCACCAGTTGCAGGCGATTCAGTTTTTCCTTTAAAAATAAAATGCCGAGGAGAACGGATACAAGGGGATTAATGTAATAGCCAAGACTAGCCTCAAGCAAAAAACCATGATTGACAGCCCATATGTATACAAACCAGTTAATCGAAATCAGAATAGAAGCGAGAAATAAAGAAAGGATGCCTCCGTTCTTTTTCAATGAGCGCAGCACCTGCCATCCTGTTTTCCATTGCCGCAAGAAAAAAAGTACGATACACATAAAAACAAAAGACCATATCATGCGGTGGGCCAAGATATCAAGAGCCGGCAGCTGTTCGAGAAGCTTCCAATAGAGCGGAAACAGCCCCCACATGATAAAGGAAACGGCTGTGTAGAGAATGCCTTTTTTAGTTTCTGAATTTTGCATTGATATCCCTGCCTTTCTATAGAGCATCTTAGATTATATCACGTGAAGGATCGGGCGGGCATATACTATTTTGTCCGTGAAGAAAGGGTGTGACGACAATGTTTGAATGGAACAAGTACTTTCCTTTCCACAATCAATTTTCCAAGGAAGCATTAAAAAAAGCAGATCCAAAAGAAGTGGAAACGTATGTAAATCGTGTGATGGAAAGCGTGTTCGGCAGTGATTATGCGGCTCAATTTCCTTTCCGCGATCCCCTCCCCAAAAAAGAACAGCCCGCCAAATCTGACACTAAATCTGATATAGATCTCTTTGAAACAACAGACCATGTGTTTGTAAAAGTGCCAATCAGTGAAGGCCAGCTGGATCAGGTAAAAGTTAAACACACTTCACACACATTAATGATAGAGAATTTACCGAATGTAAACCATCCCAGAAAGATAAACCTGCCTTGTTTAGTCAAACGCAAAGGAACAAAAGCCGTCTATAAGGACGGCCTTCTGGAAGTGATGTTCCAGAAGCAGCATGACTACAATATGTCCGAGGTGGAAATATTCCGATAAAAAACGGCCTGCACCGATGCAGGCCGTTTTTGTTAATAGAAACCGGGGTATCCGCCGTATGGCACACCGGCACCAAAACCGTACGGCGCGCCTCCGTAACCGTAAGGGCCAGGCGGATAAGCATAAGGGCGTGGGTAGTTAAACAGTGCACTCCCGAGAAAGCCGCCTAATAAACCGCCGACTAAAGGAGCGCCAAACACAAAAGGACTTCGCGCCGGGTATCCGGCTGCACTTGGATTCCCGCGATAATAAGAATGATGAGGGTACATGATTTTTTCCTCCTTTATGTCTGCCTATATGTAAGGTATTCAACAAAGAAGAAAAACGATTGGGCTATGACCAAAAACCTGTATTGTAACATCATCAGTTCTGTCAAACACACAGCAAAGCCCTGATACTGGGAGAACTGTTGTAAGCGGCGCCCCAGTTAGAAATGTTTTTGGTCATGCTCAAGCCGAAACATACCTTTATCTTTTAAAATCCACCATCATATGCATGACAAGTGATGAAGACCGATTTTATTGATATCCATGTCAACTAAAAATGAAACACATTAAGTGAGACAAACGTGTGTCCTTTTACTTTAATCATGAGAAAACAAATAAGTGTTGGTTATATAATTGTTATCTTTTGGACAACTCATCATTCACACTAATTTCCCATCAACGCCTACCAATCATGCTATAGTTCACCTTTTTCCTCTATCACATACCCAAACCACCGATTAGTTATATGTTGATTACATTTTGGTTATATGTTATCGTTTTTATCAAGTAAGCGATTCTTATATCTATGCATTGTCTGAAAGCAAATCAATCAATGTGAAAACAGACAGATTACAACTTCACAAGAGGAGGAATTCACATGCCATTATTACGTTTTGATTTAATTGAAGGCCGTGACGAAAAATCACTGCAATTGTTATTAGATACTGCCCATCAAGCCATGGTCGAAGCGTTTGGCGTTCCGGAAAGAGACCGATATCAAATTGTCCATCAGCATCCGGAAAACGAGCTTATGATCCAGGACACAGGATTAGGGTTTCAAAGAAGCAAAGATCTGGTTATCATCAGTATGACAAGCAAAACAAGAACAGAAAGCCAAAAGGAAAAACTGTATGCCCTGCTGGCTGAAAAGCTCCAAGCCGAATGTGGGATTTCCCCTGAAGATTTAATGGTATCCATTACCGAAAATGGTGACGCAGACTGGAGTTTCGGTCTTGGGGAAGCGCAATTTTTGAATGGAAAACTATAAGATAATGAAAATGGCAAGTTTGCATATCATAACCGGCTCCTTTATAGCAAAAAAAGAGAGAGTTCCAGCAGATACTCTCTCTTTTTTCGCTCATTTCTTTTTCATCATCAGAACGAAAACAGCCAGCAAGACGGGGATAAGGAGTAATGAAAATGTGGCAGATGGAGCCTGAATTCCTTATTTACATCCAGTTTCGATGCCAATGTCTCTTTAATGAAAGCTAACTGGCTTTTGACCGTATATATAAAATTCAGACAGATAGAGCCCGCTTTGGTGATGTGCATGACGGAATAAATGATTCTATCCATTAACAATAGGTTAGCTGCTAATAACTTTTTCACGGATCGATTTTTTTCAATATTTGTATATCGCCTTCACCTTACCATTACTTTTGCTAATCTGTAGTAAAAGCCACTCTGACAAATATAAAAAGTCATGTAAACGGCATGAATCACCCCTCACATGACTTTACATTGAAACAAAGGCTCTTTCCCGGACGCCTCTTTCCTTATTTCTCTTCTTCGCACACTGTTTCACCGGGCTCGCAAAATTGGTCGGCCCACGCTTGCATCTCTTGGAATACAGCTTGAAGCGCCGTTCCTTTTTCAGTCAGCGTGTAAATAACTTTGACTGGCGTTTCAGGAAGAACCTGCCGCTCGACGATCTCGTTTTGTTCAAGCTCTTTTAGGCGCTCCGCCAGCATTTTTTGGCTGATCATCGGAATTGTTTCCGTAATCTCTTTAAACCGTTTCGGCCCATCCATAAGCACATGGATGATTAGACCGTTCCATCGTTTTCCCAGCAATGAGAAAGCGGATTCCATTTTAGGGCACATTGTATTTCCCACAAGTCCTCATCCCTTCATCTATTGATTGACATGTTTTCCATGATCCATTACAATAATCTTTCAAGTTACATTTAGTAAGCTTCTAACTTTTCTATTATCATACCACGTTTATCCGAAGGAGGAAACACTATGACGAATACTCTGGACGTTTTAAAAGCACGTGCTTCTGTAAAGGAGTATGATACGAATGCCCCCATCTCTAAGGAGGAGCTGACTGAGCTATTGGACCTTGCGACTAAAGCGCCTTCAGCTTGGAACCTTCAGCATTGGCATTTCACCGTATTTCACAGCGATGAAGCAAAAGCGGAACTTCTTCCTGTAGCCTATAATCAAAAACAAATCGTTGAGTCTTCAGCTGTTGTTGCTATTTTAGGCGATTTAAAGGCAAATGAAAACGGCGAAGACGTATATGCTGAATTGGTAAACCAGGGCTATATTACAGATGAAATCAAACAAACTTTGCTCGGCCAAATTAATGGTGCTTATCAAAGTGAACAATTCGCTCGTGATTCCGCTTTCTTAAATGCTTCTTTAGCGGCTATGCAGCTTATGATTGCCGCAAAAGCAAAAGGTTATGACACTTGCGCAATCGGAGGATTTAACAAAGAGCAGTTCCAAAAGCAATTTGATATCAGTGAGCGCTATGTTCCGGTTATGCTCATTTCAATCGGAAAAGCAGTGAAACCTGCCCATCAAAGCAACCGCTTGCCGCTTTCAAACGTTTCAACTTGGCTATAAGGATATGAAAAACCTTAGTCCGCATTCGGACTAAGGTTTTTTTATACAATCGCATCTTTGTACCATTCGCGAGCCTGTTCAGCTTCATGCTGCGTCAGCTGATGGCCCCCATCCTGCCAAAAAACGGAGGCTGACGCCCCGCTGTCACGCAAATAGCGATGAAGCTCATCTGATTCTTCCTTCGTGCAGAGAGGGTCGTATTTTCCGGCACCGATAAAAACAGGAAGTCCTGTCATGTCAGGCAGCTTGATACCACGTATCGGAACCATCGGATGATGGAGAATAGCCCCTTTTAAGATATCTTTATAATGAAAAAGCAGGCTTGCCGCAATATTTGCGCCGTTTGAATAACCGACCGCAATCACTCGGCCACGGTCAAATTGATGCGTTTCTGCTGCCTCGTCGATGAATTCTTTCAGTTCTCTTGTCCGCTCCACGAGATCCTTTTCATCAAAGACCCCTTCACTCAGACGTTTAAAAAAGCGCGGCATTCCATTTTCAAGCACTGAACCTCTGACACCAAGCAAATGGGCATGAGGGTCTATAAACCGTCCTAGCGAAAGCAGATCGTGCTCATTTCCGCCAGTGCCATGTAACAGCAGCAATACGTTGTCAGATGTCCCTTTTTCAAAAATATGGTTCATTGTAAATTCCCCCTTTTATAGTTCAGGCAAAACGTCTGTAATTTGTTTTCGATGTTTCTCCAGCCATTCAGGCAGTTTTAATGAAGTCCCTAGCTCAGCAAACGTTTCATCTGTCATAAAGCCCGGTTCATCTGTGGCGATTTCAAATAAGATACCGCCTTTCTCCCTGAAATAAACGGATGTGAAATATTCTCTGTCAAGGATTTCTGATGAAGGGAGATGATTTTCGGCAAGAATCGGCAGCCATTTCGCCTGTTCCTCTTTCGTTGTCCGAAATGCTACATGGTGCACCGTGCCATAACCTCCCACTCCTCTTTTTTCAGGGTGTAAATGTACGTCAATGATGCCCCCGATGGCCGCTGATGATGTCAGCCTGACAATCTGGTCTTCTACCGCCGCTTTGGTGTATCCGAGGCTTTCGGTTAACAATTGAATCGTCGCCTGCGGGTCATAGGAATACAGCAGCACGCCTTTCATCCCTGTGATCGCTTCATGTTCTGAAATACCGTCAGGCGCCCACCCGCTTTTGCCGCTTTGTTCATCCTCCATGATCGCTAGCGGAAGGCCTTCCGTATCACCAAAAACCAGACCCATTTCACCGAATAACGTTTTCTCCTCGGGATTCAGCCCGTTTTTCTCAAGGCGTTTCCTCCAAAAAGACAGGGAGCCTTTAGGAACTGAAAAGTAGACCCGACCCGCTTGGCCTTTGCCCACCGTTCCCTGTCCGCTTCCCTGGAACGGAAAAAAGGTCATAATGGTACCGGGATCTCCATTATGATTTCCGAAGTAAAAATGATATGTTCCGGGATCATCAAAGTTGACTGTTTTTTTAACAAGCCGAAGCCCAAGCACTTCTGTATAAAACCGCAAATTTTCTTGCGGATCTTTGGCGAATGCTGTGACGTGATGCAAACCTTCTGTTTTCATGTTTCCACTCCTATTTATCTCGACTTCAAGATATTTATTATTTTAAACCTTTATCATGCAGGATGCAAACCATGTGTTTTTGATTGAATAATTAAAAAAATCACTTTTTTCTAATAATGATCTTGTGATCTTTTCTTACAACTGCTATTATAGTGAGCATTATCATGATTCAGGAGGAAAAGAAATGGTTAAAAAAGCACTTATTGTTATTCTCATTCTTTTGCCATTCGTTCAGCTTGCCTTATTGCCGCTTGTGAATCGAATGGAACCGATTATGTTCGGCCTTCCGTTTTTCCACTTCTGGCTGCTGTTGTGGATTATTATTACGCCGTTATGCTCGTTTGGCATATACCAGATGCAAAAAAAAGATGGAGGACTTGAATAATGCAAGGGAATCTGACTGCACTTCTCATTACAGCTATTATCGTATTAAGCGTTGTCTGTATCGGATTTCTCGCTGGAAGAGACAAATCCTCACGCGCCTCAGTGGAAGAATGGTCTGTCGGCGGCAGGCGCTTCGGCGGCCTTCTCGTCTGGTTTTTAGTAGGCGCCGACCTCTATACGGCCTACACTTTCTTAGGATTGACCAGTACTGCTTTTACCGGCGGAAGTGTTGCATTTTTCGCCATTCCTTATTCTGTTTTGGCCTACTTTATCGCTTACTTCTTCCTGCCAAAACTCTGGAATATTGCAAAAATTCACAAATTAACAACACTGGCGGATTACGCCCGGGAACGGTTTGACAGCAAGCTTTTAGCAAGTCTCGTTGCCATTGTCGGTGTGCTCATGCTCATTCCATACATATGTCTTCAGCTGAGCGGCATTCAAGATACGCTCCAGGTTGCCGGCACCGGATATATAAACGTAAAATTCGTTGTGATCATCTCATTTATTCTTGTTGCTCTTTACACATTTTTCAGCGGGATTAAAGGGCCTACATTTACAGCCATCATTAAAGACATTTTAGTGTGGGTCATTATGCTGTTTATGGTGGTGTCCCTCCCTCTCATTCATTTTAACGGCTGGACGCCGATGATTGACACGTTAGTGAAGGAAGCGCCTCAAATGCTGACGATACCGTCAGAAGGGCCAAAAGGCATCCCTTGGTTTATCACAGCATCTATTGTTTCCGCTCTGGCACTTTTTATGTGGGCACATGCCGCTACAGGTGTTTTCACAGCGAAAAGCGCTGATGCAGTAAGAAAAAACAGCATGTTCTTGCCGCTTTATAATATTGTATTAATTTTGGTCATTTTTCTTGGTTTTATCGCCTTTCTTGTCCTGCCGGAAGATACAAATCCAAGACTGGCGCTGCTGCATTTGATTCAAACATCTTACGGCGGTGTGGCGCAAGGTTTTGCATATGCCACAATTGCTCTTGCTTCATTGATCCCTTGTTCTATCATGGCCATCGGAGCATCAAATTTATTTGCCAATAACCTGTATCGGGATTTGATTCATCCGAATGTGTCCCAAAGCAAGCTGACCCTTGTCACACGTTCAATGGTGTTTGTTGTTATCGGCCTTGCGCTTCTGTTTGGCATGCTGTTTCCGACTGCCTTAGTGACACTTCAGCTATTAGGCGTATCAGGCATGGTGCAAATCTTCCCGGCGATTGCTGTCAGCTTATTCTGGAAACATCAAACGAAAGAAGCGACAGTTATCGGATTATTAGTCGGCCTTGCAGTAACATTTATTGTGTATACCACTCAATCCGCAAATGGCATTTATGAAGGGTTCTGGGGTTTGGCCGCCAACATCATCGCTGTGGTGATTCTGAATCCGCTGTTCGTCAAAAAAGCAGGGTCCAATCCTGTCATTGAAGGTTTATTTGGTAAAAAACAAGAGCCCAATCCAAGTCAGAGAGGCGCATAAAAAACCCCATACGCGGCAGGCGCGTATGGGGTTTTTTACATTTCTTTTTTCAGTGTTTCAATTGCTTTTTCCATTTGCGTATCATTATTCGACAGTTTCTTTTGAAGTTTTGTCATTAATCTCGTTGTTGTCTCGCCAGTCAATACGCCTGTTTCTTTCAGCTTCTCTTTTTTCTGGAACTGTTTGACGACAGATACAAAATCCTGGTCATACGCACTGTTAACTTTTACGTTGTAGCCAAGTGCTTTGAACATTTGCTGAGCGACTTTGACGTTTGTGCCTGAATCACCGGATTTATACGTTTTATCCGCGTCCAAAAACGGCAGCTTCGCGTAATCAGGCAGCTCTGCTTTCACTTGGGGCTTGACCCCTTTTTTATGAATCCATTCACCGTCAGCCGTCAGCCATTTGGCGACTGTCAGTTTGACAGTAGAGCCATCATCATATTCTTTTGCAGTCTGCACCGTGCCTTTTCCAAATGTCGTTTCCCCGATTAACGGTATGCCTGACGATTCATGGAGGGCAGCGGCCATAATTTCCGCGGCGCTGGCTGTGCCGTCATTGACTAAAACGACGGTAGGTTTGGTTATTGTACGTTCTTTGTCAGCCTTCATGACTTCTTTAGAACCGTTTTTGTATTGAACCTGCATGATGTTTTTTCCTTTATCAATGAACATGTTGCTCATTGTAATCGCCTGTTCCATTAAACCGCCCGGGTTGCCCCTCAAGTCTAAAATATAGCCTTCAGCGCCTTTTTCCTCTAAACTGTCAATGGCGTTTTTCAGCTCTTTTGCCGTTGTTTCAGAGAAAGAAGTAATTTGGATTTCGCCGATATTGTTGTCTTTCATCTCGGAATAGACGGTCTCTACAGGAATGGTATCGCGCTTAATGGAGAGATCGATATGTCCGACACCCGCTCTGTTGAGCTCAAGCTTCACTTTTGTGCCCTTTTTTCCGCGGATTAAAGCGACGGCTTCATTTACATTCATGCCTTTGACGCTTTTTCCGTTCACCTTAAGGATCTGGTCCTTCGGCTTGATCCCCGCTTTTTCAGCAGGTGAACCTTTAATTGGCGACACAATAAGGATTTCACCGTCTTTTTCCTCTACTTGCGCTCCGATCCCTTCAAAGGATGCAGAAATGGTCTCGTCGAATGATTTTGCTTCCTCTTGATCCATATATGTCGAATACGGATCATCCAGAGATTCAATCATTCCTTTAATTGCTCCGTCTACTAATTTGTCATCGTCTGTCTTTTGGTAGTAATCACCTTTGATTTGCTCATACGCTTTATTTAACTTGTCGAACTGACTGTCTCCCGCACGAATTGATTTTTGGCCCAGGATACTGGAATTGCCCGTAATAAATAAAGTAAGCGCCGAAGCGACAACCGCAGTGATCAGCACTATAAAAAACAGTTTAAATTGCCGTTTCAATTAAACACCACCTTTTTCTTCTTACAATATTATCATGGACGAATTCTTATTCGTCAACTCGGAGCAAAAAAGAATGAGAAACGCCCTTCTTTCGCTTTTCATAAACCCTATGTCTTTATATGACATATGATAAAAAAAAAGGAGGATTCGATATTGAGCCGATATTTAGAAATGCTGTCCTTATTCGGTGTCGCAGGAGCGCATCCGGGCGGACTGGCTTTTTCAAAAGCGGTCTTGCAAAAAGCCGCGCCCTCCCCGGATCAGCCGATTCTTGATGCCGGATGCGGAACAGGACAAACAGCGGCTTATTTAGGCCATTTGCTTTATCCTGTAACAGTTGTTGATAAAGACCCTATCATGCTTGAGAAAGCGAAAAAAAGATTTGCAAATGAAGGTCTCGCCATTCCATCATATCAAGCTGAACTGGAACGCCTCCCGTTTTCTTCCGAGTCCTTTTCATGCGTATTGTCCGAGTCAGTCCTCAGTTTTTCCCATCTGTCATCCTCTCTTCAGGAAATGTCAAGAGTATTGAAGCCCGGCGGGATGCTGATTGGTATTGAAGCAGCTTTAAAAAAACCGATGCCGCCCGCAGAAAAAAAGCAAATGATGGATTTCTACGGTTTTACTTGCTTACATGAAGAACTCGAGTGGCATAAACTCCTGAGAACCTATGGCTTTCAAAAAACGGAAGCGATATCACTTCTTCCGGACGACATGGAATTTGAGCCAAC